>CBFGPE010000019.1:0-62372 GCA_965650625.1 uncultured Azospirillum sp. | reverse complement strand
GTCATCCTGTCCAGCGTGCCGGGGGTCAGATCCATCGTTTGCCCATCCAAGCCAGTCCTTCATGTTAATGAACAGTAGGACCGTTGTGGCAGGATGACAAATTACATTCCGAGAAGACCGCTCCCTCCCGTCGGCTGAGATTGCGCGGCCATCACCCCCGCAGCACCGCTTCGATCCCGGCGGCGATGCCCAGCAGGCTGCGGTCGCCGCCGCGCCGCCCCATCGCCATCAGCCCGACCGGCAACCCGTCGGCGGGAACCGGCAGGGAAATGGCCGGCAGGTCGAACAGGTTGGCGACGCGGGTGTTGCGCAGCAGCGCCAGATTGACCCGGTGGAAGGTCGCATCCTCCAGCACCTCGGCAATGGCGGGCGCGGTCATCGGCACGGTCGGCAGCAGCAGGACCGGATGCCGGGTCAGCCGTTCGTCCATCAGCCGGATCAACTCGGCGCGGCGGCGCTGCATCCGGACATAGTCGGCGGCGGGCGCCCTGCCGCCGGCCTCGATCCGCGCGCGGGTCTTCGGATCGATGCCGTCGAGCGCCGTGATGCCGAGTTCGGCCAGCGTCGCCGCCAGCTCGATGGCGGTGAAGACGCCGATGCGGTCCAACGCCGCCAATGCCTCCAACTCCGCCTCGATGGAGCCGTCCACGATGTGCGCCCCGGCCGCGCGTAGCCGGTCCAGCGCTGCCTCGAACGCAGCGGCGACGGCAGGCTCGACGCCGTCGAACAGCCGGCCACGCGGCACCAGGAAAGACTGCCCGGCGACCGGAAGCGCCGCCAACGGCACCGGATCGCCGTCGGAAAGCACGCTGTCGAGCAAGGCTGCATCGGCGACGGTGGCGGCAATCGGACCGATGACGTCCAACGTCGGCGACAGCGGGAACGCCCCCTCGGCCGGCAGGCGCCCGGCGGATGGCTTGAAGCCGACGGTGCCGGACAGGGCCGCCGGAATGCGCAGCGATCCGCCGGTGTCGCTGCCCAGCGCGATCTCCGCCATGCCGTCGGCCACCGAGATCACCGCTCCGGAGGAGGATCCGCCTGGCACCCGCGAGCGGTCACGGGGATTGCCGGGATTGCCGTAATGGGGATTGATGCCGACGGCGGAAAAGGCGAACTCCGTCATGTGGGTCCGGCCGACGATCACCGCACCGGCCGCGCGCAGCCGGGCAACCGCACGGGCGTCGCGTGATGCGGCCGGCCGGCCGCGCAAGATGGCAGACCCGGCCGCCGTGGTCTCGCCCGCCACATCGAACAGAGCCTTCACCGAGACGATCCGCCCGTCGAGCGGCCCGAGCGGCCGGCCGGCCGCCGCCCGACGGTCGCTGGCCATGGCGGCGGCGCGCGCCTCTTCCGCATAGACGTCGGTGAAGACCAGGGCGCCCTGCCGCTCCGGGTCGGCGATCCTGGCGAGTGCCGCCTCCAGCCGGTCGGCAGCGGAGGCGTGGGAGGCGGGCGGCACGGTCATGGCGGGCTCCTGGCGGATCATGGAACGGGGCCAACATCGGTGAGGCCCCGCAAACGCATTTGCCACATCGCCGCCGGCTTGGCGACCTCCTTCCTTCACCTTTCCTTGGGCAGCGGCGCGGCATAGCCGCCCGCCTTGCTGGTGCGCAGGCCGAGCGCGGCCAACCCCTCCACCAGCTTCACGGCGGCGGTGACGCCGTCCACCACCGGCAGGCCCGTCTCGTCGCTCAGGGAGCGGGCGAGGTCGGCCATGCCGGCGCAGCCCAGCACGATGGTCTCCGCCCCGTCCTGTTCCACCGCCCGGTGGATTTCGGCGCGCACGCGCTCAACCGCACCGGACGCCGGCTCCTCCAGCGCCAGCACCGGCACGCCGGCGGCGCGGATGGTGCAGCGCCCGGCCATGCCATAGCGTCGGGCCAGATGCTCCAGCGCCGGGACGGAGCGGGCGAGAGTCGTCACCACGGCGAACCGGCCGCCCAGCAGCCCGGCGGTCTGCATCGCCGCTTCGCAGATGCCGACCACCGGTGCGGTGGCGAGGCTGCGGGCGGCGTCCAGCCCGACATCGTCGAAACAGGCGATCACAGTGCCGGCGATGTCGTTCTCGCGCTGGTGCCGGTCGATCACGGCCAGCATGCCGGGCACGGCCAGCGCCTCGTCATAATAGCCTTCGATGCTGGCGGGGCCGGTCGGCGGGTTAACGGCCAGGATCTCGGTGCCGGGCGCGGCGACCTTGCTGGCGGCGGAACCGATCCGCAACGTCATCGAGGCGGTGCTGTTCGGATTGACAACCAGAATGCGCATGGTATCGGGAATCCTCAGGCGCCGCTTCGGCGCAGGCGGTGGCGGCGCAGCAGGATCAGGCCCAGCAGGGCGAGGCCGATCACGGTGAAGGAGAAGACAGTCGTCAGCGACCCCAGCGCATAGAGCACCGGCGTGGTGACGTTGGTGGTCATGCCGTAGATCTCCAGCGGCAGCGTGTTGAAGCTGCCGGCGGTCATCAGCGTGCGGGCGAACTCGTCATAGGACAGGGTGAAGCCGAACAGCCCGACGCCGATCAGGCTGGGCAGCAGGATCGGCAGCACCACATGGCGCACCGTCTGCCAGGGCGACGCCCCCAGATCGCGCGCCGCCTCCTCATAGGCCGGGTTGAAGCGGTTGAAGATGGCGAAGACGATCAGCAGGCCGAAAGGCAGCGTCCAGGTCAGGTGCGCGCCGAGCGCCGAACTGTACCAGGACGGCTCCAGACCCAGGATGTTGAAGAGCAGGCCGATGCCCAGGCTGACCAGGATCGACGGCACGATCAGGCTGGCGACGGCGAGGTAGAACAGCGCCCCGCTGCCGCGGAAACGGCGGCGGAAGGCGAAGCCGGCCAGCACCGAGAACAGCACGGTCAGCACCATCACCATCAGCCCCAGCGCGATCGACCGGCGGAACGACCCGCCGAAATCGCCCACCGCCTGCTGTTCGAACAGGTTGCGGAACCAGTGCAGCGACACCCCGTTCATCGGAAAGGTCAGTCCGCCCTCCGGCCCCTGGAAGGACAGAACCAGGATGGTGGCGGTCGGGCCGTAGAGGAACAGCACGAACAGCGCGAAGAAACCGGCCAGCAGGTAGAAGGACAGGCCTCGGCGGGAGGTGTTCATCACTCACAGCTCCTTCCGGATGTCGACGACGCGCAGCATCGCCACCACCATGATGAGGACGACGGCCAGCAGAACCACCGCGTTGGCGGCGGCGGCCGGGTATTGCAGAAGCGAGATCTCGTTGGCGATCATCAGCCCGATGGAGGCGCTCTGCCCGCCGCTCATCAGCCGCACGGTGATGAAGTCGCCCATCACCAGCGTGACGACGAAGATGGAGCCGATGGCGATGCCGGGCTTGGTCAGCGGCAGGATGACGTTCCACAGCGTCTGCGCCGCACTGGCGCCACCGTCGCGCGCCGCCTCGATCAGCGCGCGGTCGATCCGCATCATCGAATTGAAGATCGGCACCACCATGAACAGCGCATAGAGGTGGACGAAGGCCAGCACGACCGAGAAGTCGGAGAACAGCAGGAACTCCAGCGGCCGGTCGATGATCCCGGCGGAGATCAGGCCCGAGTTCAGCAGCCCGTTGCGTCCCAGGAACGGGATCCACGAGATCATGCGGATGATGTTGGAGGTCCAGAACGGGATGGTGCAGACCAGGAACAGCACCATCTGCCAGGTGGTGGACCGCACATGGAAGGCCAGGAAATAGGCGACCGTGAAGCCGATGCCGAGCGTGATCGCCCAGGTCAGCGCCGCGTATTTCAGCGTGTTCAGGTAGGTCTTCCAGGTGACCGGCGAGGTCAGCAGTTCCGTATAGTTGGTCAGCACGAAGTCCGGGTAGATGCGCACGCTGTCGTAATCCCAGAAGCTGACCGCGACGATGGTCAGGATCGGCACCAGCAGGAACAGCAGCAGCGCGACGGTCAGCGGCGCCGCCTGGAGATAGGGGGCGACGCGCGGAAGCAGGCGGACACGCCTCGCCCGGCCGGCGGCGGCCGTGACGGACGGTCGGGGCGTTTCGGCGGTCAGGGTCATGGGCGGGGCTCCTGGGGTTGAGGATTGGACC
The DNA here is from genome assembly GCA_965650625.1 of uncultured Azospirillum sp. Lineage (GTDB taxonomy): Bacteria > Pseudomonadota > Alphaproteobacteria > Azospirillales > Azospirillaceae > Azospirillum. The sequence continues at coordinate 58,313 of CBFGPE010000019.1, read as the reverse complement.
GGTGCCGTGCCCCCTCCCTTCCCATGCTGCGCATGGGCCCCTTCCCTCTCCCGCGAAGCGGGGGAGGGTTAGGCAGGGGGCATCGAAGCCGATGACTAAGCCGCGATGAACTCGTTCCACTTGCGGACCATGTAGCGGTCCTCGTCCATCACCGCGTTCCAGCAGGCGACGCGGCCCATGCGGTCCTGGAACGATCCGCCATCGCGCACGGCGCCGGCCTTTTCCATCACCTTGCCTTCGGGGCTGACGATGTCCGTCTTCGCCGGCTGGCCCTCCATCCAGAAGGCCCATTCCTCCGGCGACATGTGCTGCTTGGCGGTGTCGAGGACGGCCGAATAATAGCCCTGGCGGTTCAGATAGGCGCCGACCCAACCCGACAGATACCAGTTGATGTACTCATAGGCCGCCTCCAGCTCCAGCCCGCTCAGGTGCTTGGCGATGCCCAGACCGCCGCCCCAGGCGCGATAGCCTTCCTTCAGCGGCTGGTAGACGCACTGGATGCCCTTGGCGCGCACGGCGGCGACGGCCGGCGACCACATCGACTGGATGATGACCTCGCCCGACGACATCAGGTTGACGCTCTCGTCGAAGGTCTTCCAGAAGGCGCGGAACTGGCCGGCCTTCTTGGCCTCGGTCATGATCTTCAGGGTCTTGTCGATCTCCTCCTTGGTCATGTTGCCCTTGTCGCCATACTTGATCTCGCCCATCGCCTCGCAGACCATGGCGGCGTCCATGATGCCGATCGACGGGATGTTCAGCAGCGACGCCTTGCCCTTGAAAGCGGGGTCGAGCAAATCCTTCCAGCTGCCGATCGGCCGGCCCACCAGATCGGGGCGGATGCCCAGCGTGTCGGCGTTGTAGATGGTCGGGATCAGCGTCATCCACTGGGTCGGCGACTTGGCGAACTTGGTGCTGTCCTTGCCCTCGACGAAGCCCACGGTGTGAGGGGCGGTGCCCTGGGCGATGGCGCTGTCCGGCGTCAGCTTGCCGGTGATGAAGATCGGAACGATCTTGTCGAAATTCTTGATCTTCGCGACATCCATCGGCTGCATCACGCCAGCCGGGAAGACCTTCTTGCAGATCCAGTACTCGATGTCGGCGATGTCGTAGGATTTCGGCTGCGTCACCGCGCGCTGGGTCACCGCGTCGGAATCGAGCGCCGTCATCTGCAGGGTAAAGCCCAGATCCTCCTTCACCTTGTCGGCGACGGCATTCAGGTTCGACACGCCGGTGCCGAACTGGCGCAGCGTGACGTTCTTGATGTTCTGCGCCCAGATGGTCGGAAAGCCGGTGATGGCGCCGGAGCCGACGGCGGCACCCGCCACGGCGGCGGTGCCCTTCAGCAGGGTGCGGCGGCTGACGCCGCCCAGGGACTTCGACGGCTTCGAAGGAGTACGGGTGTCGGTCATCGCTGAGCCTCCAGTCTGTTCGTCACGTGTTTTTGCTTGAGCAGGCGTTTTGAAAGGAAATCAGGCCACCAGCGGGTGGATGTCGCGGCGGCTCCAGCCGGCGTGCACGCGATCGCCCACGCCGACCGGCGCATCGAAATAGCGGGCCTCGTCCAGCACGACGGCGAACTCGTCGGCGCCTGCGACGTCGAGGCTGAGATGGACGGACGCGCCGTGATACTCCAGCGAGCGCACCGTGCCCTCCACCTGGATTTCGGTCGGCAGGTCGGCGCCACCCAGCAGGATGCGGTCGGCACGCACCGCGCAGCGGCCGGCATCGCCGACGATCCCGCCCCCAATCGCACCGGCCTCGATGACGTTGTGGCCGCCGATGAAGCGGGCAACGAAGGCGGTGCGTGGCTGGTTGAACAGGTCGCGCGGCGGCCCGGCCTGCTCGATCCGCCCCTGGTTCATCACCACGGCAAGGTCCGCCAGCGCCATCGCCTCGGTCTGGCTGTGGGTGACGTGGATGAAGGTGATGCCGATGTCGCGGTGCAGCCGCTTCAGCTCCTCCCGCATGCGGACGCGCAGAAAGGGGTCGAGCGCCGACAGCGGCTCGTCCAGCAGAAGCACGCCCGGCCGGGTGATCAGCGCACGGGCCAGCGCCACGCGCTGCTGCTGCCCACCCGACAGCTGCGACGGCAGGCGGCCGGCGTACTTGCCCATGTCGACGAGGTCGAGCATCTCGGCCGCCCGGCGGCGGCGCTCCTCCTTCGCCACACCCTTCATCTTCAGGCTGAAGGCGACGTTGTCGGTGCAGTCCAGATGGGGGAACAGGGCGTAGCTCTGGAACATCATCGCCGTGCCGCGCTTGGCCGGTGGGTCGTCGTTCACCACCGTGTCGCCGATCAGCAGGTCACCATCGGTGATGTCCTCGTGCCCGGCGATCATCCGCAGGGTGGAGGTCTTGCCGCAGCCGCTCGGTCCCAGAAGGCAGCAATAGGAGCCCGCGGCGATCCGCAGATCGATGCCGTCCACCGCCACGGTTGCGCCATAGGCCTTGCGCAGCTTCACAAGTTCGACCGTCGAACCTGCCGTCATCGGAGCGCCTCCACAATTGTGCACAATCTGTGCGGTCGTTTGTGACCGTTCTGCCTTCTGCATGCCGCGTGCCATCGACGGACTCTCGCAAATCAGCCGGTTTCCCTATGCCCCACTGCGCAACGATCCGGCATTTGTGCAGGGATTCAGCGCAATGGCGCTATATTGGGCAGCCTCAGTTCCAACGAGTGCCGCCGCGCCACTCGGGCGATTGCTGCTTCCCTGCTGGCCCAGTTTGTGCACAATCTGCGATGCTATTCCCGCACACCGTTAAAAGCGCTTTGCCAGCCCATGACGACCGCCGCGCCCGCCAAGCCAGCCCGCCGCACGCCCCGTGCCAGCGCCGAAACCCGCATCGTCCGCAGCATCGGGGAGGCAATCGCCGACCGCCGCCTGCCGCCCGGCACCAAGCTGACGGAGGAAAGCCTGGCCGAGGCCTTCGGGGTCAGCCGGGAGCGGGTGCGCAAGGTGCTGCTTCTGCTGGCGCAGCGGCGGGTGGTGACGCTGATCCCCAACCGCGGCGCCTTCGTCGCCAAGCCGACGCCGAAAGAGGCGCGCGAAGTGTTCGAGGCGCGGCGGGTGATCGAACGCGCGATCATGGAACGGCTGGAACGGCTGCCGCGCCCGCTGCCCGACGACATGTTGGAGAAGCTGCGCGACCACGGCGCGCTGGAGGATGCGGCCGAGCGCGCCGCCGACCGCAAGGCGATGATCCGCCTGTCCGGCCAGTTCCACCTGCTGCTGGCGGAGTTCGCCGGCAATGCGACGCTGACCGGCATCCTGGCCGACCTGATCGACCGCTCCAGCCTTGCCATCGCAGCCTTCGAGCGGCGGTCGTCGCACACCTGCTCCGCCGACGATCACCGCCGCCTGATCGCCGCCCTGATCGGCAACCGCCCCGGCGAAGCCACCGCCCTGATGATCGACCATCTGGACGAGGTCGAGAGCCAGTTGGATCTGGAAGCGAAGAGCGACACCCGCATCGACCTGAAAGCGATCTTCGCCGACGAACCGGAACCGGCCTGACCGAACGCAGGCGCTGAAAACACAAAAAGCCCCGGCTTCCTCACGAAGCCGGGGCTTTCTCAATATCCGGAACGACGTGCCTGCGATCAGACCCGCATGCCGGCCGATGCCTTCAGCGAGTCCTGGATCTCGCCGGCCAACTGGTCGGCGATCGGGCCGACGATCACCTGGACCGAGTTGGCCGACGGCTTCACCACACCGCGGGCGCCAATCCGCTTCAGTTCCACCTCGTTCACGCGGCTGGCGTCGGCGACGTTCAGACGCAGGCGGGTGGTGCAGGCATCAACCGAGCGGAGGTTGCCGGCCCCACCCAATGCAGCGACATAGGCGCCGGCCCGGTCGCTGACCGCCGCGACCGGCGCGGTGGCGGGGCGGATGCCCGCGGCGGCCGGCGCCTGACCGGCCGGAATGGCGACATCGTCGCGGCCCAGCGTCTTCAAATCGAAGCGCTGGATGACGAAGCGGAACAGCCCGTAATAGACGGCGAAGTACACCGCCCCCACCGGCAGAAGCAGGATCGGGTTGGTCGCCTTGCCGTAATTCAGCACATAGTCGAACAGGCCGGCCGAGAAGCCGAAGCCCAACTTCACGTTCAGCACATCCATCAGCACCATCGACAGGCCGGTCAGCACGGCATGGACGGCGAACAGCACCGGCGCCAGGAACATGAAGGCGAATTCCACCGGCTCCGTCACGCCGGTCAGGAAGGCGGTCAGCGCCATCGACAGCAGCACGCCGCCGACCGCCGCGCGGTTCTCCGGCTTCGCGGTGTGGTACATGGCGAGACAGGCGGCGGGCAGGCCGAACATCATCACCGGGAAGAAGCCGGCCATGAAGGCGCCGGCGGTCGGGTCGCCCTTGAAGAAGCGGTTCAGGTCGCCGGTGACGCCCTGGTAGTCGCCCAGCAGGAACCACGCGATGTTGTTGATGATGTGGTGCAGGCCGGTGATGATCAGGATGCGGTTCAGCACGCCGTAGAGGAACAGGCCGAACTCGCCCAGCCCCAGCACGCCGGTGGTGAGCGCGGTCAGTCCGGAATCGACGACGGGCCAGCCATAGCCGAAGACCAGCGCGATCCCCAGTGCCGCCAGCCCGGTGACGATGGGCACGAAGCGCCGCCCGCCGAAGAAGGCGAGATAGTCCGGCAGCCTGATGTCCTTGTACTTGTTGTAGAGCTGGCCGGCGATGATGCCGATCAGGATGCCGACCGGGATGCTGATGCGGCTCGACATCTTCGCCACCAGTTCCGGCGCGACGCCGCTCAGCACCACCGCACCCTTCACCGCCACGAAATAGCCGACCGCGCCGGCCAGACCGGCGGCGCCATGGTTCTCCCGCGCGAAGCCGATGGCGATGCCGACGGCGAACAGGACGCCCAGGTTGGAGAAGACGGCGTCGCCCGCCGCGGCGATGAAGGCGATGTTCAGCAGGTCGGGCTGGCCGATGCGCAGCAGCAGCCCGGCGATGGGCAGCACGGCGATCGGCAGCATCAGCGCCCGCCCCAGCCTCTGGACGCCCGAGAAACGGTCGCCCGGCAAACGATCAGCAGACATTCGGACGTCTCCCAGTGAAACGGGCTCTGGCCTCATTGTGCCGGGCCTGTCGTGTTGGTCATTGTCAAGTGGTCGGTTTGGCCCGCTCCATCGCCCGGCGCAGGTTGCCGCCGGTCTCGATCAGCAGGCGGTCGATGTCGGGCGCTTTCAGCCCGGCCAGACCCAGAACGGCGCGGCGCACGTCGCCATGCCGTTCCAGCGCCACCCCGGCAGCATCCTCGTCGACGCCGGCGATGCGGGCGACCATGGCGGTGCAGCGGCGGCGGAGCTTGGCGTTCTCCGGCCGGACATTGATCATCAGGTTGTCGTAGACATTGCCGAGCGCCGTCATGACGCCGGTCGAAAACAGGTTCAGAACCACCTTCTGCGCGGTGCCGGCGCCGAGCCGGGTGGAGCCGGCGATCACCTCCGCCCCCGTCGCGGTCAGCACCGGATGCTCCACCGCCTCCAGCAGGGGCGATCCGGCGCTGCTGGCGATCCCCATGGTCAGCGCCCCCGCCTCCCGCGCGGCGCGCAGGACGCCGACGGTGTAGGCACTGGCCCCGCTGGCCGACAGCCCGACCACCACGTCGGCGGCGGAAATCCCCGCCCGCCCGGCATCGGCCCGTCCGGCCCCCTCGTCATCCTCCGCCGCACCGGCCAGCCCGCGCGACAGGTCCAGCCCGCCGGCGATCAGCAGCACCAGACGCTCCGCCGGCCAATCGAAGGTCGGCCCCAGATCCAGCCCGTCGAGCGCCGCCACCATCGCCGACGACCCCGCCCCGGCATAGACCAGCCGACCCTGCCCGCCGGACAGACGCCCGGCCGTGGCCTCCACGGCGGCGGCGACCAAGGGCAATGCTGGAACGCAGGCGGCAAGCGCCCGCGTCTGCCCTTCCCAGAGCGCAGTCATCAATTCGGCGGCCGGCCACACGTCCAGCCGGCTGTACCGGTTCGCCGCATCCTCGGTGCCGCTTGCCATTCCCCCGGCTCCGCTGTCGCTCCGGCGCTTGGCCCGGAGGTTGGTGATGTCTGGTTGGTGGTATTAGATTGGACTGTATGTGCAGAATACCAAAATCCGGACATTCCGCAATCTGAAACTGGTCACAATCGTGCGCGGCAGCGCCGGCCGCCGTCCGAGCCTGTTGCCCAAAGGCCTTTCAGTGGTATCATGCCGGTCCCGGAGCACTGGAGTGGTTGCCGATGTCCACCGCCGCCCCCGCGGCCCCGTTCGACCCCGCCGCCCTGTCGGATGCGCTGCCCCTGCCGCTCTATCTGCAGCTGGCGCGGCATCTGCGGACGCTGATCGTCGAAGGCCGGCTGACCGACCAGGACGCTCTGCCCGGCGAACGGGAGCTGGCGGAAACCTTCGGCGTGTCGCGCGTCACTGTGCGCAAGGCCCTGCGCGAACTGATTGCGGAGGGGCTGCTGCACCAGCGCCAGGGCGCCGGCACTTTCATCAACCGCAGCCCCCATGTGGAACAGCGCCTGTCCGCCCTGACCAGCTTCACCGAGGACATCGGCGGGCGTGGGCTGAAGCCGGATTCACGCTGGCTCAGCCGCTCCGTCGCCACCGCGACGCCGGAGGAGGCGATGGCGCTTGGTTTACGACCAGGTGCGGAGGTGGTGCGGCTGCACCGGCTGCGGCTGGCCGACGGCACCCCGCTCGCCATCGAACTCAGCGCCCTGCCCACAAGTTTCCTGCCCGACCCGGATCTGGTGCAGGGGTCCCTTTACGAGACCTTGCGCGGACGCGGCCATCCGCCGTTCCGGGCGCTGCAACGCTTGTCTGCCATTCGCCTGCCGACGGATCAGGCGACGCTTCTGGGGGTTCCGGACGGCGCCCCCGCCCTCTACATTGAGCGCCGCACCTTCCTGGAGAACGGAACCCCCCTGGAGTTCGTCCGTTCCCACTACCGCGGCGACGCCTATGACTTCGTCGTGGAGCTGTCGCTGGTCTGATCCCCCCGGACCATTCCATCCCATGCAAGAAAATCCTGACGAGAGCGCGCGATGAAGCCTGCCCTTGATACCCCGTTCCGTGTCCGCGCCATCCTGTTCGACATGGACGGCACCCTGATCGACACCAAGGGTCCAGTGGAGCGCTCCTGGCGCAGTTGGGCCGCCCGGCACGATCTGGATCCCGATGCCATCCTCGCCGTCTGCCACGGCGTCCGCAGCATCGAAACCGTCCGCCGCTTCGCCCCCGCCGGCGCCGACATCGAGGAAGAGGTGCGGCTGGTCGAGGAGTGCTACACCAACGACACCGAGGGGGTGCGCGCCGTCCCCGGCGCGCTGGATCTGCTGCAATCGCTGCCGCGCCACCGCTGGGCGGTGGTGACCTCGGCCCCGCAGGACATGGCGAGGAAGCGCATCGCCCAGGCCGGCCTCCCCCTGCCCGACCTGCTGATCGGCGCCGACATGGTCACCCACGGCAAGCCCCACCCCGAAGGCTACCGTACCGCCGCCGAGAAACTCGGCTTCGACCCGCGCGACACCGTGGTGTTCGAAGACGCCCCGGCGGGTCTAGAGGCCGGCCGCGCCGCCGGCGCCCTGGTGATCGCGCTGACCACGACGCTGCCGGCCGAGGAGCTGGACGGCAACCTGTGCCTGCCCGACCTGACGGCGCTGCGGGTGCGAGTGGAGGAGGATGGGCTGGAGATCGTGGCGGTGGGTGGGTGATCCTTGCGAGCTTAGACGCCCATCCTAAACCCTCCCCCGCCCAGCGGGGGAGGGCTGGGGTGGGGGCATCGTCAGCCGAGACTTTAACGTCCTAAATCCCTTCACACTCCCCGCCACTCCCCCTCCACCCAAGTCCCCTTCACCGTCAAATCCGGCCGCAGCAGCACCAGATCCGCCCGCCAGCCCGGCGCGATCCGTCCGCGCTCGCCCGCCATCCCTAGGAACTGAGCCGGATAGAGCGAGGCCATCCGCAGCGACTCCTCCAGCGGCAGGCCGATCAGCGTTCCGGCATTGCGCACCGCCGTCGCCATGTCGAGGTCCGCCCCCGCCAGCGTCCCGTCGGCCAGCACCAGCCGGCCGTCGCGCCGGTAGATCGTCCGTCCGTTCAGCTCGAAGCTGTCGGCGTCGGTCCCCGTCGGCGGCATCGCGTCCGTCACCAGCATCATCCGCCCGCGCGGCCGGGCGGCCAGCGCCGCGCGCATCATCAGGGGATGGACATGATGGCCGTCGGCGATCAGCCCGCACCAGGGCCGCCCGTCGCCCAGCGCCGCCCCGGCCGGGCCGGGCTGGCGGTTGGCGATGCCGGGCATGGCGTTGTAGAGGTGCGTCACCCCACGCACGCCAAGATCGAAGGCCTCCACCACCCGCTCGGCGCTCGCCATGGTATGGCCGACCGACAGGATCACCCCGGCAGCCATCAGCCGCGACAGCGCCGCATCCTCCACGCATTCCGGCGCCAGCGTCAGCAGAACCCGCCCGCCCGGCATCCGCGCCGGCAACCCGCCGATGAGGTCCAGATCGCCCTCGTCCGGCGCGCGGACGAAGCGCGGGTCATGCGCGCCCACCCGCTGCGGGCTGATGAACGGCCCTTCGAAATGGATGCCCAGCACGCCGCTGCCCGGCTGCGCCACCGCCTTCACCGCGGCCTCGGCGGCGGCGCGGTGGCAGTCGGGGGTGTCGGTGATGATGGTCGGCAGCAGCCCGGTGGTGCCGAAGCGCCGGTGCGCCGCGGCGATGGCCAGCGCCCCCTCCGCCGTCGGCCGCTCGTTGAACAGCACGCCGCCGCCGCCATTGACCTGGATGTCGAGGAAGCCGGGGGCCAGCAGGTCGCCCGCCTCCAGCACCACCGTCCGCTCGGCGTCCGGCGGGGTGCGGCCGGGGGCGACGATGTCGAGGATGCGGCCATCCGCGACCAGCAGGCTGCGGCCGTCGAGGATGGTCTCGCCCGTGAAAATCCGGGCACCGGTCAGGAGCTGTCGCATCAGACGGTCTTCGTCACTTTGGCAAGGTTGGGCGGGCTGTCGGGGTCGATGCCACGGGCCAGCGCCAGTTCATAGACCGCGCCGTAGAAGCTCTGCAACGCCGCCAGCGGTGCCGCCTCCGGCGCGATCCCCGGCAGGCTCGGCAGGAGGGTGGTTCCGGCAAGCCCGGTCTCGGTGGTGGCGACGGCGGCGCCCAGCCCGACGATGCGTTCAACCACCGCGCGGGTGTGGGGTTCCGCCGCGTCGGCCTGGGTCAGGGCGAGCACCGGGAAGCCGGGACCGACCAGCGCCAGCGGGCCATGCACGACCTCCGCCGCGCTGAACGCCTCGGCATGCAGGCGGCAGGTCTCCTTGAACTTCAGCGCCATCTCCAGCGCCGCGCCAAAGCCGACTCCGCGCCCCAGCACATAAAGGTTCTGTGCGGTGGCGAGCGGCATCAGTGCCGGCTTCCAGTCCAGCCCATTCGCCGCCTCCAGCGTGTCGGGCAGCGCCGCCAGCGTCGCCTTCAACGCCGGATCGTCCTGCCAATGCGCCACCAGCTGCAGATAGGCGGCCAGCGAGGCGATGCAGGACTTCGTCGCAGCGACGCTGCGTTCCGGCCCGGCCACCAGCGGCAGGAAATGGTCGCACATCTCCGCCAGCGGCGAGTCCTCCGCATTGACGAAGCCCACCACCAGCGCGCCGCCGGCCTTCGCCGCCTCCACCAGCCGCAGCAAATCCGGGCTACGCCCCGATTGCGAGACGGCGACGAACAGCGCGCCCTCCAGGCTCAGATGCCCGCCATAGACCGAGGCGATCGACGGCCCGATGGAGGCCACCGCCCGGCCGATCCGCGTCTCGATCAGGTATTTGCCATAGGCCGAGGCATGGTCGGAGCTGCCGCGGGCGCAGGTGACGACGAAGCGCGGCGGCTCACGGCGCAGGCGCGCGCCCAACTCGGCGAAGCCGGCGCCGCAGCGCGCGATCTGCCGGGCCACCGCGGCGGGCGCCTCCGCCGCCTCCACCGCCATCAGGGGAGTGGGACGGGACGGCTTGAAATCTGGAATGCCCGGATCGGTCATGGCGGCGCTCGCGATTGACTGGTATAGATACCAATGTAAGACCTTCTTGCGCCGGAGGCCAGCGTCCATTGGTGGAATCGCATCACGATAACGACCGCGATACGGAAAAGAAAAGCGGCGCGACCCGGATAAGGTCGCGCCGCCTGATAGAACCACTAAAATACCAGACAGCGGCTGCGTTATTCCGCGGCGCGCAGTCCGCCCGGCAGCATGCCGGTCATCGCACCGGCCAGCGCATCGGCGTCGTTGCCGACGATCAGGTCGATGCCGTTGGCGCCCAGCCCCATCACCGCGCGCACGCCGGCCCGCTTCAGGGCCTCGGCATTCGCCTTGCCGGCGTCGCTCAGCTCGACCCGCAGGCGGGTGGTGGCGAAGGCGGCCAGCGTCTTGATGTTGCCGGCTCCGCCCAACGCCTCGGCGATGCGGGCGGCGCGGTCCGCCGGCACGGGCGCCGCAGCCGGAGCGGCAACCGTCTGCGCCGCAACCGGCGCCTGAATGGCCGGACCATCGGCTTCCGAACCGGCGGAGTGCAGATACTCCTGCATCTCCGTCTTCAGGTTTTCCGACAGGGTGCCGAACACCGCCTGCACGCTGTCGCGCACCCGCAGCACGCCCGACGCGCCCATGTTGCGCAACTTGCCCTCATCGACGCGCCCTGGATCCTTCACCACCACGCGCAGGCGGGTGATGCAGGCGTCCAGGTTGCTGATGTTGCCGCGACCACCGAAGGCCAAGACGAGGTCGCGCGCCCGCTCGCTGCCGGTGGCGGTGCTGATGCCCTCTTCCGTCGCGTCCTCGCGGCCGGGGGTCTTCAGGTTCAGCGCCAGGATGGTGTAGCGGAACACGACATAATAGATCGCCGCATAGACCGGCCCCAGGATCAGCACCAGCCACCATTTCTGCGAATAGGGGCTGAGCACGTTGAACAGCACGAAGTCAATGCCGCCCTGGGAGAAGGTGAAGCCCATATGGGCGCCCAAAGAGTTCATGATGAACTGCGAGGTCGCCGCCAGCACCGCATGGATCAGGTACAGAACCGGCGCCAGGAACAGGAAGCTGAACTCGATCGGCTCGGTGATGCCGGTCAGGAAGGAGGTCAGCGCGGCGGAGATCATGATGCCGCCGACGCGCACCCGGTTCTCCGGTTTGGCGGCATGCCACATGGCGATGGCCGCGGCTGGAAGGCCGAACATCTTGAACAGGAAGGCGCCGGACAGGATGCCGGCGGTGGGGTCGCCGGCGAAATAGCGGTTGATGTCGCCATGCACGATCTGGCCGGCGGCGGTCTGGAAGGACCCGATCTCGAAGAAGAAGGGCACGTTCCAGATATGGTGCAGGCCGAAGGGGATCAGCAGCCGTTCGACGAAGCCGTAGATGGTGGCGGCCATCCGCGGGTCGTTCACCGCCGCCCAGTGCGAAAAGCTGTTGATTCCGCCCTGGATCGGCGGCCAGATCACCGACAGGACGACGCCCAGCAGGATGGCGGCCAGCGCGGTGATGATCGGCACGAACCGCTTGCCGGCGAAGAATCCCAGATAGGCTGGCAGCGCGATCTTGTAGAAGCGGTTGAACATCGCCGCCGCCAGCCCGCCGGCCAGGATGCCGCCGAACACGCCGGTTTCCATCGACTTGATGCCCATGATGGTCTTCGGCTCCATGCCCCAGACCCCGGTCATCACGCCCAGCGTGGCGAGCATCACGACATAGCCGATGGTGGCGGCGATGGCCGACACGCCGTCATTCTCGGTGTAGCCCAATGCCACGCCGATGGCGAAGATCAGCGGCAGGTTGCCGAAGATCACGTCGCCCGAACTCTTCATCAGCGCCGACAACAGGGGCGGCATCCATTCGAAGTTCGCCGCACCGATGCCCAGCAGCAGACCGGCGACGGGAAGAACCGCCACCGGCAACATCAGCGATTTGCCGATTTTTTGTAGAAACGCAAAGGGGTTCAATGCCATGGCGGCTCTCCCGCAAATTGTCCGGCGGCGGCAACATCGTCAGCCCTGGATGGGAATACAACCTGACCCATGCTTAGGTTTCACGACATAGGCGACTTTGCGTGTCAGGCAAGCTTGCGGCTTATCCCCGATGCGCCCATGGAGCGCGGATTGGCCGCAGGCTTCCGCCTTTTCCGGACAGGATCTTTCGATAACATATAATCGGAATTGCGCTTGGGCTATGCGGCGTCTGCGCACAGATGGCGTCCAACTGGAGACGCCCGCCATGGGACACCCGCCCCGGTCGAAGCGATAAGAAAAGAGGACCGAACCATCATGACCGCGATCACGCTTGCAGCCCCGCTGGCCGGATGGGCCATGCCGCTGACCGAAGTGCCCGACCCCGCCTTCGCCCAGGGGCTGGTCGGAACCGGCATGGCCATCGACCCGACGGTGAACGAGCTGCGCAGCCCCTGCGACGGCACCGTGCTGTCGATCCACCGCGCGCGCCACGCCTGCACCGTCCGCACCGCCAGCGGGGCGGAGGTTCTGCTGCATCTGGGCGTCGACACCGTCGGCCTGAACGGCGAGGGCTTCACCGCCCATGTGCAGGACGGACAGGCCGTGAAGACCGGCGACCGCCTCATCAGCTTCGACATGGATCTGGTGGGAAGCCGGGCGCAGAGCCTGGTCAGCATGATGGTCGTGGTCAATGACGGCTACACCGTCGATGGCCAGTCGGTGAACCGCGAGATCGCCGCCGGCGACGCGGCGATGACCGTCCATGGCGGCAGCGGCGCCGATTCGGCCCCCACCGCTTCCACGGCCGCCCCCGCCGACTCGGGCGAGACGGCGGAGCGCACCGTGCCCCTGCGCATCGCCCACGGCCTGCATGCCCGCCCCGCCGCGGCCCTGGTCGCCGCCGCCAAGGCACATCCCGGCACCGTCACAATCCTCTGCCGCGACCGCAGCGCCAACGCCAAGAGCGTCGTCGCCCTGATGGGGCTCGGCACCGTGCTGGGCGACCGGTTGAGCATCCGCGCGACCGGCCCCGGTGCGCAAGGCGTGGTGGAGAGCATCGCCGGCCTGATCGAAAGCGGCCTTGGCGACGCGATCGTCGAAGGCACCGCGACTCCGGCCGCAGCGCCTCCCGCCGCCACCCCGGCCCAGCCGGCCGTCGAGGAAGACGTCGGCCCACCCTTCGCTCCCGGCGAGGAGGCGCTGCTGAAGGGCACCATCGCTGTGCCAGGTCAGGCGGTCGGCACCGCCGTCCGACGTTTCCGCCGCAGCGTGCGCGTGGTCGAACAGGGCGCCGGCCCCGATGCCGAGGAACCGCGGCTGCGACAGGCGCTCGACCGCGTGGTCGCCGGCCTGACCGAGTCGGCACAGCGCATGCCGGACCATGCCGCCATCTTCCAGGCCCACCGCGAGCTTCTGGACGACCCCGAACTGCTGGACGCCGCCCTCGCCGACATCCGTGCCGGCAAGAGTGCGGAATGGGCATGGCAGCGGACGGCGCGGATGCAGGCCGACGCGCTGGCCGGTCTTGCCGATCCCCGCATGGCCGAACGCGCCGCAGACCTGCGCGATCTGGAACAGCAGGTTCTGACCGCCCTGTCCGGCAAGGAGCCGTCGGTCGGTCTGGCGGACCTGCCGACCGGCAGCATCGTGCTGGCCGACGAGATCCTTCCCTCCGACCTCGCCGGGGTTCCGGCCGGGCGGCTGGCCGGCATCGGCATGGCGCATGGCGGCCCGACCTCCCACGCCGTCATTCTCGCGGCGGCGCTCGGCGTGCCGACCGTGGTGGCGCTGGGCCGGCAGGCGGAGCGGGTGCCGGACGGCGCCCCGGTGGTGCTCGACGGCAACCGCGGCGAACTGCTGGTCTTCCCGCCGGAGGACATGCTGGCGACCACCCGCACCGCCGTAGCCGCCCGTGCCGCCCGGCGCGAGGAGAACCGCCGCACCTCCCGCGAGGAGTGCCGCATGGCCGACGGCACGCGGATCGAGGTGTTCGCCAATCTCGGCCGGGTCAGCGACGCCCCCGGCGCCGTGGTGGAGGGGGCGGAAGGCTGCGGCCTGCTGCGCACCGAATTCCTGTTCCTGGAACGCCAGTCCGCCCCGACGGAGGATGAGCAATACCAGCAGTACCAGCAGATCGCCGACGCGCTGGAAGGCCGGCCGCTGGTGATCCGCACGCTGGACGTCGGCGGCGACAAGCCGCTGTCCTACCTGCCGCTTCCCAAGGAGGAGAACCCGGTATTGGGCCTGCGCGGCGTCCGCGTCGGCCTGCGCGAGCCTGAGCTTCTGCGCGCGCAGATCCGCGCCATCCTGCGGGTCAAGCCGGCCGGCATCTGCCGCATCATGGTGCCGATGATCGCCTCGCCGTCCGAACTCCAGGCGGTGCGGGCGATGGTGGACGAGGAGCGGACCAAACTCGGCCGCGCCGAACCGATCGAGCTGGGCGCGATGATCGAGGTGCCGGCCGCCGCCCTGATCGCCGACCGCATCGGCGCTGTGGCAGAATTCCTGTCGATCGGCACCAACGACCTGACCCAGTATGTGCTGGCGATGGACCGCGGCAATCCGCATGTGGCGGCCCAGCTCGACGCGCTGCATCCGGGCGTGCTGCGGCTGATCCGCCTTGCGGTGATGGGAGCGAAGACGCACGACCGGGTGGTGGCGGTGTGCGGCGGCTCGGCCTCCGACCCGATGGCGGCACCATTGCTGATCGGGCTTGGCGTCACCGAACTGTCGGCCACCCCGGCGGTGATCGCCGACCTGAAGGCCTTCATCCGTACCCTGCGCATGGAGGATTGCCGCCGCGTCGCCGAAGCGGCGCTGGGCACCGACAGCGCCGATGAGGTCCGCCGTCTGGTCGCGGAGGCGTGGCCGGGGCTTTGAGTGCCTGTGAATTGATGACTGACGGGAGATCGCCCTGCCCCTCCCATTGAGGGGCAGGGCGATCGCATACGAGTAAAGAGGCCTCTGAGGACGGAATCGGCCGATCCTTTCGGCTAAACCTCATTGCCCGCCAAGGATACCCACGCCGCATTGCGACGGCTGGACTCAACCGCGCCATGGATGAAGCGCACGCCGCGCAGGCCGTCCTCCACCGTCGGCAATGGCACGTCGGCCGGGGCCGGGCGGCCGTCCAGCCGGGCGGCGATGCGGTCGGCGGCGTCACGGTAGATCTGGGCGAAGCCTTCCAGATAGCCTTCGGGATGGCCGGCCGGGGTGCGGGCGATGGAGGTGGCCGCCGGCAGGCTGCCGGCACCGGCGCGCAGCAGGGTGCGGGTCGGGTCGCCCAGCGGCGTGAAGCGCAGCTCGTTGGGCTGTTCCTGCTGCCATTCCAGGCCGCCGGCCTCACCGAAGACGCGCAGGCGCAGGCCGTTGGTGGTGCCGGGGCAGACCTGACTGGCCCACAGCATACCGCGGGCGCCACCGTCGAATCGCATCATGATGTGGGCATTGTCGTCCAGCCGCCGGCCGGGCACGAAGGCGGTCAGGTCGGCGGCAAGATCGGTGCAGGTGAGGCCGGTGACGAACTCGGCGAGATGGAAGGCGTGGGTGCCGATGTCGCCGATGCAGCCGGCGATGCCGCTCCGCGCCGGGTCGGTGCGCCAGGAGGCCTGCTTCTGGCCGCTGGCCTCCAAATCGGTCGCCAGCCAGTCCTGGGCATATTCGGCCTGAACCACGCGGATTTTTCCGAGCATGCCGGACGCCACCATGGCGCGCGCCTGCCGGATCATCGGATAGCCGCTGTAATTGTGGGTCAGCACGAAGACGAGATCGCGTTGACGCACCAATGCCGCCAGTTCCTCCGCCTCCGCCACCGTATGGACCAGCGGCTTGTCGCAGATGACGTGGATGCCGGCATCAAGGAAGGCTTTGGCGGCGGGGTAATGCAGGTGGTTCGGCGTGACGATGGCGACGGCGTCTATGCCGTCGGGGCGCGCCGCCTCCGCTTTCGCCATGGCGTGGAAGTCGTCGTAGCAGCGGTCGGGGGCGAGGAACAGCTCCGCCCCGCTGGCGCGCGCCCGCTCAGGGTCGGAGGACAGCGCGCCGGCGACCAGTTCATAGCGGTCGTCGATGCGTGCAGCAATGCGGTGGACGGCGCCGATGAAGGCGCCCTGGCCGCCGCCGACCATGCCCAGCCGCAAGCGTCTCGGCGACGCGGGTGCTTGATCCGCGCTCATGCTGCCCCTTTCCCCAGACCGAGAATCCGGCGGTTGGCCGCCTCGTCGGTGCCGGCATCGGCGAAATCGTCGAAGGCGCGGTCGGTGACGCGGATGATGTGGTCCTGGATGAAGCGGGCGCCTTCGGCGGCTCCCTGCTCCGGATGCTTGATGCAGCATTCCCATTCCAGAACCGCCCAGCCGTCGAAGCCGTACTGGGTCAGCTTGGAGAAGATGCCGCGGAAATCGACCTGCCCGTCGCCCAGCGAGCGGAAGCGCCCGGCCCGGTCCTTCCACGGCGCATAGCCGGAATAGACGCCCTGCCAGGGGGTCGGGTTGAACTCCGCATCCTTGACGTGGAACATGCGGATGCGGTCGTGGAAGACGTCGATGTAGCCGAGATAGTCCAGCTGCTGCAGGACGAAGTGGCTGGGATCGAACAGGATGTTGCAGCGCTCATGCCCGCCGACCCGGTCGAGGAACATCTGGAAGGTGGTGCCGTCGAACAAGTCTTCGCCGGGATGGATCTCGTAGCAGAGATCGCAGCCGGCCTCGTCGAAGGCGTCGAGGATCGGACGCCAGCGCTTCGCCAGCTCGTCGAAGGCGGTCTCGATCAGTCCCGGCGGGCGCTGCGGCCAGGGGTAGAGATAGGGCCAGGCCAGCGCGCCGGAGAAGGTGGCATGCGCGGTCAGGCCGAGGTTGGCGGATGCCTTGGCGGCGAGGTGCAGCTGCTCCACCGCCCAGGCTTGGCGCGCGTCGGGGCGGCCGTGGACCTCCGCCGGGGCGAAGCCGTCGTAAAGCGCGTCGTAGGCGGGGTGGACGGCGACCAGCTGGCCCTGCAGGTGGGTGGACAGCTCGGTCAGTTCGACGCCGGCATCGGCCAGCGTGCCCTTGACCTCGTCGCAGTAGGCCTTGCTGGTCGCGGCCTTTTGAAGGTCGAACAGGCGGCGGTCCCAGCTGGGGATCTGCACGCCCTTGAAGCCGAGGCCGGCAGTCCAGCGGGCGATGGCGTCCAGCGAATTGAAGGGGGCTGCGTCGCCGGCGAACTGGGCGAGGAAGATCGCGGGGCCTTTGATGGTCTTCATGGGTTTGGCTCCCTGATGGGGGGAGGTGTCGGCTGGCGAATGCCCCCTCCCCGACCCTCCCCCGCCCTCGGTCGGCCGAAGGCCGATCCGATCGCGGGAGAGGGTGCCTTATGCGAAGCGGCGGCAGTCCCCTCTCCCTCGAAGAGGGGGAGGGTTAGGGAGGGGGCAATCGGCGTTAATGCTCAGTACGGCGAATCCGGGAAGTAGAAGTCCTTCGCATTCTCCTTGGTGATGAGCGCCGATGGGATGATGTAGGTGGCCGGCAGCTTGTCGCCCTTCAGGCGGGCTTCGGCGGTCATCTTGATGGCGTCGTAGATGAACTTCGGCGAATAGGACACGTCGGCGTGGATCAGCGGGTTGGAGCCGTCCATGATGGTCTTCACCATCGTCTTGGACCCGGCGCCGCCGAACACCTCCTTGATGTCGGCGCGCTTGGCCTGCTCGATGGCCTTCAGCACGCCGAAGGCCATGTCGTCGTCGGCGGCCCAGATGACGTCGATGTCCTTGAAGCGGGTCAGGAAGTCCTGCGTCACCTTGAAGGCGTCGTCACGGTTCCAGTTGGCGTATTTGGCGTCGAGGATCTTGATGTCGGGATGGTTCTTCATCACGCCGGTGAAGGCCTCCCACCGCTCGTTGTCGAGCGTGGTCGGGATGCCGCGCAGGGCCACGATGTTGGCCTTGCCGTTGTATTTCTTGGCGATGTATTCGGCCGGGATGCGGCCGAAGGCGGTGTTGTCGCCGGCGATGTAGGCGTCCTGCGCGCTGGTGTCGGTCAGGCCGCGGTCGACGACGGTGACATAGACGCCCTTCTTCTTGGCCTGCATCACCGGCTGGGTCAGAGCGGCGGATTCGAAGGGGAAGATGACCAGCGAGTCGATCCCGGTCACCGTCACCAGATCCTGAAGCTGGTTCGCCTGTTCCGGCGCGCCGCTGGCGGTCTTGACGGTGATCTTCAGGTTGGGATGGGCCTTCTCCAGCTCCGCCTTCGCCTGGTTGGCCCACCAGACGATGCCGCCGGTGAAGCCGTGGGTAGCGGCGGGGATGCTGACGCCCAGCTTGACGGTGTCGGCCGCCAGGGCGAAGCCGCCGCCGAGGGCCACCGTCGCCGCCATGGCAAGACCGGCGCCCAGCACAACACGTCGAGTGTAACGCGCAACTTCCGACATGACGTTTCTCCTCCTTATCGCTTTTTTCAGGGGCGCCGGCGCTGCAGGAAGGCGACGGCGATGATGACGCAGCCCTGGACCGCCGCGTTCAGATAGACGCTGATGATGCTGGTCAGGTTCAGGATGTTGCTGATGACCGACAGCAGGACCGCGCCGATCACCGTCCCGGCGATCCGGCCCTCTCCCCCCTTGAAGGAGGTGCCGCCGACGATCACCGCGGCGATGGCCTCCAGCTCCCACAACAGTCCGGTGGTGGGGGAGGCGGACCCCAGGCGCGGCACATACAGCACGGTGGCGATGCCGACGCAGACGCCGAGAAGACCGTAGGTCAGCAGCTTCACCCGATCGACATCCACCGCGGCGAAGCGCGCCACCTGCTCGTTGGAGCCGATCGCCTGGACATAGCGGCCGAAGGCGGTGCGGTTCAGCAGGACGGCCCCGGCGACCGAAACCACCAGAAAGACCCACACCGGCACCGGAATGCCCAGCAGACTGCCGTAATAGACCGGGCCGTAGGCGTCGGACAGGGTGTTGTCAAGCGTGATGGCGCCGCCGTCGGCGAGCCAGGTCAGCACGGCGCGGAAGATGCCGAGCGTGCCCAGCGTGACGATGAAGGGCTCGATCCGGCCTCGCGTGATCAGATAGCCGTGCGCCAGCCCGAAGCCGCCGCCGAGCAGCAGCGCGAACAGGACGCCGAGCGCCACCACCGCGACCGGCGAGCCGACCGACGCGGCGACCGCGTTCATCACCAGGATCATGCTGCCGGCGATCAGCGCCGCCATGGACCCGACCGACAGGTCGATGCCGCCGGAGATGATGACGAAGCACATGCCGATGGAGATGATCCCGATGAAGGCCGTGCGGGTCAGCACGTTCATCAGGTTGCCCCAGGTCGCGAAATCGGGGTTCAGCGCCGTGCCGATCACCAGCAGCAGCACCAGCCCGACGACCGGGCCGAAGCGGTGCGGGTCGAAACGGCGGTTCGTCTTGCGGGGCGACACGGCGCCGGCCTCAGTGATGGGCGTGGGTGCCGACGTTGGTCCCGCTGGCATCTGTCCCGATGGCATGGGCAATCAACTCCTCTTCGCTGAGCCGGTCGGCGGGCACGGTCGCGGTCACCCGGCGCCCGCGCATCACGATCACCCGGTGGCAGAGCCCGATCAGTTCGATCAGTTCCGATGAAATGACGATCACGCCGCGCCCTTCGGCGGCCAGCCGCGCGATCAGGAAATAGATGTCCCGCTTGGCGCCGACATCGACGCCGCGCGTCGGCTCGTCCAGCACGAAGACGCGGGGGTCCGGCTCCAGGAACTTGGCAATGGCCAGCTTCTGCTGGTTGCCGCCGGACAGCGACGACGCGGCCCCCTGCGGGTCGCCACGGATGCCGAAACCGGCGACGGCATGCTCCAGCGCCCGGTCCTCCGACGACGGCGACAGCAGCGGGTGGGCGTGGTGGCGCAGCGTCATCAGGGTCAGGTTGTCGCGCAGGCTCATGCCGACATGCAGGCCCTTGCCCTTGCGGTCCTCGCTGAGATAGGTCAGGCCGTTGCGCATCGCCTCGCGGGGGGTTCGCAAGCGGACCGGGCGGCCGTCGATCTCGACGGTTCCGGCGCTGCGCGGGCGCAGGCCCAGGATGCCCTCGAACAGTTCGGTGCGGCCGGCGCCGACCAGACCGGCGAAGCCCAGGATCTCGCCGGGATGGAGGTCGAAGCTGACATCCTCCGCCCAGCCGGGCACGGTCAGGCCACGCACCGCCATCAAAGGCTTGCCGAGGGCCGGGATGTGCTTTTCCGGGAACATGTCGGTCAGCTCGCGCCCAACCATCAGCGTCGCCATGCGCTGGCGCGGCGTTTCGGCCGTGGGCGCGCGGGCGACGAAGCGGCCGTCGCGCATCACGATGACCTCGTCGGTGATGCGCTCCACCTCGTCCAGCTTGTGGGAGATGTAGACGATGGTGACGCCGTCCCGGCGCAGTCGGTCGATCAGCCCGAACAGCCGGTCGCATTCCGACGGGGTCAGGCTTGCCGTCGGCTCGTCCATGATGAGCAGGCGGGCGTTCCGCAACTGCGCCTTGGCGATCTCCACCAGCTGCTTTTCGGCGACGATCAGGTCACGGACCTTGGTGTCGGGATCGCGGTCGAAGCCGACCTGCCGCAGGGCCTCGGCCGCCTGCGCGCGCATCGCGCGGTCGTCGAGCAGCCAGCCGCGCTTGATCTCGTGGCCGAGGAACATGTTCTGGGCGACGGTAAGGTCGTCGGCGAGGCTGAGTTCCTGGTGGATCAGCACGATCCCGCGCTTTTCCGCGTCGCGGGAGCTTTTGAACGTCACCGTTTCGCCGTCGATGCGCAGCGTGCCGGAGGTCGGCGCGTGGTAGCCGGCGAGGATCTTCATCAGCGTCGATTTGCCGGCGCCATTCTCGCCCAGCAGCCCATGCACCCGGCCCGGATGCAGGTCGAAGCCGACGCCGTGCAGGACGCGCACGGGTCCGAATTCCTTGGTGATGCCGTCGAAGGCGACATGCAGGCTCATCGCTCCGCACCCCCTGACGGCCTTGCCACCGGCCGCGTTGCGGCGGGGCGGATGCCGTCCATGACGTTTCTCCCACTGCGGAGCGTGTCGTCCCCATCGTCTTGAAAGATGAAAGGCGCCGCTTCGTCTGTTGAGCGGATGGTAAGCCCGCCGCTTTGGACAGACAACGGACGACTTCGAACATAATTTGGCAAAAGTGGGGTGGGTGTGGTAGGGAAGGAGGCAGGTACAGTTCGGAAAGGCATTCTTCGATGGTTGACTGGCAACGTCTGTCGGACGGCGAGCGCGCCCTGCTGGAGCGGCTGTTCTGGGCCGGCGGGCTGTCGCGCGGCGAGCTGGCGGCGTCGGTCGACTTCTCCAAGAGCAAGGCCAACCTCGCCATTTCCAGCCTGATCGGCCGCGAACTGATCGAGGAGGGCGGGGTCCAGCCGTCCTCGGGCGGGCGGCGGCCGGAGGTGCTGCGGCTGAGCCACCGGATGGGGGTGCTGGCCGGGATCGACATCGGCGCCACCAGCATCGACGTGGCGCTGCTCGCCCCCGACATGACGGTGCTGGACCACCGGTCGGAACCGGCGGATGTGCGCGACGGGCCGGCGGCGGTGTTCGGACGGGTGCGGACGCTGCTGCGCGAGGCGCGGGAGCGGATGGGCATCGGGCCGGCGCGGGTGCTGGGGATCGGCGTCGGCGTGCCGGGGCCGGTCGCCTTCGGCAGCGGCATGCTGGTCAACCCGCCGCTGCTGCCGGGGTGGGAGACGTTTTCAATCAGGGAATGTCTGGCGGAGGAGTATGCCGCGCCGGTCTTCGTCGACAACGACGTGAACATCATGGCGCTGGGCACCCATTGGCGCCTGCGCGGCCAGCTTCAGAACTTCCTGGTCATCAAGATCGGCACCGGCATCGGCTGCGGCATCATCTGCCACGGCATGGTCTATCGCGGGCGGGACGGCTCGGCCGGAGACGTCGGGCATATCTGCGTCGATCCGCAGGGGCCGATCTGCCATTGCGGCAATGCCGGCTGCGTCGAGGCGATGGCGGCCGGCCCGGCCATCGCCCGCATGGCGGAGGACGCGGCGCGCGCCGGGGAAAGTCCGCGGCTGATGGACCAGCTGGAGCGCAACGGCACGCTGACCACCATCGATCTCGGCAATGCCAGCCGGGCGGGCGATGCGGCGGCGAATGCCATCGTCCAGCAGGCCGGCGGCCATATCGGGCGGATGCTGGCGGCGGTGGTCAATTTCTTCAACCCGTCGCACATCTTCATCGGCGGCGGCGTTGCGCGGATCGGGCCGCTGCTGCTGGCCTCGATCCGGCAGAGCGTCTATCAGCGCTCCCTCGCCCTCTCCACCCGCCATCTCGACATCCAGTATGTGCCGGAGGTCGAGAGCGCCGGGGTGATCGGGGCGGCGGTGATGGCGATCCAGGAAACCATGTTGGCCGGAGCGGGCCGTCCCTGACCCGCTCCAGTGCGGGCGTCACGCCGCGCGAACGGCGGTGATGAAGCTGGTGACCTCGCCGCGCAGGGTTTCGGCCTCGCGGGCGAGGCTGCTGGCGGCGTCCAGCACCTCGGTGGCGGCGGAGCCGGTTTCCAGCACCGCGTGGTTGACGCCGACGATGGTGGAGGAGACCTCGGTGGTGCCGCGCGCCGCCTCCGTCACATTGCCGGCGATGTCGCGGGTGGCGGCGCCCTGCTCCTCGATGGCGGCGGCGATGGTGGTGGTGATCTCGCTGATGCGGCCGATGGTCTGGCCGATGCCGGCGATGGCGTCCTGGGCGCCGCCGGTGGCCTGCTGGATCTCCTTCACTTTGGCCTGGATCTCGTCGGTGGCGCGGGCGGTCTGGCTGGCCAGCGCCTTCACCTCGCCCGCGACGACGGCGAAGCCCTTGCCCGCTTCACCCGCACGCGCGGCTTCGATGGTGGCGTTCAGCGCCAGCAGGTTGGTTTGCGCGGCGATGGTGTTGATCATCTCCACCACATGGCCGATCTGGTCGGCCGCCTCCACCAGCATCCGCATGGTGCTGT
This sequence comes from uncultured Azospirillum sp., assembly GCA_965650625.1. Classification (GTDB taxonomy): domain Bacteria; phylum Pseudomonadota; class Alphaproteobacteria; order Azospirillales; family Azospirillaceae; genus Azospirillum. Next base: position 35,346 of record CBFGPE010000019.1, on the reverse strand, counting down.
TGGTCCGTTCGGCCTGGGTCACCGCTTCGCCCGAGATGCGGGTGGAGGCGGCGATCTGACGGCCGATTTCCAGGATGGAGGCCGACAGCTCCTCCGTCGCCGAGGCCACCGTCTGCACGTTGGCCGACGCCTGTTCGGAGGCCGCGGCGACGGCGGTCGCCTGCGCGCTCGCCTGGGTCGCGGTGGTGGACATGGCGCCGGCGGTGCCCTGCATCTCGGTCGCGGCGGAGGCGACCGTCTCCACGATGTGCATCGCCTTGGCGTCGAAATCGCGCATCAGCGCTTCCAGCCGGGCGGCCCGCGCCTCCTTGGCGGCCTGTTCGCGGGCCTGCTCCGCCGCCAGACGGTCGGCGGTGATCATGCTGTCGCGGAAGACGGTGACGGTCGCCGCCATGCCGCCGATCTCGTCGGCGCGGTCCAAGCCGGGGATAGCCACCGCCATGTCGCGGTCGGCCAGACGGCGCATCGCTTCGGTCATCGAGCGGATCGGGTCGCTGACCCGGCGCTTGGCGACGACCATGCCGGCGACGGTCAGCAGCACGGCGGCCAGCACGAGCAGGCCGGCGACGACGGCGTCACGGGTCGCACGCGCGGCCTGCGATTCGGAGCGGACGACCATCCGGTCCACCGCGGCCAATGCTGCATCGACGATGTAGCCCTGGCTGGCGGTGTCCTGCCGGCGCAGCGTGCCGATCTCCACCGGCGAGGGGCGGCCCTCGGCCAGCGCGGCGAGCACCGCCTTGCGCTGGTCGACCAGCGGGCCTTCGAAATTCACCTTGGCCTTCTCGACCGCCTCGCGGATGCTGTCCGGCGTGTCGGGGCGGGCGGCCGATTCCTTGACCAGGGCCCAGGCCTGCGCGGTGCGGCCGACGGCCTCCGCCACCGCCTGCGCGTCGGCCGGCGTCCAGGCTTGGCCGGTGGCGACCGCGGTCTGGATGCGCAGCGCCATGCCGCCGGCGTTCAGGCGGGTGTTCCAGGCGGCGCGCTTGATGCCCAGCAGATGGTCGACCACCGGATCGGCCAGCTTCAGCGAGCCGTCGAGGAGGTCGGTGGCGGCGGTCAGCGCGTCGAGATAGGCGACGGGCGTCGTCGCCCAGGCCGCTGCCACCGCCGGATCGCGCGTGGCCTTGCGCTGGCGCACCGCCTCGTCGGCCTGTCGGCGCAGGGCGGCCAGCGTGTCGTGGGTGGCGCGCAACGTCGAGGCCGCCGCTGGCAGGCCGGGCAGATCGAGCGTGTCGAGCTTGGCGGCGATGGCGGCATAGCCGGCCTCCGCCACCGCGCGGTTGGCGGCGATGTCGCGCAGTTCTGCGTCACCGGCCGGCTCCTCCGCCCCCAGTGCCGGGCCGACCAGACCGCGCTCAAGACGGATCGCCAGCAGCGTGCGCAGCAGGTCGCGGCTGGCCTCGCTGAGTGTGGCGACGCGATGGGCGTTGCGGGTGCGGTCCACGACGTCGACCAGTGTGTGGCTGCTGGTGGCGATCAGCAGCAGGCCCAGCGCGGCGACGACGAGTCCAAGGGTGGCGCGGATCGACAGCCGCGAGAGGAGCGTGATCATGGTCGATTCCTGTTTGTGCGAAGAGTTCTAACCGTGGCGGAGGGCGCCGCACCGCTCCGCCGGCCGTGGCGGGCCGGCGCGGGCAAAACGGGCGCTTTTTGAAAGCAGGCGGGGGTTTAAGCCGAAGACATTGACGGAATCCGACTCATCCTTTCGGCTCAGCCCCTATTGACAGCGGTCGGCATGGTCCGCAACGGCATCTCTCCAGCGTTGATATATTAATATGTTAAAACTGTGTGCTTTGGGAATGCAGATAAATCCGAAGCATGGATCAAAATGCCGCATGAAAACGTTAAAGTATTTATTCGAAATTTAAAATAAACGCGGTCAGAAATGCCCGCTCCTGCCGCCGAAACCACCGCTTGGTCCGCCGTCGGGACCTCTGTCCGGCCCGCCGCCAAAGTCGCCGCCGAATCCACCACGGGGGCCGCTGTGCGGTGAACCGCCACCAGCTGGAACACCGCCCGGAACTCCGCCCGGCCCCCGGCCGGGACCGCCGAACGCGCCTCCCGGACCGGCGGGACCACCATAAGGACTGGGGGGCGCGCCCAGTCCGGGGGGGGTGCGCATGCCGTCCACCAGACCATCCGGTCCCTGCATGCCATCGGAGCGCATGCCCTCGCCCGCCAGACCGGCGGCGCGGGCGGCGGGATCGGCGCCGGGCAGCGACCGGCCGCCCAGATGCGGCGCGCCGAAGGCCCGGCCGCCGCCGATCCCGCCGCCGGAGGTGACCACGCTGTCGATCACCACCCGCGCCGGCGCGGCAATGCCGTTTGCCCGGTCGATGCGTGGTCCGCCCGGCGCGACGGGCTGGCCGGAGCCGTCCACATAGGTTTCGACCGACAGGGCGCCGACCGCGGTGCCGAAGGGGTTGAAGGGATCGGGCTCCATCGTCAGCGCCGCAAAGACACCCGCCTTTCCAGCGGCAGCGCCGGCGACGCGCACCATGCCGCCGACCTCCGGCAAGGCACCGTCGAGCCCCCGGCCGCGGGACAGCGTCAGGCCGGCGACGGTCAGCGTCTTCGGCGTGACGGCATCGAGCCGGCCGCGCAGAATCCAGCCGCGCGCCGGATCCCAGGGATCGACGCGGCTGGCATCGATCACGCCATCCGGCCGGCGCAGGCCGGAGACGGCGACCCAGCGTCCGGGCGTGAGCGCGGTGGTGCCCTCGGCCGTGGCGAGGTCGATGCGCTGGCCCAGCACCAGCGCGCCGCCGGCCGTCGTCCGATCCACCGGGCCGGCGACGGCGAAGCGCACCGCCAGCGTTTGCGCGGTCAGTCCGGTCGGCCCGCCGGGCGCGGCGGTCATCGCGACGGTCTGGCCGATGCGGACATCGCCGGGCTGCGCCGGACGGCCTTCGATCCGCACGGCGGTGGTCGGCGGCAGATCGACCCGCAAGCCGTTGACCCAGACGCTGCCGAAAGCGGTGACCGTGCCGACGATGCCCGTGCCGACGATGCCCGTGCCGCCGATGCCACGGTCGGCGACGGACACGCCGGTGCCGCCGATGCCGCGGTCCGCCAGCCCGTCATCCCGGCCAGGGGAGGGGGTAGGACCGCAGCCGGCGGCGAGCAGCAGCGTCAGCAGCAGGGTTCGGGCGAGGGGCTTGCGGATCACGATGCGCCTGCTCCCCCGCCGGAGCCGGCAACTTGCGGCGCAGGAACGGGCGCCTCGTCCTCGTCATAGAGATAGAGGCCGGCGGTGAAACGGTGGCTCGCATCGTCGCGGCCGGCATCGCCGTCGGCGAGGTCCGCCGCCATGCGGTTCAACTCCACCAGCATCGCCATGCCCAGCCGGTCGGCCTCGCGGCGCAGGATGGCGATGGTGTCGGGGCTGAGCCGGTCATAGGCCAGCGCCCGCTCCAGGAACGGCGGGGTGCCGCCGGCCAGATTGTGGCCGGACGCCGCCAGATGGTCGGCGAGGTTGCGGCCGTAATAATAGGCGAGCTTGTCCAGATCGCCGCGCGGCACATGCGCCGCCTCGGCAAGGTCGAGCAGGCCGTCGGGCCGTTCCGTCACCAGCCCGGCATACAGCAGCTCGTCCAGCAGGGCGCGCGGGCGGATGTCCTTGCTGATGCCGGTCACCAGCGCCTCGAAGCCGGGCTCGCCGTCCGGACCGGAGCCGCGGGGCAGAGGGCGGGGGTGGCCGGCGGCATCGAGGAAGCCGGGATCGGTCAGCCAGCGGCTCAGCACCTGCGACCCCAGCGACGGCGCGGCGGCGGCGGCGGCCTCCGCGGCCGGCGGAGCGCTGCGGATCTGGCTGACGTCCTTGCGGTGGACACCGGTCAGCAGGGTGATGCGGCTGTCGGTCATCGGCTTTCCGGGCAGCGCGAAGCCGCGCTCCGCCACCTCGACATAGACCGACTTCAGCAGGGTGGCCAGCATCGGCCAGGAAATGCCGAATCCGATCAGCGTCCGCACCAGCGGGACCAGCACCCGGCGCACTGCCGACAGCAGCGCCGGTGGCGGCGCCGCCCCGGTGATGCCCGCCTCCTTGGGGCGGTCTGGCTGGGGGCTGCGGGTGGGCACGCGCCTGACACTCCGGCGGTTGGGGCTGTCTCTGTGACCGCTCTCTATGACCGATGTGACAATAGCGCGGCGCGCCCGAAAGGGAATCACCTTTTCACTTGATGTGGGAAATTTTCCCACGCATGATGCCGGGCATGCGACGGCCACCGTCGCTGCGCATTTCCACGAGGACCACCAAGGTCCTCCAAGCTTTCCCAAGGTTAGGAGCGGCTGTCCGGCCGTAGCCCGCATGAGCCTGTCGTCGATTGACCAGCCTGCTTGCCCGCCCGCCCGCAGGGACGCTCCCAACCCTGTCAGGGCGCATGGAAATCGGAACCCGTCCCCGGTCCTTCCCTTTCGAACGCGAGCGTCCGACATGGCGTCGTCCATCGCCCGTCACGCGGCCACCAGCCGGTCGACTTTGATCCGCAGCGTCCTGTTCGGGGCGGCGGCGAACCTGCTGGTGGCCGGAACCGCGCTTTATGCCCTGCCGCTGCAGGACGCCCTGTGGGTGGGGGCCGACGACGGCAGCCTGCTTCTGCTGGTCGCCGTTGCGCTGGGGCTGTTCGGCCTGCATGCGCTGCTGGACTTCGGCCAATCGCGCGAACTGGCGCGGCTGGTGCCGCCCGGTGCTCTGCCGGGGGGGCCGGCGGGGTGGATCGAGCGGCTGTGGCTGCCGGACGCGGCATGGGCACCGGTTCATCTGGCGGTGCTGGCACTGCTGAATCCGCTGATGGGAGCGCTGGCGCTGGCCGGGATCGCGGCGTTGGCGGCAATGATCGCCGTCGGCGCCACCGGGCCGGCAAGGGCGCCGGGTGGACAGTCACAGCTCGCCCGGCTGGCCGGCGCGGACAGTTTCGGCTGCACCGACGGATTCCTTGCCGGGCTGGGCTTCTGCGAGACGGTCTATCGGGTGCTGACCGTCGGAATGGGGGCGGCACTGCTGGCGCGTGGTGATCTGGAGCCGGGACTGTTCGCCGCCGCTTCGGTGATCGGCATCGCCGCGATGCGGTCGGCCGCGCGGGCCGCCGCCCGCTGGCGTGGCGGGCGGCAGGCGGCGGTGATGCTGCAGGCCGGGCGGATGTGACGGCGGAACTTCCACCGTTGAAACAGTCCCATCTCCCCTGGGGCGCCAGCATCATGCGTGAGAGCCGTTCAATGGCCCGGAGCCGGCGGTAGAGGCCGGCAAGGGCCAACGCCGCGTTCAGGTCGTCGGCCGGCATCGTCGTCAGCAGGCGCCAGCTTTCCTTCGCCTCGATCGACCATCGCCGTCTCCCATCCAATCCCTTCACATCGCGTTGGAAACGACCAGCCGGCGCGACAGACGTGCGAATGCCATAGCTCCCGGGGACGGGAGCTATGGCATTTTTCGTTCCCGATGGCGCAATGCGCAGAACCGGCAAAAGCGGTTCCGAAGAGGCAATCACCCTCCGCGCCCTTTCCGTAGCATCCGTTCATCAAGACAGCCGGAGCCGGCCCCGCCGGTCCGGTCCCGAACGGACCACGCATGACCATCCAGGAATTCCATCCCTCCCGCCGGACGGTCCTCTCCGGCAGCGCCGCAATCGCCGTTGCGGGCAGCGGCCTGCTGGGCGCGCTCCCCGGTGCCGCCGCCGCGGCCGAAAAGACGGCCACCCGTCAAGACCCGACCAAAGGAACGAAACCGATGCTCCAGGGCAGCTACGTCACCACCAGGGACGGCGTCCAGATCTACGTCAAGCAGTGGGGCCCGCAGACCGGCCAGCCGGTGGTCTTCAGCCACGGCTGGCCGCTGACCGGCGACGCCTTCGAAGACCAGATGATGTTCCTGGCCCAGCACGGCTACCGCACCATCGCCCATGACCGCCGCGGCCATGGCCGCTCGTCGCAGCCCGGTTTCGGCAATGATCTCGACCATTACGCCGACGATCTGGCCGCGGTGACCGAGGCACTGGACCTGAAGAACGCCGTCCATGTCGGCCATTCCACCGGCGGCGGCGAGGTTGCCCGCTACATCGGCCGCCATGGCGTGTCGCGCGTCGCCAAGGCCGCCCTGATCGGCGCCATCCCGCCGATCATGGTCAGGACCGACTGGAACCCCGACGGCGTGCCGATGGAGGTGTTCGACGGCATCCGCGCCGGCGTGAAGGCCGACCGCTCGCAGTTCTTCAAGGACCTCGCCCTGCCCTTCTACGGCTTCAACCGTCCGGGCGCCAAGGTGTCGCAGGGCGCGGTCGACAGCTTCTGGATGCAGGGCATGATGGGCGGCCTGCTGGCCGAGTACGAGTGCGTCAAGGCCTTCTCCGAGACCGACCAGCGCGAAGACCTGAAGAAGATGATCGTCCCGACGCTGGTGCTGCACGGCGACGACGACCAGATCGTCCCGATCGCCACCTCCGCCAAGGCCGCCGTCAAGCTTCTGCCGAAGGGCACGCTCAAGGTCGTCGCCGGCGCGCCGCACGGCCTGTGCACCACGCACAAGGACATCGTGAACGAGGAACTGCTGGCCTTCATCCGCGCCTGATCCTCATCGCGACTGTCCTTATTTGCACAACAGTCATGTTCCATCAAGCATGATTGTTCGAACATCCTTCACCATGACAAAGTCCCTGTCAGACGGCGCCGACGACGCACCGGCGGCAGGCGGCCCAATCCTTTGAAACCCACACAAAACAGGAAAAGATCATGACCTTCCCGGCCAAGTCGCTCATCAATGCCGACGACACCGCCTTCATCTTCATCGATCACCAGCCGCAGATGTCCTTCGGCGTGGTCAACATCGACCGCCAGCAGCTGAAGAACAACACGGTCGCTCTGGCCAAGACCGCCAAGCTGTTCGGCGCCCCGACCATCCTGACCGCCGTCGAGACCGAGAGCTTCTCCGGCTACATCTGGCCGGAGCTGATGGACGTCCTGAAGCAGGACCCGATCGAGCGCACCTCGATGAACAGCTGGGATTCGGAAGAGCTGGTGGCCGCGGTCAAGGCGACCGGCAAGAAGAAGCTGGTCATCGCAGCATTGTGGACCGAGGCCTGCCTGCTGTTCCCGACGCTGTGCGCCATCGAGGAAGGCTTCGAGGTCTACATCGTCACCGATGCCTCGGGCGGCACGTCGCAGGAGGCCCATGACGCCGCCATCCGCCGCATGGAACAGGCCGGCGCCCATTCCATCACCTCCGTCAACGTCCTGCTGGAACTGCAGCGCGACTGGGCCAAGCGCGGCACCTACGACGGCGTCATGAACATCGTCCGCGAGCATTTCGGCGCCTACGGCATGGGCGTCGATTACGCCTACACCATGGTTCACAAGGCCCCGCAGCGCGGCGAGTTCGCCCACAAGGTGACCGGCGCCGCCGCGCATGAACACGCCTGACGGGCACGCCTGACGACCACACCGGCGCTCGCTCCATCGCGGGCGCCGGTCCCCCAGTCCAGAGCGGGAGACGGCACCATGATGCCCTATCTTCTTTCGGCCGGCGCCGGCATCCTGGTCGGCGTGATCTATGCGCTGATCGGGGTCCGTTCCCCGGCGCCGCCGACCATCGCCCTGATCGGTCTGCTCGGCATGCTGGTCGGCGAACAGGTGGTGCCGGTCGTCAAGCGGCTGGTGGCCGGCGAGCCGGTGCTCGCCTTCATCCAGACCGACTGCGCCCGCCATGTTCTGGGGCCGCATGCCGCTGCCGAGCCGCCCGAGCCGCCTACGCTCGCCAAGGCCGAGACCACCGGAGGGGAAAAGGCATGAAGCCGGTCACACGCCGGAAGGCCATGGCGGGAAGCGCCGCCGCGTCGCTGCTGGCAGCGATGCCACTGTCCACCTTCGCCACCAGATCCGGGAATGCCGCCATGCCCAACACCGCCGCCACTGGCGACCTGATCCTCGTCAACGCCAAGGTCACCACGCTCGACCGCGCCAACCCGCAGGCCAGCGCCATCGCCATCCGCGATGGCCGCTTCCTCGCCGTCGGCACGGAGGCCGAAGTGCGCGCCGCGGCGCCCCAGGCGACGGTGATCGATGCCAAGGGCCGGCGTGTGATCCCCGGTCTGATCGACAGCCACATGCACATCATCCGCGGTGGCCTGAACTACAACATGGAATTGCGCTGGGACGGCGTGCCGAGCCTCGCCGACGCCATGGCGATGCTGAAGCAGCAGGCGGCCATCACCCCGGCGCCGCAATGGGTCCGCGTCGTCGGCGGCTTCACCGAGCACCAGTTCGCCGAAAAGCGCCTGCCGACCATCGAGGAGCTGAACGCCGCCGCCCCCGACACGCCGGTCTTCATCCTGCACCTCTACGACCGCGCCCTGCTGAACGCCGCGGCCCTGCGCGCCGTCGGCTACACCAAGGACACCCAGAACCCGCCGGGCGGCGAGATCGTCCGCGATGCCGGCGGCAACCCGACCGGCCTGCTGCTGGCCCAGCCCAACGCGACGATCCTCTATTCGACGCTGGCCAAGGGACCGAAGCTGCCGCCCGAATATCAGCTGAACTCCACCCGCCATTTCATGCGCGAGATGAACCGGCTGGGCGTGACCGGGGTGATCGACGCCGGCGGCGGCTTCCAGAATTATCCCGACGACTACGCCATCATCGAAAAGCTGCATGCCGACGGCGAACTGACCCTGCGCATCAGCTACAACCTGTTCACCCAGAAGCCGAAGGAAGAGCTGGCCGACTTCGCCGGCTGGGCGTCGAAGGTCAAGCCCGGCGACGGTGACGACAGTTACCGCCACAACGGCGCCGGTGAGATGCTGGTCTATTCCGCCGCCGACTTCGAGGATTTCCGCGTTGCCCGCCCGGACATGCCGCCGAACATGGAAGGCGATCTGGAGCCGGTGATCCGCCTGCTGGCCGAGAACCGCTGGCCCTGGCGCCTGCACGCCACCTACGACCAGACGATCAGCCGCGCGCTGGACGTGTTCGAGAAGGTCAACCGCGACATCCCGTTCGACGGTCTGCACTGGTTCTTCGACCACGCCGAGACGATCAGCGACCGCAACATCGACCGCATCGCCGCGCTTGGCGGCGGCATCGCCGTCCAGCACCGCATGGCCTATCAGGGCGAATATTTCGTCGAGCGCTATGGCACCAAGGAGGCCGAACGCACCCCGCCGATCGCCAAGATGATGGCGGCCGGTCTGCCGGTCGGCGCCGGCACCGACGCCACCCGCGTCGCCAGCTACAACCCGTGGGTCTCGCTGTCCTGGCTGGTGACCGGCAAGACGGTGGGCGGCCTCAGCCTCTATCCCCAGGCCAACCTGATGGACCGCGAAACCGCGCTGCGCCTGTGGACGGAGGCCAACACCTGGTTCTCCAACGAGCAGGGTAAGAAGGGCCAGATCAAGGCCGGCCAACTCGCCGACCTTGCCGTGCTGTCCGACGACTTCTTCTCGGTGTCGGAGGACCGCATCGCCCATCTGAACTCGGTGCTGACCATCCTCGGCGGTGCCGTGGTGCATGGCGAGGGCGATTACGGCCCGCTGGCGCCGCAACTGCCCAAGCCGATGCCGGACTGGTCGCCGGTGCGGACCTTCGGCGGCTATTACAAGTCGGCCGACAATGCATCGGGCGACCAGCGCAAAGCGCTCGCCTCGGCCTGCGGCTGCGCCACCGGCTGCGGCGTCCACGGCCACGACCACGCCGCCGCCTACGCCACCGACGTGCCCTCTGCCGACGTGCAGTCCTTCTGGGGTGCACTGGGCTGCGGCTGCTGGGCGGTGTAAGGCGGCCGCCCGAAGCTCCCTCTCCCGCCCCGGGAGAGGGCAATTACCCACAACCCGGAACACCCCCGCCATGACCCTCCGCTCCTTCGAACGCCCGGCAGAGCGCATCGTCGACCGCATCCTCGACTGGGACGGCACATGGCTGTTGGCCCGGCTGGCGCTGGTCGGAGCCTACCTCCTCGGCGGTCTGGTGAAGCTGACCGACTGGCCGGGCGCCGTCGCCGAACAGGCGCATTTCGGGCTCACGCCGCCGGCACTCTGGGCGGCGCTGACGATCCTGGTCGAGCTGGTCGGCCCGCTGCTGATCCTGCTGGACCGCGCGCTCTGGCTCGGCGCCGGCGCGCTCGGCGTCTTCACCGTTCTGGCCGCCTTGATCGCCAACGACTTCTGGACGATGGCGGGACCGGAGCGCTTCATGGCCACCAACGCCTTCTTCGAGCATGTCGGACTGGTCGGCGGCTTCGTCCTGGCGGCGATCATCTCGCGGATGCGCCGCCGCCTCGGCCCGAACGACTGAAAAGGAGAAGCACCATGGCCCCGCCCTCTCCCCCTGTTGCGGCACCGCTGCCCTGGCTGCTGATGCTGCTGTCGGTGACGACCGGTCTGGTCGACGCCACCAGCGTGCTCGGCCTCGACAAGGTGTTCACCGCCAACATGACCGGCAACATCGTCTTCCTCGGCTTCGCCGCCGCCGGAACGCCGGGCTTCGATGTCGCCCCCTACCTGACGGCGATCTGCGCCTTCCTCATCGGCGCGCTGATCGCCGGCCGCACCGGAAAGGCCCATGCCGGCCGGCCGCTGCGGCGCTGGCTGCTGAAGGCCGCCGCCATCGAGGCCGGGCTGCTGTGGCTCGCCGCCGGACTTGCATGGCTGCGCCAGGGCGGCGAAGTCTCGCCGGCCAGCTTCTACGGCATCATCCTGCTGACCGCGCTGGCGATGGGCTTCCGCAACGCGACGATCCGCCAGCTGAAGGTGCCGGACCTGACCACCACGGTGCTGACCCTGACGCTGACCGGTCTGGCGGCTGATTCCCGGCTGGCCGGCGGAACCGACACCAACTGGATCCGCCGCATCGGCAGCGTCGTCGCCATCTTCATCGGCGCCGCCATCGGTGCCGCGCTGGTGGCGCACAGCGGCCTCGCCGCGCCGCTGCTGCTGGCCGGCGCGCTGGGTCTGGTCGGCACCGCCGCCTGCGCCCTGCATCCCGCCGCCACCACCCCGGCCGCCGCCTGATCCCGTTGCCCCTTCCGAAGCAGAACAGCGGACCCCCAGCATGTCGCCATCCGGTCAGTTCGAACTCGTCCTTGGCCTGATGGCGGCGATCATCGTGCTGGAATTGGCGGCCAAGCGTCTGCGCATGCCGCCGTCGGCCGTTCTGGTGCTGGGCGGCATCGCGCTCGCGCTCATCCCCGGACTGCCGGAGATCACGCCCGATCCCGACCTGACCCTGCTGCTGTTCCTGCCGCCGCTGCTGTTCGCCAGCGCCTATTTCACGGTGTGGAGCGATTTCCGCGCCAACCTGCGCATCATCCTTCAGCTTGCCGTCGGCGCGGTTGCCTTCACCACGCTGGCGATCGGGGTGGCAGCCCATCTGGTGATGCCGTCGCTCCCCTGGGCGGCTTGTTTCACGCTGGGCGCCATCCTGTCGCCGCCCGACGCGGTGGCGGCCAAGGCGGTGCTGAAGGGCCTGCCGCTGCCGCCGCGCATCGTCACCCTGCTGGAGGGCGAAAGCCTGGTGAACGACGCCACCGGGCTGGTGCTGTTCCGCATCGCCATCGCCGCCGGGATGACCGGCAGCTTCGACGCCGCCGACGCCTCGCTGGAGTTCCTGTGGCTGGCGATCGGCGGGGTGGCGGCCGGCGTGGTCTTCGGCCACATCGCGGCCTTGGCTCTGGGCCGCCTGCGCGACGTGCCGCTCGGCATCGTCGGCGGCTTCCTCGCCGCCTGGGGCAGCTATCTGGGCGGCGAGGCGCTGCATGTGTCGGGCGTGCTCGCCACCGTCGGCTGCGGGCTGGTGATGGGCCGGCGCCAGCACGATCTGTTCACCGCGCAGCTGCGCACCCACGCCAACGCGGTGTGGACGGTGGCGGTGTTCATCATGGAATCGATGGTCTTCATCATCATCGGCCTGTCGCTGCGTGGCGTGCTGGGCCGGCTGGCGGAGGCCGGGACCGGCATGACGGACCTGCTGCCGATGATCGTCGCCGTGGCGCTGGCGATGATCCTGTCGCGCTTCGCCTGGCTCTTCCCCTCGACCTACCTGCCGCGCTTCCTGTTCCCGAGCTTACGCCGCCGTGATCCCTATCCGTCGGCGGCGGTACCGGCGATCATGGGCTGGGCGGCGATCCGCGGCGTGGTCAGCCTCGCCGTCGCCCTGTCGGTCCCGGCGGAGTTCCCCGGCCGCGACATCATCCTGGCGACGACTTGGGCGGTGATCCTGCTGTCGATCCTGGGGCAGGCGACCACGCTGGCCCCGCTGATCCGCATGATGCGGCTGGGCGGCTTCACCCTGGAGCGCCGCCCGACCCTGTCGGAATCGGAAACCCGCATCCGCATGGCCCGCGCCGCGCTGGAGGCGGTGCGCCACCGCTCCGGCACGCCGGACGGCCGCCAGCGCCACCCCCGCCTGCTCGAACAATACGGCCACCGCGCCACCATGGCCGAGCGCTTCCACGAGAGCGAAGGCATGCTGACGGAGGACCGGCGCGAGCATTTCGCCGCCGTCCTGGCCGCCAACCGCGCCGCCCGCGCCGAGATCCTGGGCCTGCACCGCGGTGGCCGCATCCATGACACCGTCCTCCACCGCCTGGAGGCCGAACTGGACCTTGAGGAACTCAGCGCCGAGCAGGCGCTGGCGGAGGGAGAGGCTGGGGGATAACCGGTGCGCCCGCCGCCCCGGTACGTCACACCAGACGTCCACCGCCATCGACGTGCAAGACCTCGCCGTTCATATAGCCGTTGTCGAGCAACAGCAGGATCGCCTGGGCGACCTCGTCGGCCCTGCCGATCCGGCCACCGGGCAGGCTCTGGGCGGCCTGGACCAACAAGCCGCTGCGCGCAGCCTCGCCCATGACGTCGAACAGCGGGGTATCCACGAAGCCGGGCGCGATGACGTTTACGCGGATGGGCTTCAACTCCAACGCCAGAGCCTGCGCGAAGGCCTCGATCCCGCGCACCGCCGCGGCCACCACTGAGAAGCCGGCGGACGGCCGGTCGGAGAACTGGCCACCGGTCAGAACGATGGAGCCGGTCGGCGACATCTGCGGCAAGGCGGCCTTGATGGCGTAGAGCGGCCCGGCGATCCGCTCCTGCAACGCGGCCAGCAAGACGTCCGGGTCGGTGACGGCGAGGGGGCCGCCGCCCAGGGCACCGGCGGTGATAACCAGATGATCGACCGGATCGCCCTCGGCGAACACGCTCTCCACCATACGGCGATCGGTGATATCGGCAATGGCGGTCCGCGCGCCAAGAGGTGCGGCGGCGGCGGCGAGTTTGGCCGGGGTGCGTCCAACCAAGGTCACGCGAGCGCCGCGGGCGTGTGCCGCGGTGGCGGTGGCGAGGCCGATCCCCGTGGCGCCGCCGAATACGACGACATGTGCATCCTTCAAGGGGTCATGAGCAGTCGGAGTCATGAAAAGGGCCTTTCCAGCGGAAGTGACGGCTGCTGGAATAGGCCATTCCAATTCATCCCAGAACTGGGTATAGCTGACTAGGCCTTATGCCAAGGAGGCATGAGTTGGATCGGCTTCACGCCCTGCGGCTGTTTACCCGCGTCGTCGAACTCGGCAGTTTTTCTGCGGTCGCCCGCGAAGCGCGCATTTCCCAGCCAACGGTGAGCAAGATCATTGCCGCCCTGGAGCGAGATATCGGCGTGCGGCTGATCGAGCGGACGACAACCAGCCTCTCCACGACCAATGAAGGCCGGCGCTTCTATCGGCGCTGCCGCCAACTGGCCGACGACTATGCCGACGCCATCGCGGAGGTTCGCGGACAAGTGCAGCAGGTGATCGGCAAGCTCACGGTCAGCGCTCCCCTGGGCTTCGGCGAACTCCGGCTCAACGCGCTGGTGACGGCCTTTCTAAGCCAGCATCCGGGAATCGAAATCGAGCTGATCCTGAATGATCGGAAGGTCGATCTCGTCGAGGAGGGCGTCGATGTCGCGGTCCGGATAGGGGGGCCGTTGCCGCCGGACGCCGTGGCGCGCGAGGTCGCGACCTCTCCGCGTGTGTTGGTCGCCTCGACCGGCTACCTCGCGGGAGCGCCGGTTCTACGCCACCCCGGTGATGTTGAAAGGCACCCCTATATCGGCTACGCCGGGCTGGAGACCCGCGGGACCCTCACCTTCACCAATGGTGCGGAGCATGTTTCGGTCGCCACCGTCGGCCCCTATCGGGTCAACAGTTCCCTGTCGTTGCGGCAGTGCTTTCTCGATGGCATTGGAATCGGCAGCGCGCCGGCGTGGCTGGTTCAGGACTTGATAGAGAAGGGCGACCTCGTTCAGTTGCTGCCGGAATGGACATTGCCGTCCCAAAGCATCCATCTGCTGTACCCGACACGGCGCTACCTCCCGCGGCGGACCCAGGTGTTCCTTCAATCCATGACGGCGGCCATCCGTGCACTCCCGGGATTTACCCTGCCGGACGCCGCCTGATCCGACGGTGTGAGCCCAAGCGAGGTTCTTCAGGCATCACTCACCCGCCATTCCCCGCCGGCACCACCCACGGCATCCCCCCTCTGCCCGAAGGGAGAGGAAGATGCCGTGGGTGTATGGGAATTCCCCTAAGCCGCCTCTCCCACCGGCGCCGGTTTCGCCGCCCGCAGGATCATGCCGAACAGGTCGCGCGGCTCGTCCGGGTCGGCCAGCATGTCCAGATTCTCGTAGAAGCCGGTCCCCGCCACCTTGTCGCGGACATAGCGCAGGGCGGAAAAATCCTCCGTCGCGAAACCGACCGAATCGAACAGCGTAATCTGCCGCGCGTCGCGCCGGCCGACCGCCTGCCCGGTCATCACCGTCCACAGCTCCGTCACCGGATGGTCGGGGGCCAGCTGCTGGATTTCGCCCTCGATCCGCGTCTGCGGCGGATATTCGACGAAGATGTCGGACCGCAGCAGGATGTCGCGGTGCAGCTCCGTCTTGCCGGGGCAGTCGCCGCCGACCGCGTTGATGTGCACGCCGGCCCCGACCATGTTGTCGGTCAGGATGGTGGCATACTGCTTGTCGGCGGTGACGGTGGTGATGATCTGCGCGCCTTCCACCGCCTCCTCGGTCGATTTGCAGGCGGTGATCTCGAAGCCCTGGTCGCGCAGGTTGCGCACGCATTTCTGCGTCGCCGCCGGGTCGATGTCGTAGAGCCGCAGCTTCCGGATTCCCAGCAGCGCCTTGAAGGCCAGCGCCTGAAACTCCGCCTGCGCCCCGTTGCCGATGATCGCCATGCAGGTCGCATCCTTCGGCGCCAGATGCTTGGCGGCGACGGCCGACGTCGCGGCGGTGCGCAGCGCCGTCAGGATGGTCATCTCGGTCATCAGCACCGGATAGCCGTTGCCGACATCGGCCAGCACGCCGAAGGCGGTGACGGTCTGGCGCCCTTCCCGCGTGTTCTTCGGATGGCCGTTGACATACTTGAAGCCATAGGTGCGGCCGTCGCTGGTCGGCATCAGCTCGATCACGCCTTCCGCGCTGTGCGAGGCCACCCGCGGCGTCTTGTCGAAGCTCTCCCAGCGGCGGAAATCCTCCTCGACATAGGCCGACAGCTCGGTCAGGAAGCGCTCCACGCCGATGTGCAGCACCAGCTTCATCATGTGGTCGACGCTGACGAAGGGAACGAGGTTCAGGTTCGGGATCATGGTCGGACGCTCCGTTCGTTCAGAAGCTGCGGGTGGGATAGTCGAGAACGCGGCGCCCCATCAGGCTCGCCAGCAGTTCCACCATCAGGGTCGCGGTCCGGCCGCGCTCGTCCAGGAAGGGGTTCAGCTCCACCAGATCCACGCTGCTGACCAGACCGGTGTCGTGCAGCATCTCCATGACCAGATGCGCCTCGCGGAAGGTGGCGCCGCCGGGGACCGTGGTGCCGACGCCGGGGGCGATGCCGGGATCGAGGAAATCAACGTCCAGGCTGACATGCAGCAGCCCGTCCGCCTCCACCACCCGCCGCAGGAACGGACGCAGCAGAGCGACGATGCCGTGCTCGTCGATCTTGCGCATGTCATGGACGGTGATGCCGGACGTCTCCAGCGCCCGCCGTTCGGCCGGATCGACACTGCGGATGCCCATCATGCAGACATTGTGCGGGTCGAGCCGGGCCGGCGGCGGCGGGAAATAGCCGTCGAAGCCGGCCCGGCCGGTGGCGTAGGCCATCGGCACGCCATGGAGATTGCCGCTCTCCGTCGTCTCCAGCGTGTGGAAGTCCGGGTGCGCGTCCAGCCACAGCACGAACAGCGGGCGCCGCATCTCGGCGGCGCGCTGCGCCAGACCCGTCAGGGTGCCGGCGGCAAGGCTGTGGTCGCCGCCCATGAAGATCGGCATGGCATCCTGGCCGCCGCTCGCCTCATAGGCCACCTGGGTCAGCGCCGCGGTCCAGCCCGCCACCTCCGGCAGGAATTTCAGCGCGGCGTTGCCATGCGCCATCGGCCGCTGCGGCAGCGGCGCCACATTGCCGAGATCGGTCACGCTGTGGCCGAGGTCCGACAGCGCCTTCGCGATGCCGGCGGTGCGGAAGGCGCTGGGTCCCATTTCGCAGCCCAGCCGGCCCGCCCCGTCCTGCACCGGCACGCCGACCAGCCGGCACTGCTTCGTCTTTGTCTTCTGGTAGGACATTGTTTGGTCTCTTGCCTGTTCCTCTCACCAGCAAACCACAAGCTTCCGGCGGAACGGACAGGGCAATTTGACAAATGTCGCCATTCGCCCTACCAAACTGGACAGCCAAGCTTGCCAGAATGCCGAAGAGCCTAAGACCATGACGCTCGACCAGCTCGACGAGAAGCTCATCACCCTGCTGCGCCATGACGGCCGCCGCAGCATTTCCGACCTCGCCATCGAACTCGGCGTCTCCCGGGCGACGGTGCGCTCGCGGATGGAGCGGCTGGAAAGCTCCGGCATCATCACCGGCTACACGGTGATCCTGCGCGCCGACACGGTGGAGGCGCCGGTGCGCGGCATCATGCTGATCGAGGTGGAGGGGCAGGCGACCGACCGCGTCGTGCGGACGCTCAGCGGCTTTCCCGAAATCATGGAGATCCACAGCACCAACGGGCGCTGGGATCTGATCGTGGAGCTGTCGGCCGCCAGCCTGCCGGAATTCGACGGGGTCCTGCGCCGAATCCGGCTCATTCCCGGTATCACCACCAGCGAGACGAACCTGCTGCTGAACACCCCGCGCAGCACCCGCGCCCGGCTGTAGGCCACCCCCAACTTTCCAATGGCAACTTGCCAATTCGCGCAGTCCAAGCTTCCAATCTGGAAAGTTACCCCGAGTCTTCCGTCACTTTTTCATCTTTCGGCCGCCGTCTGCTTCGCTGATGCTCCGTGTCCCCAACGATAACGGGACGCCGCATGGACCAGCATCGCATCGCCATCGATCGTATCGACAGCGTCGGCCAGGACGGGCCGGCGCACCGCCACCCTCCCACCAACCCCACCGCCACGATCGCCGTGCAGGCGGACGGCATCCACAAGCGGTTCGGATCGCTGGAGGTGCTGAAGGGCGTGTCGCTGACCGCCCGCGAAGGCGACGTCATCACGCTGATCGGCTCGTCCGGCTCGGGCAAGAGCACGCTTCTGCGCTGCATCAACATGCTGGAGGTGCCGGACGAGGGCCGCGTCACCATCTGCGGCGAGACCATCGCCATGAAGACGGCGCGCGGCGGGCGGACCATGCCGGCCGATTCCCGGCAGGTCGACCGCATCCGCACCAGCCTGGGCATGGTGTTCCAGAACTTCAATCTCTGGACCCACATGACCATTCTGGAAAACGTGATCGAAGCGCCGGTGCACGTCCTCGGCGTGCCAAAGGCGGAGGCCATCGACCTCGCCCGCAGCCTCTTGGACAAGGTCGGCATCCTGGCGAAGGCCGACGCCTATCCGGTCCAGCTCTCCGGCGGCCAGCAGCAGCGCGCCGCCATCGCCCGCGCGCTCGCCATGCAGCCGAAGGTGATGCTGTTCGACGAGCCGACCTCCGCCCTCGACCCCGAGCTGGTCGGTGAGGTGCTGCGCGTCATCCGCCAGCTGGCCGACGAAGGGCGCACCATGATCCTGGTGACGCACGAGATGGACTTCGCCCGCGAGGTCTCCTCCAAGGTCGTCTTCCTCCACCAGGGCCGCATCGAGGAGGAAGGGGCGCCCGACACGGTGCTGACCAATCCCGAGTCCGACCGCGTGCGGCAGTTCCTGTCCCGCCATCTCGCCGCCTGACGCAGCACCGCGTCCCATCCGCCAGAACAATCGACAAGGGGAACGCCGATGCTGGACTTCATAACCCAGGGCCTGCACGGCTGGGGACCGCAGCTGCTGTCCGGGACGGTGATGACCGTCGCGGTGGCGCTGTCCTCCTTCCTGCTCGGCCTCGCCTTCGGGGCCGCCGGCGCCGCCGCCAAACTCAGCGACAGCATCCTGCTGAAGGGGCTTGCGGAGCTTTACACCACCGCCGTGCGCGGCGTGCCGGAACTGCTGGTGATCTACCTGCTGTTCTTCGGCGGTTCGGGCATGATCATGGCGGTGGCCGGCATCTTCGGCTACAGCGGCTATGTCGAGCTGAACGCCTTCTCCATCGGCGTCGCCGCCGTCGGCCTGATCTCCGGCGCCTATTCGACCGAGGTGATCCGCGGCGCCGTCAAAGCGGTGCCCTACGGCCAGATCGAGGCGGCGCGCGCCTGCGGGATGGGGCGCTGGCGCATCCTGCGCCGGGTGCTGGTGCCGCAGACCCTGCGCTTCGCCCTGCCCGGCCTCGGCAATGTCTGGCAGCTGACGCTGAAGGACACCGCGCTCATTTCCGTCACCGCGCTCGCCGAGATCATGCGCGTCGCGCACATCGCCGCCGGCTCCACCCGGCAATCCTTCCTGTTCTACAGCGTCGCAGCATTGCTGTACCTCGCGCTCACCACCGTCTCGACGACGGCGTTCCAGCGGGCCGAGCGCTACGCCAGCCGCGGCGTGCGGAGGGCCTGACGATGAATTGGGAACTGATGTGGGACAGCCTGCCGCGCCTGCTGGCGGCCCTGCCCCTGACCCTTGAGCTGGTGGCGCTGGCGCTCGCCTTCGGCGCGGTGCTGGCCTTCGCCACCGCGCTTCTGCGCCTGTCCGGCAACCGGGTGGCGGTGGCGCTGACCTCCGCCTACACCTTCGTCTTCCGCGGCACGCCGCTGCTGGTGCAGATCTTCCTGATCTATTACGGCCTCAGCCAGATCGATTTCATCCACGACAGCGTCCTCTGGCCGATCCTCAGCCAGCCGATGTGGTGCGCCATCCTGGCACTGGCGCTCAACACCGGCGCCTACACGTCCGAGATTCTGCGCGGGGCTATCGAAACCGTGCCGCAGGGACAGGTGGAGGCGGCGCGGGCCTGCGGCATGTCGCGGCTGCGGGTGTTCCGCCGCATCGTCCTGCCGGTGGCGATCCGCCAGATGCTGCCGGCCTATGGCAACGAGGTGATTTTGATGGTCAAGGCCAGTTCGCTCGCCAGCACCATCACGATGATGGAGATCACCGGCGTCGCGCGGCGCATGATCGCCCAGACCTTCGCGGTCTTCGAGATCTTCATCGTCGCTGGCATCCTCTACCTGCTGATCAACTTCATCGCCACCCGCCTGATCCGCTACGCGGAATGGCGCATGACCCCCTATCTGCGCGCACGGGCGTGAGCGGCGGCATTCATGCTATCCTGCCGTCCGACCTCGACTGCACCAGCCACCGGACGACATGACCACCGCCGTCAGCGACCAGGACCGCCTCATCCCCACCGACTCTGGCCGTCTCTATGTGAAGGACTGGACCCCGGACACGGAGACCGCCGGCACCCGTCCGCCGATCCTGCTGTTCCACGATTCGCTCGGCTGCGTCGATCTCTGGCGCAGCTTCCCGGCCCGCCTTGCCGCAGCGACGGCGCGGCGGGTCGTCGCCTATGACCGGCTGGGTTTTGGCCGTTCCGATCCCCATCCCGGCGTCCTCGCCCGCGATTTCGTCGCGGCGGAGGCGCGGGATACCATCCCTCTCCTGCTCGACCATCTCGGCATCGGCGACTTCGTCGCCTGCGGCCACAGCGTCGGCGGCGGCATGGCGGTGGAGACGGCGGCGCGCTTCCCCACCCGCTGCCGGGCGCTGGTGACCATCGCCGCCCAGGCCTTCGTCGAGGAACGGACGCTGGACGGCATCCGTGTGGCAAAACAGGGCTTCCAGGATCCGGCACAGCTCGCCCGGCTGGCGAGATACCAGGGCGACAAGGCGCGCTGGGCGGTCGATGCCTGGACCGAAAGCTGGCTGTCCCCCGCCTTCGCCGATTGGACGCTGGACAGGCCGCTGTCGCAGGTCCGTTGCCCGGTGCTGGCCCTGCATGGCGACCGCGACGAGTACGGATCGGCCGAGCACCCCGCCCGCATCGCAGCCGGACGCGGCACCGTCCGTCTCCTGCCCGACACCGGCCACGTCCCTCACCGCGAATGCGAGGACGCGGTGGTAGACGCGATCCGCGGCTTCCTTTCGGAATCCTGACCGCCGTCACACTGCCGGATGGGCGGCTTCAGCGGTGGCGAGCGCAGCTTCCAGCATTTCGGCCAGCGCGCCGACACGGTAGGGCTTTGGCAGCACCCGCACCCCCTCGATGCGGGCGACATCCTCGCTGTAGCCGGTGGTCAGCACCACCGGCAGGCCGGGGCGCAGGCGCCGGGCGGCATGTGCAAGGTCGACGCCGTTCATCGCTCCCGGCATCACCACGTCGCTGAACAGGATGTCGATCCGCAGATCGCCGTCGGTCAGCAGCCCCAGCGCCTCCTCGGCGTTGGCGGCGCGCAGCACCGCATAGCCGATCTCGTCGAGCGCCGCCGCCACCATGCTGCCGACGATGGGGTCGTCCTCCACCAGCAACAGGCGCCGGCCCGCCGCCTGCGTGGTGGCGAGCGTCCGTTCCGCCGCCGGGGCCACGACCGCCTTGGCCGTCCGCGGCAGGTACAGCAGGACGGAGGTGCCGCGGCCGGGCGCGCTGTCGATCTCCACCCGTCCCGACGACTGCCGGGTGAAGCCATAGACCTGCGCCAGCCCGAGGCCGGAGCCCTTGCCGACCTCCTTGGTGGTGAAGAAGGGCTCGAAGACGCGGGCCCTCACCTCCGGCTCCATCCCGGTCCCGGTGTCGCTGACGGTCACCTGCACCAGATCGCCCTCGATGCCCGCCCCGCCCGCCGGCCGGTTGCGGGCGGTGATGCGCAGCCGGCCGCCATCGGGCATGGCGTCGCGCGCGTTGACGGCAAGGTTCAGGATCGCCAGCTCGAACTGCGTCGGATCGACCTCCACCGGCCACAGGCCGGGCTCAAGTTCCGTCTCCAGCGTGATGTCGGCGCGGATGGCGCGGGTCAGCAGGTCGGCCATGCCCAACAGCCGGTCGCGGACGTCCATCGGCTCCGGCCGCAGGGTCTGGCGGCGGGCGAAGGCCATCAGCTGCTGGACCAGCTTAGCGCCGCGGTCGATCGCCTGCTGCCCGGTTTCCAGCAGCGGCTGGATCGACGGTTCCTTCGCCCGGCGGCCGACCAGTTGAAGACATCCGGCCAGCGCCTGCAGCAGATTGTTGAAATCATGGGCGATGCCGCCGGTCAGCTGGCCCATCGCCTCCATCTTCTGGCTCTGGCGCAGGGCGGCCTCGACCTTCTCGCGCTCCGCGATTTCGGCGTTCAGCGCCTCGTTGGCGGTGGACAGGTCGCGTGCCCGCTCCGCCAGATCGCGGTTGGCCCGCGCCAGCGCCGCCTGCGCCGCACCCAGCACCAGCACAATCAGCACCGCCATCGCCAGCAGCAGCGCCATTCCGACATAGCGTTCGGCCCGGCGGGCCAAGGGCTCCACCTGCGTGCGCAGCGAAACGCTGCCGATAACGCGCCCGTCCTGCATCACCGGCACGGTCACCGTCAGGTGTCCACCATCGAAATGATGGCCCGGCGGCTCCACGGACGCCGGCATCGGCTGCAATCCGTCGGCGGTGTAGGCCGCGAACATCACCCCTTTGCCGTCATAGACGCCCGCGGCCTCGAAATCCGGGCTGGCGGACAGCGCCGCCACATATTCCCCGGCGGCGGTGCGGTCGTTGAAGCTGAGCGCCGCCGTGGCGGTGGCGGCCAGGATGCGCGCCTGCACCTCCACGTCCCCCGCCCGCTCGTCGCGATAGGCGCGTTCGCTGGCCAACGCCATCAGCCCGCCCGCGATCAACAGCACGGCCACCGCCAGCACCGTCAGACGCGGCGTATGCCGCCAGAATCCGGCCAGATCGGTCACGTCCCGCCCTCCCGCTTCCTCATGGCCGCACCGCCAGGCTCATCAGCTTGGAACTGATCGCCAGGCCGTTGTCCTGGGCCGCCGCCGCATCGATGACGAAGCGGACCCGGTCATCGCGCAGCACAAAGGTGATAACCGCTCCGACGGCCGGTCCTCCCGGTGCGTCGGCATCGCTGACGGTCAGAACCGGCTCACCGCGCAGCCCGTCCATGGGACCGGACCCGTAAAGCAGGTGACAGCCAGACCCGCGGTCGAAACGCGGCCGGCGCCATAATTCGATGGGCCGGCCGCCGACGGTCTGGCCGGCGACGGCACGGTCCAGCAGAGCGCCGAAGGGATCCGGCCCCTCGACGCAGATGCGGAACGGACTGTCCGGCGCGGCGAAGGCGGATTGCGGCCACGAGACGAAGGCGATGAATTTGTAGAGGAAGGTCGCCTTCACCGCCGCCTCCAGCGGTTCCGCCGCCACCGCCAGGGACGCCGGCGATCCGGCCAGCACCAGCAGCAGGCTCAGCGCCAGCGGACGGCACCAGCGGATCGGCCGCTCCTCCACGTTCAGAACCCCACCCGCAGGCGGGCATAGATGCTCCGCCCGATGGCGCGGGGCGCGTTGTTAGACGGGTCGTAGGCCTCCAGATGGCGGGCGTGCAGCAAATTCCGGCCGAACAGCGACAGGTCCAGGGCCGGCGTGACCTGCCAGCCCAGATGCAGGTCGGCCTCGGTATAGGCGGGGACATTCGACACCGCCACCCGGCCGACCCGGCGCAACGTGGCGTCGAACTCCACCTCCGGCGTCAGGTTCATCCGCGAGCGCAGCTGGAGCTGATAGGCCGGATCCTGCCCGGCGGACTGGAATTTGGACAGGTCGGTCGCCCCCGGCTTCAGCCGCAGGTTCTTGTGCAGCCAGTTGGCCCCGGCATGCAGGGTCCACCAGCTGGTCAGCCCATAGCCGCCCCAGCCTTCGATGCCATAGGTGCTGCCCTCCATGTCGTTGCGCAGCATGATCGGCAGGCCGCCGTTGGTCAGGCTGGTGGTGCGCAGATCGTCATACACGTTGTAGAAGGCCGACAGGGCCAACCGGCTGTTCGCCGTCGGCTGGCCGCGATAGCCGATCTCGTAGGCGGTCAGCCGCTCCGACCGGAAGTCGGGAGAGGGCGCCAGGATGCCCGCCCCCGACAGCTCGCGGTCCACGCGCGACGGCGTGCGCACCGACCGGCTGACCGCCGTCCACAGCATGTGCGAATCCGACAGCCTCCAGGCAAGCCGCAGGTTGGGCAGCAGGTCGAAGCCGGAATAGCTGTTGTGTTCCGCCTTCATTCCGACGGTCAGCTTCAGCTTTGGCGCCAGCGTCACCTCGTCCTGGGCGAACAGGCTGCCCAGCGAGATCGTCGTCTCCTCGTCCGGAAAGCCGAAGGCGACCAGCGAGCGGAAGGACGACCGCCACACCCGGTACTGCGCCCCCCAGACCAGCTGGTGCCGCGTCCCCAGCGCCACATTGTGTTGGGCCTGGACGTCGAAGGTCTGCAACCGGTCGGTCGCGACTAGATAGTCGCGGTTCTGCTGGTCGTAATAGGCCTGCAGCTGCACCGACGATCCGCCGTCCAGCTTGTGCGTCCAGCGCCCCAGCAGGTTGCCGCCATGCAGAGTGGTGTCGAGCCAGTCCGTGTGGTTGCGGTAGAGATCGCCCTGCAGGGTGTAGGAGGCCGCTCCGTCCGCCGCCGTCCCATCCATCCTGAACCCGGCCTGCGACCCGTCGAAGGCGTCGGTGGAGCCATCGCCCGGTGTCACCGCATGGCTGCTGCGCCGGTCGAAGCCGGTCAGATAGCCGCGCAGCGCCATCTGCCCGTCCCCCGCCTTCACGCCGTAGCGCAGGGTGCCGTTGCGCTCGCCGGAGCCGGCGCCGACTTCGGCGAATCCGCCCTGGCTTGCCCCTGCGGTCTTTGTGATGACGTTGACGACGCCGTTGACCGCATTGGCGCCCCACAGGGTACCGCCGGGGCCGCTGACCACCTCGATCCGCTCGATCTCCGACAGCGGGACGTTGACGGCTTCCCAGAAGACGGTGGAGGCGACCGGCGAATAGACGCTGCGGCCGTCGATCATCACCTGCAGCTTGTTGGCGGATTCCGGCGAGTTGAAGCCGCGCGCGGTGACGGTGTAGGCGGCGGAGTTCAGCTGCGCCACCTCCAGGTTCGGCGCCAGCCGCAGCGCTTCGGGCAGGCTGGTGGCGCCGGACCGCCGGATGTCCTCCGCCGTGATGACAAAGACCGACGCCGCGGCGTCGTTCAGCGGTTCCGGCCGTTTGGAGATGGAGGTGACCTTGATCGCCCCCAGCTCTTCGATCGACAGGGTGGACAGGTCCTCGACCGTCTGGGCCGGTGCCGCATGTGGGATCAGGGCCAGCGACAGGGCGGCGGCCAACCATCGGGCCGGACCGCCGGATTTCTCAGGCCTGTGGCTCCGGTTGCCCCGGCGGGTGGCTGACCATGGCATTGATGCTTGCTTGCTCGGTTCAGTGTCTGCACGAACGAGCTTTATAGCAGCCTTGAGCGTGACCTCCCGCTAGGCGGAACGGCCGAACACTACCTAGAGCTTTCGGGCGGATGACCGCCGGGCCCCGCCACGCGCTCGCGCTCCACCCGCAGCGCCGCGAGTTTCGCTTCCAGCTTGCCGATCTTTTTGTCCAACTTGCGCAGCCGCTTGCGCGGCGCCTTTTCCCCGGCTGGTCCGTCCTGGGTGCCTTGGCGGATCCTTGCGTTGATCACCGCCTTCGCCGCGCCGCCCAGCCGCTTCCATCCCTTCACTTCCGCCTTGGTCCGGTGGCAACCCAGGCAGGCGCCGTTCCCGCCAAACCGGCAGAGGCCGATGCAGGGATTCCTAGTGTGCCCTGATGATCTGTCCCCGGATGATTTGTCCCTGACTGACTTTCCGCTCATTGGGCCTGTCGCATGGTCGTCTTCGGTCGACCACAATGTGCGTCGCGTATCGCGCCGGGCAATGGCCGCCGGAGGAATGGCTGCATCCATGCAATCTCGAAGGCTCCGGCAATGAACTGGACGGTTGTATGGATTTTCATCCATTGCAGGGCCGGCAAAGGCCGCGTCAAACCGCCGCACGATGCCCGAGAAGTCGCCAAATGCCATACAATACCCTTGAAGTGTCGGCGGACATGATCCATACAATCGCCATCGCCGGAGGGTCGTCGCTCCGTACACTATCAGACGTGGGCGGACGGCCGGACGGCTCCTTCGTGCCAGGTGATCCATGCCCAGCGATGCGCCCATCGTCACCCGCCGCCCGGACCATGCGGCCGTTCCCCCGGCCCCAGGTTCAGCCCCAGCTCCGGCCTATGCCCCCCACCGCAAGATCCATCCCAAGGCGGTGCGCGGGCGATACCGGCGCGTGAAGACGCTGTTGGGGGTGGTCCTGCTGGCTCTGTTCGCCGTCATCCCCTGGCTGCGCTGGGACCGCGGGCCGGGCCTGCCGGATCAGGCGGTCCTGTTCGACCTGGGCAGCCAGCGCTTCTACATCTTCGCCCTGCAGCTGTGGCCGCAGCATGTCTACTACATCACCGGCGTGATGATTCTGGCCGCCATCGGCCTGTTCCTGGCGACCGCGCTCGGCGGCCGGGTCTGGTGCGGCTTCACCTGTCCGCAGACGGTGTGGACCGACCTGTTCGTCTGGGTGGAGCGGCGGGTGGAGGGCGACCGCGGCGACCGCATCCGCCTGGACCGGCACCCCTGGACCGCCGGGTGGCTGGCGAAGAAGACGGTCAAGCATGCGGCGTGGCTGGCGGTCTCGCTGGTCACCGGCTTCCTCGGCATCGCCTATCTGACCGATGCGCCGACGCTGGCGGTCGATTTGCTGCGCTTCGACGCCTCGCCGCTCGCCGCCGGCTCGGTCCTGTTCATCGCCGCCTGCACCTATGCGATGGCCGGCTTCATGCGCGAACAGATGTGCTTCTACGTCTGCCCCTGGCCGCGCATCCAGGCCGCCATGCTGGATGAGGACAGTCTGGTCGTCACCTATCAGGACTGGCGCGGCGAGGGACGCGCGCCGCTGCGCAAGAGCGAGGGCTGGGACACCCGCACCCATAGGGGCGATGGCGACTGCATCGATTGCGGCCAATGCGTCCATGTCTGCCCGACCGGCATTGACATCCGCGACGGCATTCAGATGGAATGCATCGGCTGCGGCCTGTGCGTCGACGCCTGCAACGACGTGATGGCGCGCATCGACCGGCCCGGCGACCTGATCCGCTTCGATACCCTGACGGCACAGGGGGCAAAGGCGGCTGCCGTTCCGCCGCCCTGCTACCGCCTGATCCGGCCGCGCACCATCGTCTATGGCCTGATGCTGGTCGTGGTCGGCGGGATGATGGCGATCGCACTGGCGATGAGATCCAGCAACGACATCTCCATTCTGCGCGACCGGGCGCCGCTGTTCGTCACGCTCAACGACGGCCGCATTCAGAACGCCTACACCATCAAGATCGCCAACATGTCGCTGGTGGAGCGCCATTACCGCCTCACCCTGTCCGGCCTGCCGCAGGCGAGCCTCAGCCTGTCCGGCGACGGCACCGAGGCCGGCGCGCTGTCGCTGTCCGCCCGCGCCAACGCGGTGGAGACCTACCGCATCCAGGTCCGCGTGCCCCAGGCGGCTCTGACGGAGTCCTCCACCCCGTTGACCGTCACCCTGACCCCCGACACCGGCGACGGCCAGCCGGTCCGGCACGACAGTGTCTTCCTGGCGCCGTAACCGGATCGCCATGGCAATTCCCCTCTCACCCCACCTCGGGGAGAGGGGAATAGAGGCTTGCAGCATTCGCACCCGAACGCGCATATGCTATCGACAGTGCCGCAGCATGCAGGCAAGGGAACGGCCAGGACATCCATGCAATCCGATAACGCAGGACAAGCCGAAGCGTCGGACACCGGCATCTGGCAGCCCGATCTGACCAACCGTGTGCGGCCGGTCTATCTCGCCATCGCCGATGCCCTTGCCGACGACATCGCCGGTGGGCGTCTCGCGGTGGGACAGCGGCTGCCGCCGCAGCGGGTGCTGGCCGACCGGTTGGGGGTCGATCTGACCACCGTCAGCCGCGCCTACACCGAGGCCCGCCGCCGCGGCCTGCTCGACGCCCGTGTCGGCCAGGGCACCTTCGTCCGCGCACCGAATGCGCCATCGGAAAGCGCCGCACCTGTCCCGCCCCAGCGCCCAGCCTTCGCCCCGGCCGCGGTCATCGACATGACCATGAACCAGCCGCCGCTGCCCGATTCGCCGGATCTGCTGGACCGCGTACGGCAGGGGCTGACCCAGGCGATGCTACGCCTCGACCCGCAAGCGCTGCTGCGCTATCCCGAGGCCGACGCCGGTTTCCGCGCCGGGGAGGACGACCGTGCCGCCGGCGCGCGCTGGCTCGGCAGGCGCCTTCCCGACCTCGACGACAGCGGCCGGATCGTCGTCTGTCCCGGCACGCAGAGCGCGCTGCTGGCCCTGCTCTGCATGCTCACCCGCCCCGGCGACATAGTCTGTACGGAGGCGCTGACCTATC
This sequence comes from uncultured Azospirillum sp., assembly GCA_965650625.1. Lineage (GTDB taxonomy): Bacteria > Pseudomonadota > Alphaproteobacteria > Azospirillales > Azospirillaceae > Azospirillum. Next base: position 7,568 of record CBFGPE010000019.1, on the reverse strand, counting down.
CCGGCTTCAAGGCCATCGCGCGGCAGCTCGGGCTGCGGGTGGTCGGGGTGGCCATGGACGGCGACGGCCTCGACCCCGACGCCCTGCGCGCCGCGGTGGAGGCCCATGCCCCCAAGGCGCTCTACTGCACCCCCACCCTGCACAACCCGACGACGGCGACCCTGCCGGCGGAGCGGCGCGCCGCCATCGCCGCCATCGCCCGCAGCCACAACATCCCGATCATCGAGGACGACATCTACGGCGTGCTGCCGCAGGACGCCCCGCCGCCCATCGCCGCGCTGGCTCCCGACGTGACCTTCCATGTCGTCGGCCTCGCCAAATGCGTGGCGCCCGGCCTGCGCGTCACCTATGTCGCCGCCCCCGACATCCGTCAGGCGAATCGGCTCGCCGCCGCCCAGCGTGCCACCATCCTCGGCACCCCGCCGATCCCCGCCGCCGTCGCCACCCAATGGATCACCGACGGCACGGCCGACGCGCTGCTGACCGCCATCCGCGCCGAGGCATCGGCCCGCCAGCGCATCGCCCGCGACCTGCTGCCCCCGGACTCGCTCACCGCCCACGGGCAAGGCTTCCACCTGTGGCTGAGCCTGCCGCCGGCCTGGACGCGCGGCGAGTTCGCCGCCCATCTGCGCAGCGCCGGCATCGCCGCCGCCGTCAGCGACGTCTTCCTCACCGCCGGCCCGGCACCGGAGGCCCTGCGCATCTGCCTTGGCGCCCCGGTGACCCGCGCCGATTGCCGCCGCATGCTGGAAATCCTCACCGACGCCCTCGACCAGAGCCCCGCCCTGGCCGGCATCGTGATCTGAGCCGTCAGGCCAGATCCCGCGCCATGCCCGACCGCACCAGCAGGTCGGTGTCGGGCGAGAAGCGCGCCTTCAGCGGCAGCATCGCCGCCCCCAGCACGCGGGCCATCGGACCGATGGAGCCGGCCAGCACCGGCGCGGCCTTCAGCCCCGACCGGTTGAAGCGCTCGACCGCCGCCGCCAGCCGTTGCGTGAAGCGGTCGCGCCAGGACGGCGGCAGGAAGCCGTCGACCACCACCTCCTGAAAATCGATGACGCTGAGCGCCGACACGACCGCGCGCGACAGCTCGGCACAGGCGGTTTCGGCCCAGGCGTCGAAGATGGCGTCCGCCCGCTCACCGCTGCCGTCGGCCAGGGCGGCGGACAGCGCCGCCGCCGGGTCGATCCCGGCGGCGGCCCGTTCCCGCTCCAGCCGGACGATGGAGGCGGCGTGGAGCAGTTGCCCCGGCGCCTCTCCCCGGCCGTTCGATCCGGTCGGCATCGAGCCGATGGCCCCGGCATTACCCTGTTCCCCCCGGTAGAGCCGCCCGTCGATCACCACCCCGCCACCGATGAAGGTGCCGAGATAGATGTAGAGCGCGCTGCGGCTGGTGATGGCGTGACCGGCGATCATCTCCGCCGCGCAGGCCGCCGCCGCATCGTTGTAGCGCGTCACCGGCAGCCCGGTCTCCCGCGCGAAGGCGCCGCCGATGTCGGCATCGCGCCAGCCGTCCAGTGCGCCGGGCGCCAGCCCCAGCTCCGCCGACCATGCATGGATTTCGTCCGGCATGGCGACGCCCAGCCCGACCACCCGCGACCGCGCCGCCGGCGACAGATGCCCCAGCAGCCCGACCGCCTGGGCGATGGCGGTGGAGATCGTCGGCTCCGGCAGCGGCGCGTCGTAGCGCACCCGGCTCGCCCCCATTTCCTCGCCCAGCATGTTGATGAGGATCGCCTCGACGCTGCGCCGGCCGATCTTCACCCCCAGCGAATAGGCCCCCTCCGGATTCGGCGCGATCGGGGTGGAGGGCTGGCCGACCTGCCCGCGCACCTTGTCCAGCTTGACCAGCAGCCCGTCCTCCAGCAACCGGTTGACGATCACCGACGCCGCCTGTCCGCTCAGCCCGGTCTCCCGCGCGATTTCCGCCTTGGACAGCATGCCGACCTGCAACAGCGCATGCATGACCAGCCGCTCGTTGTAGGCGCGCAGCCCGGTGGTATCGCCGCCCCGCATGCTCCCGCCGCCTCCTGCCTCGGATGTTACCAACAATCCGTATAACAACCGATCATAACAAAATCAAAGTGATTTACTTAGTAGCGCATCTTAGCTGCCGGAATGGCATCTCCGACGCCGTTCCGGACGTCAATCACCGTAGCAAGCCCTGCCCGACCGGCGCAAGTGCGGTACCGAAAACGGCTTACTCCCCACATCCTCCCGCCCCCTTGGCAAAGAGGCCGACGTCATGCGTCGCCGAATATCAAAATCAATGTGATTTATCTATTGCGCCCATCCGCCGCCTGAGCCATAGTGTTCGTGTGCCCTACAAACCGAATGCCGTGGACGCATCCGGAGGTCGGGCGACCAGTCGCAGAGGCCGGCGGGACGAAAGCCAAGGCGCGGCCGGACAGGACATTGGGGAGGAAAACTGGAATGAAGCGTGCGCTATCCTTGATCGGCGCGGCGGTCGCCGCGTTTCTCGGCAGCTCGGCACAGGCGGAAACGCTGTCGATCGCCACGGTGAACAACGGCGACATGATCCGCATGCAGAAGCTGGCGGAGCATTTCACCAAGGCCCATCCCGACATCACGCTGAACTGGGTGACGCTGGAAGAGAACGTGCTGCGCCAGCGCATCACCACCGACATCGCCACCAAGGGCGGCCAGTACGACGTCCTGACCATCGGCACCTACGAGGTTCCGATCTGGACCAAGCAGAAGTGGCTGAAGCCGCTCGACAAGCTTGGCGCCAACTATGACGTCGAGGATCTGCTGCCCTCCATCCGCAGCGGCCTGACCACCGACGGCACGCTCTACGCCGCGCCCTTCTACGGCGAAAGCTCGATGGTCATGTACCGCAAGGACCTGTTCGAGAAGGCCGGCCTGACCATGCCGGAGGCGCCGACCTGGAGCTTCATCGGCGACGCCGCGCGCAAGCTGACCGACAAGCAGAACGAGGTCTACGGCATCTGCCTGCGCGGTAAGGCCGGCTGGGGCGAGAACATGGCCTTCCTCACCGCCATGTCGAACTCCTTCGGCGCCCGCTGGTTCGACATGAGCTGGAAGCCGCAGTTCAACACGGATGCGTGGAAGAAGACGCTGACCACCTATCTCGGCCTGATGAAGGACGCCGGCCCGCCGGGTGCCTCCTCCAACGGCTTCAACGAGAATCTGGCGCTGTTCCAGACCGGCAAATGCGCGATGTGGATCGACGCCACCGTCGCCGCCTCCTTCGTCTCCAACCCGACGCAGAGCAAGGTTGCGGACAAGGTCGGCTACGCCCTGGCTCCCGACAACGGTCTCGGCAAGCGGTCCAACTGGCTGTGGGCCTGGAGCCTCGCGGTCCCCGCCAGCAGCAAGAAGGGCGACGCCGCGCAGACCTTCATCTCCTGGGCGACCTCCAAGGACTATCTCGACCTCGTCGCCAAGGAAGAGGGCTGGGCCAACGTGCCGCCCGGCACCCGCAGCTCGCTCTACGCCAACCCCGAATACCGCAAGGCCGCTCCCTTCGCCGACCTGACGCTGAAGTCGATCCAGGCCGCCGATCCGCAGCATCCGACGGTTCAGGAAGTCCCCTACACCGGCGTGCAGTTCGTCGCCATCCCCGAGTTCCAGGGCATCGGCACCGCCGTTGGCCAGGCCTTCTCCGCCGCCCTCGCCGGCCAGATGACCGCCGACCAGGCCCTGCAGAGCGCCCAGGCCCTGACCACCCGCGAGATGACCAAGGCCGGCTACATCAAGTAACCGCATAAGCCTGACCGCGCCCCGCAACGTCGTTCCCCAAGGGTCGAGCCATGGCCACCGCCCATTCGCGTGCAGCCGCGCGCCTGACGATGTCTCCGGCCGTCGTCCTGCTGCTCGGCTGGATGCTGATCCCGCTCGTGATGACGCTCTACTTCTCCTTCCTGCGCTACAACCTGCTGATGCCGGGGCAGGAGGAGTGGATCGGCTTCCTGAACTACCAGTATTTCCTGACCGATCCGGCCTTCTTCGCCGCACTCGGCAACACGCTGGCCCTGGTCGGCGGGGTGCTGGTGCTGACCATCGCCGGCGGGATCGGGCTGGCCCTGCTGCTCGACCGACCCTTCTGGGGGCGGGGGATCGTCCGCCTGCTGATCATCGCGCCCTTCTTCGTCATGCCCACCGTGTCGGCGCTGGTGTGGAAGAACATGCTGATGAACCCGGTGAACGGCCTGTTCGCCGCCATCGCCAAGGGGCTGGGCCTCCAGCCCTTCGACTTCCTGGCCGAGGCGCCGCTGTCCTCGATCATCCTGATCGTGACGTGGCAGTGGCTGCCCTTCGCCACGCTGATCCTGCTGACCGCCCTGCAATCGCTCGACAGCGAAAGGCTTGAGGCGGCGGAAATGGACGGCGCCGGCCCAGTGGACCGCTTCATCCACATCATCCTGCCCCATCTGGCGCGTGCGATGACGGTGGTGACGCTGATCCAGACCATCTTCCTGCTGTCGGTCTTCGCCGAGATCCTGGTGACGACCAACGGCGGTCCCGGCACCGCCACCACCAACATCACCTATCTCGTCTATGCCCAGTCGCTGCTGCAGTTCGATGTCGGCGGCGGCTCCGCGGGCGGCATCGTCGCCGTCGTCCTCGCCAACATCGTCGCCGTCTTCCTGATGAGGATGATCGGCCGCAACCTGGACATCTGACCATGGCGCGCGCCGCAACCAACCGCCAGAAGCTGGTCGTGACCCTGATCGCCTGGACCATCGGGATCGTGATCTTCTTCCCCATCCTGTGGACCGCGCTGACCAGCTTCAAGACCGAAGCCGAGGCCATCGCCAGCCCACCCTCCTTCCTCGCCTTCCACTGGACGCTGGAGAATTACACGGAGGTGCAGCAGCGCTCCGACTATTTCCTCCATTTCTGGAACTCGGTGGTCATCTCGGTCGGCTCGACGCTGATCGGCCTGATGATCGCGGTTCCCGCCGCGTGGTCGATGGCCTTCGTTCCCGGCAAGCGCACCCGCGACGTGCTGATGTGGATGCTGTCGACCAAGATGCTGCCGCCGGTCGGCGTGCTGATCCCGATCTACCTGCTGTTCCGCGATTTCGGGCTTCTCGACACCCGCGTCGGTCTGGTCATCGTGCTGACGCTGATCAACCTGCCGATCATCGTCTGGATGCTGTTCACCTATTTCCGTGAAATCCCCGGCGAGATCCTGGAAGCCGCCCGCATGGACGGCGCCGGCCTGCGCGACGAAATCCTGTTCGTCCTGCTGCCGATGGCGGTGCCCGGCATCGCCTCCACTCTGCTGCTGAACATCATCCTGGCGTGGAACGAGGCCTTCTGGACGCTGAACCTGTCCGCCTCGCAATCGGCGCCGCTGACCGCCTTCATCGCCAGCTACTCCAGCCCGGAAGGGTTGTTCTACGCGAAACTGTCGGCCGCCTCGACCATGGCGGTCGCGCCGATCCTGGTTCTCGGCTGGTTTAGCCAGAAGCAGCTGGTGCGCGGCCTGACCTTCGGCGCCGTGAAGTAGGGGGACCCCGCTATGGGACAGATCACGCTCGACCGCGTCACCAAGAGCTTCGGCGACATCGCCGTCATCCCGCCGCTGGATCTCACCATCGGCAATGGCGAGTTCGTGGTGTTCGTCGGCCCGTCCGGCTGCGGCAAGTCCACGCTGCTGCGGCTGATCGCCGGGCTGGAGGATGTGTCGTCCGGCTCCATCCGCATCGACGGCAAGGACGCCACCGCTCTGCCGCCCGCCCAGCGCGGGCTGGCGATGGTGTTCCAGTCCTACGCGCTCTATCCGCACATGACCGTGCGCAACAACATCGCCTTCCCGCTGAAGATGGCCCGGCTGGACAAGGCCGCCATCGACCGCAAGGTGGAGGCGGCGGCCAAGGTCCTGAACCTCACCAACTACCTCGACCGCCGCCCCGGCCAGCTCTCCGGCGGCCAGCGCCAGCGCGTCGCCATCGGCCGCGCCATCGTCCGCGAGCCGACCGCCTTCCTGTTCGACGAGCCGCTGTCGAACCTCGACGCGGCGCTGCGCGTCAACATGCGGCTGGAAATCTCCGAGCTGCACGCCAGCCTCGGCACCACCATGATCTACGTGACCCACGATCAGGTCGAGGCCATGACCATGGCCGACAAGATCGTGGTGCTGAACGCCGGCCGCATTGAGCAGGTGGGGTCGCCCATCGACCTTTACAGCCGTCCGCGCAACCGCTTCGTCGCCGGCTTCATCGGCTCCCCCCGCATGAACTTCATCGAGGGCGAGATCGCGCGCGGCGCAGGCGCCGACTGCATCGGCATCCGTCCCGAACATCTGGCGCTGTCAACCGAATCCGGCCTGTGGTCCGGCACCGTCACCGTGTCCGAACATCTGGGATCCGACACCTTCGTCTATGTGCAGGTGGATGGCATCGGCACGATGTTGGCCCGGGCCGGCGGCGAGTTCCCGGTCCATCACGGCGACCGCGTCTGGCTGACGCCGCAGACCGAAAAGCTCCACCGCTTCGACGCCCAGGGCAATGCCCTGTCCGCCACCGCCGATGCAAAAGTGGCATGAAAGGCTTCACCACCATGAAACGTCTCGACGGCAAATCGGCCATCATCACCGGCGCCGCCCGCGGCATCGGCCGTGCCTTCGCCGCCGCCTATGTCGCTGAGGGCGCGACGGTTGCCATCGCCGACATCAACCTCGCGGCGGCGGAGCAGGCGGCGGGAGAGATCGGTCCGGGCGCCTATGCCGTGGCGCTCGACGTGACCAGCCAGTCCTCCATCGACGCGGCCGTCGCCGCGGTGGTGGAGCGGGCCGGCGGGATCGACATCCTGATCAACAACGCCGCCCTGTTCGACCTCGCCCCCATCGTCGAGATCACGCGGGAGAGCTACGACCGCCTGTTCTCGATCAACGTCGCCGGCACGCTGTTCACGCTGCAGGCGGTGGCGAAGCGGATGATCGCGCAGGGCCGCGGCGGCAAGATCATCAACATGGCCTCCCAGGCCGGGCGGCGCGGCGAAGCGCTGGTCGGCGTCTATTGCGCCACCAAGGCGGCGGTCATCAGCCTGACCCAGTCGGCCGGCCTGAACCTGATCCGCCATGCCATCAACGTCAACGCCATCGCCCCCGGCGTGGTGGATGGCGAGCATTGGGACGGCGTCGACGCCCTGTTCGCCCGCCATGAGGGCCTCCAGCCCGGCGAGAAGAAGCGCATGGTCGGCGAAGCGGTCCCCTTCGGCCGCATGGGCCGTGCGGAGGATCTGACCGGCATGGCGATCTTCCTGGCCAGCCCTGAGGCCGACTACATCGTCGCCCAGACCTACAACGTCGACGGCGGCAACTGGATGAGTTGAAGAATCCCCCTCTCCCGCCCCGGGATCCCCTCTCCCCCGAAGGGATCCCCTCTCCCCCCCGGGGAGAGGGTTAGGGTGAGGGGGACGCACAGCGAGGATCCTCAAGAATCGCGAACCTCGCGCTCTCCCCAAAATCCACGCCATGCATCCCCCTCACCCCGACCCTCTCCCCGGGGGGGAGAGGGAAGATCCCCCGCTCCCCCCGCACGACCCCCCCCATGACCCACGCCCGTTACGCCGCC
>CBFGPE010000018.1:0-63037 GCA_965650625.1 uncultured Azospirillum sp. | reverse complement strand
CCGCATTGACCAGCAGCGTGCTGCCGGTGGTGCCGAGCGTGATGACGTCGGTGCCGGCGCCCGCGGTCAGCGTCTCGATCGCGCCGACGGTCACCGTGTTGGAGGTCGCGCCCAGGGTGACGACGTCGGTGCCGACGCCGCCCGTCAGCGTCTCGACCGCATTGACCAGCAGCGTGCTGCCGGTGGTGCCGAGCGTGATGACGTCGGTGCCCGCGCCGGCGGTCAGCGTCTCGATCGCGCCGACGGTCACCGTGTTGGACGTGGAACCCAGGATGATGACGTCGGTGCCGGCCCCGCCCGTCAGGGTCTCGATGCCGGTGACCAGCATCGTCACGGTGCCGCTGTTGAAGAGCGTGACGACATCGGTGCCGACACCGCCGGTCAGGGTCTCGAGACCGGTGACCAGCAGCGTGTTGCCCGAGGTGCCGAGCGTGACGACATCGGTGCCGACGCCGCCAGCCAGCGACTCGATCCCCGAAACCAGCACGGTGTTGCCAGAGCTGCCGAGGAAGATGACGTCGGTGCCGACGCCGCCGGTCAGGGTCTCGACGGCGTTGACCGTCAGCGTGCTGCCGGTGGTGCCGAGCGTGATGGCATCGGTGCCGGCGCCGGCGGTCAGCGTCTCGATCGCACCGACGGTCAGCGTGTTGCCGCCGGTGAGCAGGGTGATGACGTCGGTGCCGACGCCGCCGGTCAGGGTCTCGACGCCGCTGACAGTCAGCGTGTTGCCCGAGGTGCCGAGCGTGACGACATCGGTGCCGGCGGCACCGGTCAGCGTCTCGACACCGGAGACCAGCAGCGTGTTGCCCGAGGTGCCGAGTACGACAACGTCGGTGCCGACGCCGCCGGTGATCGTCTCAAGCAGGCTCACCAGCATCGTGGCGCCGGCCGAGCCGACCGTGATGACATCGGTGCCGACGTCGCCGGTGATCGTCTCAAGCAGGCTCACCAGCATCGTGGCGCCCGACGTGCCCACGGACACGACGTCGGACGAGGAACTGCCCACCAGGGTTTCCAGCAGAGAAACCTGAAGGGTCGAACCGGCAGTCAGAGTGATGAAGTCGATGTCGGTCGAACCGATCAAGGTCTCCAACGCCGAGATCGACAGCGTGCTGCCACCCGTTGCGATCGTGATGACATCGGTGCTGCCACTACCGATGATCGTATCAAAACTTGCTGACGATATAGTTAGAGTGGAGCCCGTTGTTAGAGTAGTTCCAGCCATACTGATCCCCTTCAGGTTTGGTTCGCCGGCGGATGAACCATTCTTTTGATGACTAGCCCGTGCCTGGCTGAGGGCAGGCAGACTCAGCCCTCGCACGAGCTAGCACACCATGACCTTGTTATCCGAAGGAACCGACCTAAAGCAACGCGTTTCTGCCAAAGTGGGTAGGACGAAGAGCCCCATCTCGCCGGCTCTCGCAAGAAGGGCTGATCGACCTTCGTGATCAGCCCCAACAAACCTTTGTGATAGCTTGAAAAACGAGCGGTATGGCCGATCCGCAACAGGCGGTTCCGAAGTTGCTGCTCCTGCTATTCGGCCGAGCGGCCGCCCCCTCTTCCGGGAAGGGAAGAGCACCCGTCCTCGAATCGACTGTACAGTGGCGAACATCCGGATGACTTGGCATCAAGCTCCGGCTTGGCCATTTCCGGGCGCTTTTGCTACAGGCTTATAACGCAGACTGTCTTTCGTTCATCACTGCGACGAGGATGGGCTTGGAGAATTCGGCAACACCCGCTATTCCGTTGCGGCGGCCGAACGCCCAGGGGGGCGGGAACGAGGGCAGGGACGATCGATCGAGCATGGTAACCATTCAGGAAGCGCTCGCAGCCGCCGTACAGCATCACCAGAGCGGCCGGCTTGCCGTTGCCGCGAGGGTCTACCGCCGCATTCTCGAGATCACGCCCGACCAGACGGACGCCCTGCATCTGCTGGGGCTCGTCGCCCGGCGCACCGGGCAGTTGCACGCCGCGCTGCGCCTGCTGGCCCGTGCGCTGCGCCTTTCTCCCGACATGGCCGAGCCGCGCCTCAACCTCGGCAACATCCTGCGCGATCACGGACATGGGGCGGCCCCCACGGCTTACCGCAGCGCCATCGCCCTGCGGCCGGATCTGACCGCCGCCTATGAGAACCTGGGCGGGCTGTACCGCACGCAGGGCCGCTCCGCCGAGGCCGAACGCGCCTACCGCCTTGCGGTCCGCACCAACCCGATGGCGGCGGAAGGCCACAACGGGCTGGCCAACGTCCTTCAGGAACGCGAAGACCTGGACGGCGCCGTCGCCGCCTACCGCCGCGGGCTTGCCATCGACCCCACCCACATCGCCGCCTGCAACAATATGGGCATCGCGCTGCGCGGGCTGGACCGGCAGGGCGAGGCGATGGCCTGGCATCGACGCGCCGTGACGCTGGACCCGCATTTTGCCGCGGGCCACACCAGCCTCGGTCTCGCCCTGCAGGGGTGCGGCCTGCTGGATGAGGCGGCACGCGCCCATGCCCGTGCCGTCGCGATCGATCCGGGCTTCACCGGCGGCCATGCCAACCATGGCAACGCGCGCTTGAGCCAGAACCGGGTGGATGAAGCCATCACCGGATTCCGCCGCGCCACCGCCATCGATCCCGCCAGCCCGGACGCCCACCGCAACCTCGGCATGGCGCTGCTCGTCGCCGGCCGCTTCGAAGAGGGCTGGCGCGAGTATGAGTGGCGGCTGCGCTGCAAGGACGCCCCCACTCACGCCGCCATGCCCACCAAGCCGCGCTGGAACGGCGAGCCGCCGGAGGGCCGCCGCATCCTACTGCATGGCGAACAGGGGCTGGGCGACGCCCTGCAGTTCTGCCGCTACGCCCCCCTGGTGGCCGCGCGCGGCGGCCGGGTGATCCTGGGCCTGCCGGCACCGCTGAAGCGGGTGATGTCCGGGCTGCCGGGCGTGGAGCGCTTCGTCAACGGCCAGCTTCCCACCGACGCCTTCGACCTGCATTTGCCGATGCTGAGCCTGGGCGAGGTGTTCGGGACCCAGATGGACACCATCCCGCACCGCGTCCCCTACCTTTCGGCGGAGCCCGAACTGGTGGCCCGCTGGGGCGAGAGGCTGAAGGAGGTGGGCGGTCTGAAGGTCGGCATCGTCTGGGCCGGATCGCCAACCCACGGCAACGACAAGAACCGCTCCATCGGGCTGGCGCCCTTCGCAAGGCTGGCCGCCATTCCCGGCGTCAGCCTCGTCTCCATCCAGAAGGGACCGACCGAGGGGCAGGCGGCCAATCCGCCCGGCGGATTCCCCCTGCTGAACCTGTCGCCCGACATCCACGACTTCGCCGACACCGCCGCCATCATGGCCGGGCTCGACCTCGTCGTCTGCGTCGACACCTCCGTCGCCCATCTCGCCGGCGCCCTCGGCGTCCCGGTCTGGGTGATGGTCCCCTTCGCCCCCGACTGGCGCTGGATGCTCGACCGCGACGACAGCCCCTGGTACCCGACCATGCGCCTGTTCCGCCAGGACCGACCCGGCTCCTGGGAGAACGCCCTGGACCGCCTGGAACAGGCGCTCCGCGAACGCGCCGCGTCTTCCTCCCACCCCCGAACCGGACCTTCCGACATGCCGATTTTGGCGCCCGTCTCCTGGGGCGAACTGCTGGACAAGATCACCATCCTCGACATCAAGGCCGAGCGCATCGCCGATGCCGACAAGCTGGCCAACGTCCGGCGCGAGCGCGAGGCACTGGTCGCCGTGGCGGCGCAGGCCGACACCGCGCGTGCGGAGGTCGCGACACTGGTCGACGAGCTGCGCGCCGTCAACACCACCCTGTGGGAGGTCGAGGACGAGATCCGCGACTGCGAGCGCGCCAAGGATTTCGGCCCGCGCTTCGTCGAGCTGGCCCGGCAGGTCTATCACACCAACGACCGCCGCGCGGCGCTGAAGCGCGAACTCAACGGTCTGCTCGGTTCCGAGCTGGTCGAGGAAAAATCCTACCAGGCCTATTGATCGCCCCCGGCCGCCCTCACCTCCTCCAGTCCAAGGGTCCTGCTCCATGACCGCCGAAACCGCCACCGGGACCGCCAGCCAGCCGACCGACCGGAGCAACCCGGAAAATCGTGGCCCGGAGCATCATGCCCTGGAACAGCGCCTGTCGCAGGTTCTGGAGCTGTGCCGGTCCGGCCGGCCGGAGGAGGCGGAGGGCCCCTACCGCACGCTGTGCGTCAATCCGCCGGCCGATGCGGCCGGGCTGCTGTCGCTGGCCGAAGCCGCCCGCATCCTGGGCCGGCCGGCCGAGACGGTTGCCTGGGCGGAGGCGGCGGTGCGGGCAGGGACGGACAGGGCCGAGGGCTGGAGCGTGCTGGCCCTCGCATTCATCGCCGCCGGGCGCATCGACGACGGCTATACCGCTGCCGCCGAGGCGCTGAGGCGGTCGGGGAGCGGGGCACCGGGGGAGACGGCGACAGCCCAATCCACCATCCAGGCCACCATCCAGGCCCACCGTGCGCAGGCGCTCGCCCGGCTGCGGCGTGGCCAGCTGGCCGAAGCGGCGGCGGCCTGCGACGCGGCCCTGCGCCTTGCCGACGGCGCCGCGCAGCCGGCGCAATCGCTACGTCAGGCACAGGCCGAGACGCTGGGCACCCTGGCGCTGGTCCGCATGCTGGAGGGCCGGACCGAGGAGGCCGAGGCGCTGTTCCGCCGCGCGCTGTCCCACCGGCCGGTCCTGCCGGAGATCCTGGGCAACCATGCCTCGCTGCTCGCCCGGCTGGGCCGCGACGAGGAGGCGCTGGAGCAGGCCGAACAGGCGGTGGCACTGCGTCCGCGTCTGGCGGGGACCCTGCACCTGATCGGCACCCTGCACCACCGCGCCGGCCAGCCGGAATCGGCGATCGCCGCCTTCCACCGGGTGCTGGCGGTCGATCCCGGCCATCTCGACGCCCGGCTGCGGCTGGCCGACAGCCTGCGCGTCGCCGGCCATTGGGAGGAGGCGGCCACCGTCTGCCGCGACGGGCTGGCCCGCATCGCGAACCCGGACGATCCCGCCCGGACGCCGCTGCTGGCCAATCTGGGCGCCGCCCTGCAGACCGGCGGCGATGCCGCGGGCGCGCTGGAGGCTTATCGCGAGGCGCTGCGCCTCTCCCCCGACCAGCCGGAGGTCCACAACAACCTCGTCCGCCTGCACCAGGAAACCGGCAACCCCGACGCCGCCATCGAGGAGTTGCGCCGCGCCACCGCCGGACGGCCGGCCAACCTGCCGCTTCCCCTGCCGCTGCGCCGCGCCCTGCTGTCGCTGCTGGTCACCGCCGGCCGCACCGCCGAGGCGGAGGCGGAAGCCTTCGGCATCGCCCGCACCGCACCGGAGGACGCGGAGCTGTGCTTCGGCATCGCAGCCCTGTTCCTGCAAGGCGGCTGGCGCGACCAGGCCCTGCCCTATGTCCGCAAGGCGATCCGCCTCGCCCCCGACATGCCGCGCAACTGGATCGCCTTCGCCGAGGCGCTGCGCGACGCCGCTCCGCCGGAGCCTGACGAGAGCTTGCGCGCCGATCTGCTGACGGCGCTCGGCCGGCCGGAAGTGGAGGGTGCCGGGCTGGCGCGCGCCATTGCCGGCGTGCTGATGGCCTCGCCCATCCTGCGCCACCTCGCCGCCCTGCCGGAGGACGGCGGGCCGGCCCTGGACGACGCCAGCCGCACCCTGCTGGCCGACGGCTCGCTCGCCGGGCTGGCGGAGGACCCGCTGCTGCTGGCCCATCTGCGCGCCGCCCCGATCTGCGATCCGCTGCTGGAGCGGGCAATGACCCGGCTGCGCCGGGTGCTGCTGCTGGCGCTGACCGGCCCCGGCCTGCCCGACCGGCCGTCCTGGCGCGCCCTGTGCGCGGCGATCGCCGAGCAGTGCTTCCTCAACGAGTATGTCTTCGCCGAGACCGACGGCGAGTTCCAGGTTCTGGCGGTGCTGGTCCGCGCGGCGGAAGCGGCGCTGGGCCGCAACGAGCAACCGCCGGCGGTGCTGGTCGCCCTGCTCGGCGCCTACCGGCCACTCTACCGCTGGGAACGGGCGGGCGCCCTGCAGGCCCTGCCCTGGCCCGAGGAGATCGCCCGGCTGCTGAACCGGCAGGTCGCCGAACCGCTGGCCGAGGCGGCGATCCAGGCGGAGCTGCCGGCGCTGACCGCAATCAGCAATCCTGTGTCGGTCGGCGTCCGCGCCCAGTACGAGGAGAACCCCTATCCGCGCTGGATGACCACCGGCCTGCTGCCGGAGCCGGTGCCGCTGCCCCGTTTCCTGCACGCCCTGTTCCCCCATGCCGCCCTGCCCGCCTCCCCCGCCTGGGACACGCCGGGCTGGGAGGCGCCTGAGGTGCTGGTCGCCGGCTGCGGCACCGGGCGCGAGGCGGTGTGGGCCGCCTCCACCCTGAAGAACGCGAAGGTGCTGGCGGTCGACCTCAGCCGCCGCAGCCTGGCCTATGCCACCCGGCAGAGCCGGCGGATGGGCCTGGGCAATGTCGAGTTCGCCCAGGCCGACCTCTTGGAGTTGGGGACGCTGGGCCGCCGCTTCGACGTGGTGCACAGCGTCGGCGTCCTGCACCACATGGAGGACCCGATGGCGGGCCTGCGCGTGCTGCGCGGGTTGATGCGCCCGCATGGCGTGATGGAGGTCGGCTTCTACAGCGCCGCCGCCCGCCGGCCGATCCTGGCCGCCCGCGCCTTCATCGCGGAGCGCGGCCACCCGCCGACCCTGGACGGCATCCGCCGTGTCCGCGGCGACATCCTAGGGCTGCCGGCCGACCATCCGGCACGCGCCGTCGTCCACTCCCCGGACTTCTACGGCACCAGCGCCTGCCGCGACCTGCTGATGCATGTCCACGAACTGCACGTCACCCTGCCCTGGCTGGCCGGCGCGCTGGAAACGCTGGGCCTGGAGTTCCTGGGCTTCCGGCTGGCCGATCCGGCGGTGGCGGCGCTGTACCGCAAGCGCTTCCCCGAAGACCCGGCGATGACCTCGCTCGCCCGCTGGGACCGGTTGGAGACGGAGCATCCGATGATCTTCGGCGGGCTCTACCAGGCCTGGGTAAGGGCGCGGGGGTGAGGAGAAGCCGGCCTTTTTTCAAGCACTTGCCAGGCCAGAGTTAGCAGGGAACATTCCGCTTATGCCGGAATACATCCCGAACCAGGGCGAATTCCGATGAACGCTCCAGGTCGATGAGAAAGGCGGGGTCGCTTTCCCTTGGAATAACAGGGATTTGCTCGTATTTGAGCTTGTATTGGTGATCCATCAGCATGTTCACGTGCCACCACAAAATCTGTTCGACCAAACGTTCTGCATCGGCAGGCACAATGCGGTCGATCCTGGTGAGCAGTTCAGCCTGTTTTACCTGGAATAGCCGTGACAGGGCCGGCCATTCCGGCGCACGGATCAGGTCGAAAATGGTGCGGTGCCTCCATACCCCTCCTGCTCCATCGCTTTGTTGAACGGTACCGAGTTGCGGCAGGGACTTTATCTTTCCCAAGACAACGCTGATCGCACAGGGAATGAATTCTTCCCCAAAGTATGGAAGATAAGGTTCCGGAACGAATCCATAGGAAATTCGCCACGCTTCCGTCCGATAGACACTATATTGAACACTGATTGCCATTTGGGCATATGTCGAAAATCTATGGATTGCACCGTCGATGTCATAATCTGGGAAAGGCTTTTGAAACAATTCAATGATCTCACCAAAAGGTGATTCCTGTCCAATCGCCACCTCCACCATCGCACATCTAGCGGCAACATAGGCAGGATTTTCTTCAAGAAACGCGACAGCGGCATGCATGCCGCTGGGAATTTGCAAATCGTCATCTCCGGCATAGGTGATGTATTTGGTGTCGACTGCAGCGATCAATGCTCGCCAGACACCGATCAGAGGCACAGTGCGCGGATAATGGAAAAGTCGAAGGCGGAAACTTCCGTTTTCAAAATGTTTAACCAATCTGACGATACATTGCGCATCTTCCCCCTCACTGGAATCACCGATAATGACGCATCCGTCAAACCCGGAATCCCTGTAATATGAAAGAGCTCTCTGTATATATTCAGGGCGATTCATGGTAGGTATTATTATAGTAACTGGAATCATTTTGGATATCCTTCTCTCATATAAAAAATCATCATGATGTCAGTATTTATAAAATTTACTCCGCCACCCGCTCTGATAAACCGCAAAATTATAGAGCTCTTTCAATTCAAACCTCCAACCGCCACAGAATCGACTTCATCATGATTTCAGAATTTCTTGTGATAGATGCAGGAAAACATTATTATATTCAGCCGATGGCTCATGCTGCAATTTTCTGTGGTGTCCAGGGTCTGCTGGCAGAATTTTCCTATGATACCACGGACCTGTATGCCCCTACCATCCGCGGGCGCAAAGTGATATTGTCTCGGCCATCTATCAGGTCTGGACGATCTTCCTGAGAAAAGGCCATCCCCCTACATGTCTGACATCAATGCATTTTATAAAGCCTTGCATCAGGTTGGCATCCTCAATTCTGGCAGCATGGAGCAGACCGGCGAGAAATATTTTCTTGAACGGTATCTGCCGATTCGGAAAAGCCCCATAATATTCGATGTGGGAGCCTGTACCGGCAGCTATTCATCCACCGTACGGGCCATCAGCCCTTCCGCCCGCTTGTTCGCCTTTGAGCCTCACCCGGCTTCTTTCGAGCGACTGAGAGCCAATCTGGCCGGAACCGGCGCCACCCTGGTGCGAACCGCTCTGGGCGATGAAAACGGGACGACAAGCTTTTACGACTACGCCGATCAGGACGGCACCTCTCACGCTACCTTGTACAAAGACATCATCGACACAATCCACAAGGGCACTTCGAAGGCAATCGAGGTTCCCATTCGGCGACTGGACGATCTTCTGCCTGAATTGGGGGTGGAACATATCGATTTCCTGAAGATCGACACTGAAGGGCACGAATTGTCCGTTCTCCGCGGAGCCGCCAAAGCCATCGCGGACGGTCGCATCGACGCCATCCAGTTCGAGTTCAACGAAACCCACGTCATCTCGCGAACCTTCTTCAAGGATTTCTGGGACTTTCTGCCCGATTATCGCTTCATGCGCCTGCTTCCCAACAATGTGATTGGGATTCTAAATTACGATCCGAATTTCTGCGAAATATTTGCGTTCCAAAACATCGTTTGCGTACGCAAAGACGTCTACGCCAGACACTTCCGTCAATAACGGCAGTGAATGACATCAATATTCAAGAGGCCCCTTCAGCAAAGTCTTCCCGTCTCGATAAACGATTGCCTGATAGCACCCTCCAAGCATCGCACTGAAGAATGAGAATGTGGATTCATCGAAACGGGCGATCAAAGGTGCTTTTGACAGCGCCATCATATCGACGATAGCATCCTGGACACCAGTAACCGAATAGGATGCATCAAGAGCACGCGCCTGATATGTCAGGACATTGCCTTCACCAAGTTTCGCGACCACTTCGGATTTCGTGGCTGCGCAATTCGTAGACAAGTAGACTTTACCGTCAAGCCCTGTCCGCTCCCGGATCACCGGCAGCAGATGCATATAATAATCCACCGAAGGAAAACTCCATTGAGTCTGCTCTCTTTCAAGGCCTTTCTCGGTCCAGGCGTGCGAGTATGCCCGGCGAATATGCAACCCGATCCCACGCTCAAGAGGCTTACTGTAGGAATCAGCAAGCTCGCGCAAAATTGGCTGCGGTCGGAAATTTGAGAATTCTCCTGACAGCAGACCAGCCATTCGCCTGCGATCATTATTAAATGTATTACTATCATCTTCCAAGAAGAATAAATGATGCGACACCAGGAGAATATTGTCTCTGAGGAACAAGGCACGGGGAAGTATCAAAAGACCATCATACCGAAAAACTTCCAGATCATTTTGATCGATAAATTCAGGAATATTCTCTCTTGCATCGTTTGCGTCAACAATCGCCAGCTTCTTGGTCTGGTTCTGTCTCCAGAACTCCTCCAAGCTGATGACATCGAAATCTGCTTCGAAGAGATCGGACAGCATGGCTCGGCAGCTCTGATCCTTTTCCCAGATCACCTGCAGCCGATAGCCTGTCAATGTCGCGACACGGACAGCAGAAATCAGCGCCATCAGCCGATTTGCCAAGCCGTTGATTGGATAGATTGTCAGCGTTTTCATCATTCCACAACCTGAAGGTGCCGCTTTCCACTCGCCTGAAACCCGCCGCTTCGGCACCCTGTCCCCATCTCCACGATCCGCATCCGTACAGTTACTATCCAGAGAAGCACTTATCTTATAGAGTCGATTGCTCCAATCAAAGCACCTTGCCCCTTTCTCCAACGGAAGGTGCGAAGGGGAAGGACTCCCATTGCCGGGACAGGCGGGAAGGTGCCGTTATCGTTGCCGCCCTTTCTGGCAATCGCTATGGTCGGCGGCGAGCGGCCGAGGGGCCGAACACGGTTTCCACTGACGATCTCCGTCATGGCTCGAAAGATGGCATCTTCCATGAGCATACAGCGCAAGAATTTGCGGATCGTCCAGGTTGAAACCTTTTATGCTCCCTATCTGGAAAGCTTTTATACCGCACACCCCGAATTGAATGCCGCCGGTTTCCGCGCACAGACCGACGCACTGCTTCGGGACGGCTTCAGCGCTCTTCACAACATCGCCCCCTACTTGGAGGCGATCGGCTACGACTCCCATTTCATCGTCGCCAACAACGGCTCCACGCAGGGGGCATGGCTGCGCGAGCATGGGATGACCATCCCAGGTCATGGCAATGTCATTCAGGACATTCTGCGCCGGCAGATCGATCTTCTCGCACCCGATGTCCTGTATTTCAGCGACTGCACCAGCTTTGATTCCCGTTTCGTCCGCACCCTGGCCCGGCGCCCGTCCCTGGTGGTCGGCTGGCAGGCCGCTCCGGTGCCGACGGGAACCGATTGGTCCGAATTCGATGTCCTGCTGTCGGGATTGTCGGCCATGCGGGACATGGCATTGCGGCTTGGCGCCAAGGCGGCTGAACATTTCATGCCAGGCTTTCCCGCCTGGATCGCCGATGCCGTCGGGCCATCGGAAGAGCGGCATGATCTGCTGTTCGCCGGCTCCTATACCCCGCATCAGCATGCCCGCCGCAACAGGCTGCTGACCCTGCTGGGGGAAAAGGCGCTCTCCGGCGCGTTCGACTGCGCCTTCCATCTCACCTCTCCGCCGGAAGCCCTGCCGCCTGCCCTTGCACGCTGGGCGAATCCTCCGGCTTTCGGGCTGCCAATGCATCGGGTGCTGCGCAGCGGCCGCATCGTTTTCGACAGCCGCAGCGACATGAACGCCGTGGCGCCCGACGGCACGGTCTTCGATGTCGCCGGCACCGAGACGGCCAACATGCGGCTGTTCGAGACGACGGGCAGCGGCGCCTTTCTCCTGACCGAACATCACGACAATCTTTCCCGATATTTCGAGATAGGCCGGGAGATCGAGACGTTCAGAAGCGAAGGAGAGCTTCTGGAGAAGGTGCAATATTACCTGGCCAATCCCGAGGAGCGACGCGCCATCGCCCGCCAAGGCCAGATGCGTTGCCTGCGCGACCATTCCATGGCCCGGCGCATTCATGATTTCGACACCATCGTCCGGCGTCATCTGGCTGCCGCGGCAGGAAACGCAGACAGGGGAAAGAGGATGACGGAACGGGTTTCTGCAACCGACGAAGGAACGCCGGCCGGAGCCGGCCGGCCGATCCGCCATTTCTGCACCTATTTCGACGGCAATTACGCGGCCCGCGGGCTGGTCATGATGGAATCGATCCGGCGCTTCCTGCCGGACGCCCGTTTCCATGTCCTCTGCCTGGACGACACCGCCCATCGGATCGTGACGGAACAGCAGCCGGCGGCAACCGCGATCCGCCTGAGCGAGCTGGAGGATTTCGACCCCGATCTGGCCGCCTGCCGCGCCGACCGGACCAAGGTCGAATATTATTTCACCTGCACCCCGTGCCTGCCTCGCATGATTCTGGCCCAAAATCCAGACATCGCCCATATCACCTACCTGGATTCCGACCTGTATTTCTACCGCTCGCCGGAAGAGGTGTTCACTGCGATCGGCGACGGATCGGTGGCCATCACCCCGCATCGTTTTTCGCCGGCCTGCGCCGACCGCCTGGTTTACGGCCGCTTCAACGTCGCCTGGGTTTCCTGGCGCAACGACCGGGAAGGCCGCCGCTGCCTGGAGGATTACCGGAGCGACTGCCTTGCCTGGTGCCATGACAGGCTGGAGGACGACCGCTTCGCCGATCAGAAATATCTGGACCGCTGGCCGGATCGATATCCCAATCTGCGCATCCTGGACGGCAAGGGAATCAACCTTGCGCTGTGGAACGTCGACAATCATCGCCTTCACCAGCGGGACGACGGAACCGTCATGGTGGACGACGAGCCGCTGGTCTTCGTTCATTTCCACGGCATCAAGCACATGGGCGCCGGCACCTATGATCTGCGCCTGCGCGACTATCAGGTGCGTGCCAACATGCCGTTCCTGGTCGAAAATCTCTACAAGCCTTATCTGGCGCTGATCGACGCCGCCTTCGGCAAGCTGGCGCCGCTCTACCGGCTGGCCATTCCCGGCGATCCGCGTTTCGGCCACGCACGCAACGCAAAGATGGGGGATGTGTCCGGATCGGCGGATCCCGCTGTTCCGAAGGCGGCTTCCGGCTCTCCCCCCGGCGCCTCGTCCGCCGGCTATTCGGTGATCGACCGGCAGACCGCGGTCCGGCTGAGCGGCAGCGACTGGTCCGGCAGCGCCTGGGAACAGGACGATGTCGCAGAGCGCCAGGAGGCTGCCTATCGCGACCTGCTGACCGGGATGCGGCAGGGGCAGGCACGCATCGACCTGGCCGTCGCCGCGACGGCGGTGGCCGCCTGCGGCCTGGAGGCGCCGACGCTGCTGGAGGTCGGCTGCGCCAGCGGCTACTACAAGGAGGTGTTCGATCACCTGCTGGGCGGTCGCGTCCGCTATGCCGGCATCGACCGCTCCGCCACCCTCATCGGCCTGGCCCGGCGGCAGCGCCCCGGGACGGCTTTCGAAATCGCCGACGCCACCCGGCTGCCCGCGGCCGATGCCAGCGTCGACATCGTGTTCAACGGCGTGGCGCTGATGCACATCGTCGATTACGAGGCAGCCATTGCCGAAAGCCGGCGCGTGGCGAAGCGCTTCGTGATCTTCCACACCGTGCCGGTGCTGCACAACCGCCCCACCACCTACCTGACCAAGCTGGCTTACGGCGAGCCGACCGTCGAGGTCATCCTCAACGAAGGCGAACTGCGCGTGCTGTTCGCCCGCCACGGCCTGGCCGTGCGGCGCGTCTGGGGCAGCATCCCCTACGATCTGTCCGCCGTTCTGGGGGAAAGCACCCCGACCCGCAGTTTCCTGTGCGAGGTGGTGGAGCCGGTGGTGCCCTCGCACCCCGCCCTGCTCAACATCGGCTGCGGCAGTCATTTCCACCATGACTGGGTCAACCTGGATGTCGCCCCGCGCGACAGCGCCGTGATGCCGCACGATGTGACACGCCACCCGCTGCCCTTCGCCGAAGGCACCTTCGACGCGGTCTATCATTCGCATGTGCTGGAACATCTGCCGAAATCCGCCGTGCCGGCCTTCCTTGCGGACTGCCTGCGGGTGCTGAAGCCGGGCGGGATCCTGCGCATCGCCATTCCCGACCTGGAGCGGATCTGCCGCCTGTATCTGGAATTCCTGAACCGGGCCGATGCCGGCGACAATGACGCCGCCGACCGTTACGACTGGATGATGCTGGAACTGCTCGACCAGATGGTCCGCAACGAAAGCGGCGGCGACATGCTCCGCGCCCTGCGCCGCGTGCCTCTGCCTGCGGAAGACTTCATCGTCGAGCGGATCGGATGGGAGGCAAAGGGCATGATCTCCCAGATCCGGGCCGAAGCCGCTGCGGCACCGCAGGCAGCGAAACCGGCGCATCCGGCGGCCCCCTCGGCCGAGGCGATCGGACGCTTCCGGCAATCCGGCGAAGTCCATCAATGGATGTACGACCGCTTCTCGCTGCGCCGGCTGCTGACGGAGACCGGCTTCATCGAGGCCGCCGTGACGGCAGCGTCGGAGTCGCGGATCGCGGGTTTTGCCGCCTATGGCCTGGATGTCGAGCCAAGCGGACGGGTGCGCAAGCCGGACAGCCTGTTCGTCGAAGCGCGCAAGCCGATCTGACGCAGGCTCCTTCCTAACTGGGATCCCCCCTGATGAACGACATTTCCCCGGCCTGCAGCCCATCCGCCGCCTTCGACGATCCTGCCCGCTGGCGGGACCGCCGGGTCCTGATCACGGGCGGGATGGGCTTCATCGGCTCGACGCTCGCCAGAAGGCTGGCTGGGCTGGGGGCGGATGTCGTCGTCGTGGACAGCCTCGTGCCGGACTATGGCGGCAACCCGTTCAACATGGACGGATGCGGCGGACCCGGCGGCAGGGTGCAGGTCAACATCTCGGATATCCGCGACCCGCACAGCCTGCGATGGCTGGCCCGCGACCGCGAGATGATCTTCAATCTGGCCGGCCAGACCTCGCACATGGATTCGATGACCGATCCATTCACCGATCTGGCCATCAACGGCACGGCCCAGCTCAGCCTGCTGGAACTCTGCCGCCAGCACAATCCGGGCGCCCGCATCGTCTTCGCCAGCACACGCCAGATCTACGGCCGCCCCCGCTATCTGCCGGTCGACGAGAAGCATCCGCTCGACCCGGTCGACGTCAACGGCATCAACAAGATCGCCGGCGAATCCTATCATCTCCTGTATTCCAAGGTGTATGGGCTGCAGACCGCCGTGCTGCGCCTGACCAACACCTATGGCCCTCGCATGCGGATCAAGGACGCCCGCCAGACGTTTCTCGGCGTCTGGGTGCGCGCCGTCGTGGAGGGCCGTCCCTTCGAAGTCTGGGGCGGAGACCAGTTGCGCGATTACACCTATGTCGATGATGCGGTGGACGCCATGATGCTGGCGATGCTGACACCGGAACTGGAAGGAAAGGCCTTCAATCTCGGCGGCGACCGGGTCGTCAGCCTGCGGGAGACCGCCGAAATCCTGGCCCGCCATTCCGATGGAAAATTCAGTACCCGAGAGTTCCCATCGGACAGGAAGCGCATCGACATCGGCGACTATTACGCGGACGACACGGCGTTCCGCATGGCGACCGGCTGGTCGCCGCGGGTCAGCCTGGAAGAAGGGTTGCGCCGGACAGTCGAGTATTACCGCCAGCACCTCGCCCATTACCTCTGAGCCGGACAGGACCATGCACGCTCCCATCGCACAGACCAATCCCGGCGCCTGGTGCCAGGCCCACCGTGACGAGATCGAAGATGCCGTCCGCCGGGTGATCGACAGCGGCTGGTACATCCTCGGCCGTGAAGTCACGGCCTTCGAAGCGGAGTTCGCCGCCTTCGCCGGAGAATCCGGAACCGGGGGCCTGCATGCGGTCGGCGTCGCCAACGGAACGGATGCGCTGGTGCTGGCCCTGGAAGCTGTCGGCATCGGTCCGGGAAGCGCGGTGGTGACCGTATCCCACACGGCGGTGGCGACCGTCGCTGCCATCGAGATGGCCGGCGCCACCCCCATCCTGGTCGATGTCGACGAGGCGCACGGGCTGGATCCTGCCGCGCTGGAGGCCGTCCTGGCCGCTCCGCCGCCTGGAACGCCGCCAATCCGCGCCATCGTGCCGGTTCATCTTTACGGCCAGCCGGTCGACCTGGATGCGGTGATGGCGATTGCCGAAAGACACGGCCTGCCGGTCGTGGAGGATATGGCCCAGGCCCATGGCGCATCGTGGCGAGGCCGGCCCGCCGGCAGCTTTGGCGTCGCCGCCTCCTACAGCTTCTACCCGACCAAGAATTTGGGTGCGCTCGGAGACGGCGGCGCGCTGGTCACCCGCGACGCCGCCATCGCCGAACGCGCCCGCAGCCTGCGCCAGTATGGCTGGCGGGAGCGCTACATCAGTGACATGGTGGGGCGGAACAGCCGCCTCGACGAATTGCAGGCGGCGATCCTGCGGGTCGGGCTCCGCCATCTGCCCGGTTGGAACGACCGACGCCGGGCCATTGCTGATGCCTATGATCGCGGGCTGGCCGGTCTCCCCGTCACCCTGCCCGTCCGCAGGCCGGGAGCCACCCATGTCTTCCACCAGTATGTCGTCGAACTGGATGACAGGGACGCCGTTGCGGAGCGGCTGCGCGGGTATGGGATTGGAACCGGGGTTCATTACCCCGTTCCCGTCCACTTGCAGCCGGCCTATCGGAACCGCATCCCCCTGGGGGCCGGCGGCCTGACAAGCACGGAGCGGTTGGCCGGACGCGTGCTGAGCCTGCCAATGCATCCGTTCCTGACGGACGAGGAGGTCGAACGGGTGATCCAGGCGATGGCCGTGGCACTGAATTCATAGCGGCAATCCGATGATTTTAATTGCCGCTATGACAGGGGATTTCCTCTGTTTTATAATGCTATATTACCATCGTTATTTCCATGACTTAATATTCAGCCACAATGACTAATATTAGTATTTGCATTCATCAGTAATTTTATTTCAGCCTTCTTACAAGCGACTCCCAGAACAAAGGAGTTGCATAGTGCTTGTCCCAGTAATCTTTTGCAGAATTTGCAATTATGGACCTCCAGTCCTCATTTTCCAGAAGAAACTGACTGAAAGATATGGCCTGATCTATATTAGACACAGGTATGTAATGGACATATTCTGAAAAATATTTGTATGCCGGAGAACCGACCTCCTCCAGGACAACCGCTTTTGAAATAAGCGCCTCATAAAACCTACCAGTTTGAATGGAAACAAGAGGAGAAACAACTCCATTATTAAATATAATCTTTGATCTTCCCATTATATCCATATATTTTTCAGAATTTGGTGCATTTTCTTTTGTTCTATCATGAAGAGATACAAATATTTCTATTCCCAAAGCCTGGAAAGGGCGAAGCCAAACATCGCGATTTCTGTTGGCGCTCCCAACACAAGAGATATTTATGTCTTTTTTATCCGATGCCTTCACAAGACTCTCGCTAAATGGTATCGATGGCACCGTCATTACATTTCTTTTTCCATATGTTTGCAGTGATGTTTCATTCATTGTAATGACAACATCAGAGCAATTCAGCCATTCTTGTATATCACAGGAATCATCGTAACTATCCCCAACACAAATTGCTAACTTGAAGCCGAGAGCTTCTTTTTTCTCCAGCCAGTATTCTGGAGTCACCGTATCTTTTGATGGTGAGAAATTACCATCTGCAACTACGATTTCTGGCCTGACGCGCTCGAGAAAATTGCTCAGATCATCAAGACATTCAGAAATCTCTCTAACATTGGCGCTTTTATTAGCATGGCAGTACGTTATTTCATCGGCGTTGTATGTGTAAACATCAAAGCCATAGTCTTTGCATGATTTATTAAAATGTACATAAAAATCACTTTCTATGTACAAGGGATTAGAATGTATATGCTTTCCAAAGACAATAGCAACCTTAGTATTGGATACCCCAACCTCTTCATCTCCTTCTGAATGTTTGAATACATTGCGGCAGACTGGTTCTGGCGTGTTTCCCCGTTGCCAGGATATCCAATGGTTCGTCAAAATAGTTTCAATCATTGCACGTTGCCGTGGCCGCAAGGTCGGTCCTGCAGGCCCAAGGATCGGGCAAGGCCGATATATCTCAAGAGCACGATAGGTCGTGGCTTTCGCCCTAAGATAGCAGAGCCTTACGGCAGGATCATCATTATCCCGAAAGAAATTCTCCAATTCAGGAGAAATATGGCGCATAATCCACATTGCAAATCTCAAGTCACCGCGCTGAATTGCTTCATATATCTCACTAGCAGATATGTTCATTATTTCCACCAAAACCGATTTAATCAGAATCGCACATCACGACCCATTCATTTTCCGATCTTTGCATCGCCCATGCAAACAGTCAATTTCGCGAAAGCGAATGCCTCACTGCAATACCCTACCTTGAACCAGAGCAGGCTGCCAGTGGTGCCCAAGTGGAGGAATGTCCATGCCCGCCTCAACAGCCATTTCCCAATGGCACAGGGGCAGGCGAGGCGCTACACCTAGCCCCCGTCGCCACCTTCGGCAGTCCCCTCGGGAGAGCAGCCCCATGTGCGGTTTCGCCGGCTTCGCCGGACCCGGCGGCGAGCGCGACCTCGCCGTCATGACCAGCATCATCCGCCACCGCGGCCCCGACGACGACGGTGTCCATATCGACACCAGCGGCGCGCTGCCGGTCCATCTGGGCTTCCGCCGCCTCGCCATCATCGACATCGAGGGTGGCCACCAGCCTATGGCGACGGCGGAGGGCGATCCGGTCATCGTCTACAACGGCGAGATCTACAACGCGCCCGAACTGCGCCGCGCGCTGGAGCAGGCCGGCCACCGGTTCGTCACCGACCATTCCGACACCGAGGTGCTGCTGCACGGCTACCGGGAATGGGGCCTGGACATGCTGGAGCGGCTGAACGGCATGTTCGCCTTCTGCCTCTACGACCGTCGCCGCGGCCGGCTGGTGTTCGGGCGCGACCGTTTCGGCAAGAAGCCGCTGTTCTATGCCGAGACCGCCGACGGGCTGGTCTTCGCGTCGGAGGCGACCGCCGTCCTGTCCCACCCGTCGGTGCCGGAGGGGCTGGACCGCACCGCTCTCGTCAAATATTTCGCCTACGGCTTCATCCCGGCGCCGCTGACCGCCCATGCCGCGGTGCGCAAGCTGCCGGGCGGCTGCAGCATGGTCTACGACCTGACCAGCCGGCGCCTGTCGGTCAGCCGGTATTGGGAATACCGGATGGTGGTGGACGACCAGCCGCCGGGCGGTCCCGACGAGTGGGCCGAGGAGCTGCGCGAACTGCTGGACCGCGCGGTGGAGCGCCGGATGCTGAGCGACGTGCCGGTCGGCTTCTTCCTGTCCGGCGGCATCGACAGCGCCGCCATCGTCGCGCTCGCCGCCCGCCACCGCGACCCGGCGTCGATGAAGACCTTCACCATCGGCTTCGACGAGCCGAGCTTCGACGAGAGCGGCTATGCGGCGGACGCGGCGCGCCATTACGGCACCGACCATGCCTGCCGCACGCTGAACCTCGACACTGCGGCGGGGATGCTGCCGGAGCTGCTGGGCCGGCTGGACGACCCCATCGCCGATCCCTCCATCCTGCCGACGCATCTGCTGTCGCGCTTCGCCCGCGAGCGGGTGACGGTGGCGCTGACCGGCGACGGCGGCGACGAGCTGTTCGCGGGATACGACACCTTCGACGCTTTGCGCACCGCGCGGCTCTACCACCACGCCGTCCCCCGCCCGCTGCACCGGCTGGCGGAGGCGGTGGCCCACCGGCTGCCGCGCTCGGACCGCAACATGAGCTTCGACTTCAAGCTGCGCCGGGCGCTGCGCGGGCTGGGGCACCGGCCGGCGCACTGGATGCCGGCCTGGCTGGGTCCGGCCTCGGTGGAGGAGGTGTCGCGGCTGTTCGGCGCCGACCTCTCCGCCGACGAGCTGTATGACGAGGCCGACGCCCTGTGGCGCTCGGGCGCCAGCCGGCACGACGTCGACCGTTCGATCGAGTTCTACGGCCGCTTCTATCTGGGCGAGAACCTGCTGATCAAGGCCGACCGCGCCAGCATGTTCTGTTCGCTGGAGACGCGCTCCCCCTTCCTCGACCGCGACCTCGTCGCCTTCGTCAGCCGCCTGCCGGCCGGCGTGAAGCTGCAGCCGAACGGCATCCGGGGTGGCACGCGGAAATGGATCCTGAAGAAGGCGATGGCGCCGCTGCTGCCGTCGGCGATCCTGGCGCGGCCCAAGAAGGGCTTCGGCATCCCCTTGAGCCGCTGGCTGCGCCACCTGCCCCCGCCGCCGCTGGAGACCGCGGCGCGCATCGGGGTGGACGGCAAGTGGCTGGCCGCCCGCTGGGACGAGCACCGCAGCGGACAGGCCGACCACCGTGGCCTGCTGTGGGCCTGGACCGCACTCGCCACCGCGCTGGACCGCCCGGCCCAACCCCCGGCACCGATGGAAAACGCCGCTTAACATCTTCCCTACGACTAAAGCCGGGGGATTTCCAAGAGCAGCCTAGGCCGCTCTCTTCAGTTCGCGCTTCAACGGTTTCCTACCGGAAGACCTCGGCGCGAGCTGTGTTCCAGCCCTTAGGATGTTGCGGGCAGCGTTGGTATCGGCGTGTGCCGTATGCCCGCAATGTCCACATCGAAAAGTCGCTTGGCTCTCGCGACTTGCTTTATCAATTGTCCCGCATTCGGCGCAGCACTGCGACGTGTATGCCGGATTGACTTTACGCAACTCACCGCCACGTTCGGCGATCTTGTAGGAAAGGAGGGTCTCGAATTGATGCCAAGCGTTGTTCAGGATGGCGCGGTTCAGCCCCGCCTTTTGCCGCACCTTCCTCCCCGGCTCATCGATCGTTCCGGCCGCGCTCGCCGTCATGCTCTTGGTCTTCAGCGCCTCCAGTACGACAACGCTGTGCATCGCGGCAATCTCCGTGGTGCGCTCGTGGTTCCAGTGCAAACGGATGCGGGCGATCTTCGCTTTGGTGCGTGCCAGGATCTTGCGCGCAGCGTGACGACGGTTCGATCCGCGTTTGCACCGCGCCAGCTTGCGAGCCTGTTTGCGCGCCCGGCGGTCCAAAAGGTTCAGCTGCTCCTTCGGCATGTCGCGAAATGTGCCGTCCGACAGAGCGATGGTGTGGACCACGCCCCGGTCGATGCCGATAGCCGGGCCAAAGTTCGAAGGCACGGTGTGTTCGACCTCGGTCGAGAACACGACGTGCCAGCCCAATGCATCGCTGATCACGGTGACGTTTTTGACCGTGCCGGGAATGTCGCGGGTCAGCCGGAACTTCACCTCGCCGATCTTGGGCAGTTTCACCACCGCCCATTTGGCATTCAGCTTGCGCCACTGGCAATCGCGCCCGCTGAACCGGAAAGCATCGTTCATGCCCCGCTTGCGTGGTGTCGGGTAATCGGCCCTGCCGGCGAAGAAGTTGCCGAACGCCTTGTCAAGATCGCGGAGCGCCTGTTGCTGACAGATGATCGACACGGCGGCGATCCAGTCGAACTCGGCGCGAAGCGCGGTCAACTCGCGAGCCTGCGACGGATAGCTGATCGCAATTCCGGTGTTGGCCTTGAACTGGCGCCACCAATCGCGGCGTTGCTCCAGGCCGAGATTGTAAACGAGGCGGCAAACGCCAGCGTACTGACCGAACATGGTTTCCTGTTCAGCGGTCGCATACAGCCGGAATTTGTAGCCTCGGTTCTGCATGGGTCAGACGCTCTTTTGGTTTTCGATGTACCGCTTGATTACGTCGAGCGGAGCGCCGCCGACCGTGCAGACGAAATAGCTGTTGGTCCACAAGCTCGGAAGCCGCGACTTGAGTTGGGGGAACTCGTCCCGCAGCAAGCGGGACGACCGGCCCTTGATCGCTTTCACCAGCCGATGAATGCCGAATTGCGGGTCGCAGCCGACAAGCAAATACACGTGATCTGGCATCACTTCCATTTTGACCAACTCGGCGCCCGTCTCTTTGCACACGCCAGCGGCGATCTCTTTCAGCCGCCCGCCTATCGGATCGACCAACACCGGGCGACGGTACTTTGGGCACCAGATTGCATGGTACTTGCACGAATAGACGACGTTGTTGTTCCACCGATAATCAACCATGTGGAATTAGATAGAATGGACCTGTCTAACGTCCAAGACCATTCCGCCTGTGGCGATGGCTCGGCTGTCCCCATGCCTAAAGGCAGGAGTTTCCGCCGCTCCGGGAGCGCATTTCGATGAGTTTAGACAGTCTGGATCGTCCGCTCTCCCAGTCGCCTGGAGGAGCGGACAGGCTTGCCGCTGACCGCACTGCAGCCCCCGACAACTCCCGCGCTTCGTTGTTCGCCCGCCTCCTGGTCCGGCTTCTGCTGGCGCTGGGGGCGCTGGTCGTCGTCTATCAGTTCGGCCGGAACATGCAGGCGAGCAGCGGCCTGCCCTATTGGGACGACTGGGGCTATTTCTTCGGCAGCGCCCAGGGCGTGCAGCAGCCGCTGACCCTCCATTCGATCTTCGCCAAGGACAGCGACCATGTCGCGCCCTTCTTCAAGCTGCTGACCCACGGGCTGTGGCATGCCATCGGCGTCGATTTCATCGCCTTCCGGCTGGTCGGCTGGCTGGCCTTCGCCGCGATGCTGGCCACTTACGCGCTGGTCCTGCTGCGGGATTGCGTGCGGTCGGCCTGGGATGCGGTGCCGGTGGTGGCGGCCGGGCTGTTCCTGACCGGCACGCTGAACAACGAGTATTTCTATTACCAGCACATGGGGCTGGCCCAGCCGATCTTCTTCACCTGCCTGTTCCTGTTCCTCCACACGCTGGCCCGCGGACGGCTGGTGATGGCGACGCTGTTCCTGCTGGCCTTCGGCTCCACCGGGGTGTTCGGCGCCAGCTATGCCCTGGGAGCGGCGGGGGTCGGGGCGGTGCTGGCCCTGCGCCGGGAGGGACTCCGGTGGAAGACGCTGGCAGAGGGGCGCACGCTGGTGGCGGTCGGCGGCGGGCTGCTGCTGACCGTGGCGATGCTGTGGATGACCTTCCACGGCTCCTACGCCAACCACACCGGCCAGCCGCTGGTGCTGCCCTGGCATCGGGAGTTCTGGGCCTTCCTGTTCGGCGCCTTCGCCACCGCCGCCGGCCTGCCGGTGGAGACGGTGGGAGCGCCGCCATCCCTGGCGGTGGGGGCCGTGGCGTTCGTGCTCTGCCTGATCCCGGCGGCGGTGCTGCCCTTCGGCCGGGCGGGCGTGGAGCGGCGGTATGCCGTCTTCTGCATCGCCTCGCTGATCGCGGGGGCGGTGATCGTCACCATGACCACCGCCCTGGGCCGGGCCGGGCTGTGCGGCGACGGCATCGCCGCCGCGATGCGCTGCGGCATCACCCCGCGCTATGCCTATCCGGTCCTGCTGGCCTTCCCGGCGGCGGTCGCCGGCTGGACGGTGCTGATGGCCAGGCGGGCGGGGGTCGCAACGGGGGCCGGGCCGGGGAACGGGACCGCGAGGATAGGCCGGGGAACCGCCGCCGGGCTGCTTCTGGCCGCCCTGCTCGTCCTCGGCCACAGCGTCGGCGGCTCCCTGCTGCGGCATTGGGAGGTCGCCGGCTTCAACCGGATGGTGGCGGAGCGCGACAGCGAGGCACAGCGCTGCATCGCCAGCCATCTGCAGGCCATCCGGACGCCGGGGCAGACGGCAGACGGGTTGGACTGGCAGCAGCCGCTGGTCTGCCCGTCCAGTTCGCCGCGCAACATCGCCCCCTTCCTGCACGCGGCCTACGACCTGAAGGCCGACTTCCTGGCCCCGATCCTGAACGATGCGGCCAACCGGCCGGAACGCCCGATCCTGCAGGCCCTTCTGCGCAACGGGACGCTCGATGACGGGGCAGGCGCCCTGCGGCTGAGCATGGCGGTGCGGCCGGCCGGGACGAGTGACGGGGTGAACGGCTCCCTCGACCGGATCGAGCAGATTCCCAACGGTCCGCTCGCCTTGGCGGGATGGGCCGCCGACATGACCGTGCCGGCACCGGCGCCTTTCGTGCTGGCGGCGGTCGGCGACCGCATCGTCGCCACCGGCTCCACCGGCAGCGCGCGGTCCGACGTCGTCAACGCCTTCCACGAGGAACGGCTTCTCAACAGTGGCTTCATCCTGCCGCTGCCGGCCGAGGTCGCCGGCCAGCGGGTCCGGCTGTTCATCATGGCCCATTCCGGCGCCCTGAAGGAGCTGACGCCCCCCGGCGGGGTGGTGGCGGCGCCCTGACGCGAGACGGTGACGCAAAAAGGCCCCGCACCGGGAAGGGTGCGGGGCCTTTTCGTTATCGGAACCGTCAGTCGCGGATGCTGCGATCCACCGGCGGCGGCTCGTCGAAATTCAGCATGGTCTTGATGGAATAGTGGCTCTTGCCCTGGCTCTCGAAGTAGATGCGGACCAGCAGCTCGGCCAGCAGCCCCATCAGGATGCACATCACCCCGGTGACCAGCCCCATCGTCACCAGCAGCGGCAGCGGCGTCAGGATGAAGGAGATGCCGTCGACCAGCTTCAGATAGATGGCATAGATGCCGGCCAGCACCGACAGCCCCATGAACATCAGGCCGGCGAAGCCGAAGATGTAGATCGGCTTGGTCTCGTACTGGGTCAGGAACTTCACGACGACGAGGTCGAGCACGACCTTCAGCACCCGCTCCAGCCCGTATTTCGACTGGCCGTGGCGGCGCGGGTGGTGGCGCACCGGCATCTCGGTCAGCTTGGCGCCCTGCCAGCGGGCGTAGATCGGCACGAAGCGGTGCATCTCGCCATAGAGCCGGTAGCCCTGCAGCATCTGCCGCCGGTAGGCCTTCAGCGTGCAGCCATAGTCGTTCAGCTTCACGCCGGAGATGGTGGAGATCAGCTTGTTGGCCATCTTGCTGGGCAGGGTGCGCAGCAGGAAGCCGTCCTGCCGGTCGGCGCGCCAGCCCGACACCACGTCGTACCCCTCGTCCAGCTTGGCGAGCAGGCCGGCGATGTCCTGCGGGTCGTTCTGCAGGTCGCCGTCCATCGGCACGATGACGTCGCCGCGGGCATGGTCGATGCCGGCCATCATCGCCGCGGTCTGGCCGACGTTGCGGCGGAAGTTGATGACGCGGATGCGGCTGTCCGACGCCACGCGCTGCAGCTCCGCCTCCGTCCCGTCGGTGGAGCCGTCATTGACGAAGATGACCTCGAAGCTCCGCCCCAGCCCGTCGAGCGCCGGGATCAGCCGGCCGCACAGGGGGGCGATGTTGTCCTCCTCGTTATAGACCGGAATCAGGACCGAGACGGAAACCGTGCCCATGTCCATGGTGGCGGATCCGGGGGTAAGCAGGAGGGTCATCGAACGGGTCCGGAGGCTGCTGGTCATCTGTGGGTGCGATGCCGGGCCATGGTATGGCCGCTGGATCCGGCAAGCGCAACGGCTAATTGGGTTGCCAATTCAGGCGGCGCGGCGTTCGCGCAGGACGGTCAGGTCGATGACGGCGCCCAGCAGGGCCACCATCACCTGGAAGGCGAGGATGCCGAAGCCCAGCGCCAGCGATTGGGCATGGGGCACGCCGACCAGATCGAGCAGGCCGACAAGCGACGCCTCGCGCAGGCCGATGCCCGCAACGGTGACCGGCATCAGCACGATCACCGACATCAGCCCGATCACCGCGCTCCACACCGAAAAGGGCTGGTCGATGCCGACCGCCAGCCCCAGTATCTGACTGCCGGTCACCGCCGCCACCTGCACCGCGATCCCGACGGCGACCGACAGCAAGGCCCGCCCCGGCCGGCGCGTCTGGTCGCGCCAAGCCTCCAGGAAGCGGCGCAGCGGGCCGAGCAGCAGGGCCTCGCGCTTCGGCCCGGCACGCCAGCCGAGCAGGGCCAGCAGAAGGGCGCGGGCCGGCGCCCAGGCCAGCAGCACAGTCGCCGCGACCAGCCCGGCCAGCACCAGCCCGACCCCGACCAGCAGCCCGTCGCCGAAGCGGGCCGATTGCATCGCCAGCCCGCCGCCGGTCAGCAGCAGCAGCCCGACGATCCCCGTCACCTTGTCGAAGGCGACGGCCGAGACGATGCGGCCGCCGCCGATTTCCCCCTGGCCCTGCCCGCGCCCTTCGTCGCGGCTGAGCCGGTAGGCCTTCACCGCCTCCCCCGCCAGCTGACCCGGCAGCACCAGCGCATAGAGCTGCGCCACCAGCGTGTAGGCGAGCAGTCGCCCGGCCCGCAGCTCCGGCAGCAGCACCCGCAGCTTCAGCGCGTTCAGCACATGCATCAGGAAAAACAGCAGACCCGCCAGCCCCATCAGCCCCGGCGAGGCCACCGCCAGCACCCGCCCGACCTCCGCCACATCGACCCGCCACAGCAGCAGGGCGACCAGCAGCGCGCTGACCAGGGCTTTCAGGCCGGGACGCATTTAAACATGCCTTTTCATGAAGTCATGAAGTGATGTGAGAGGTTTATTTGCAGAAGCCTCACTGGGTGCCCCCTCCCCAACCCTCCCCCGCTTCGCGGGAGAGGGTGCCTTATGCGAAGCGGCGGCAGTTCCCTCTCCCACCGAAGGTGGGGGAGGGTTAGGGAGGGGGCGCCGCCCCTGCACTCACGACCCCGGGCGGCGGGCCAGCACGTAGATGTAGTCGCCGTGCGACCAGGAATTCAGGCGGAAGATGTGGTACAGCGCCTCGGCGAGGAAGCGGCGGCCGGGGCCGTAATCGCCCTCCGTGCCCTGGCCGCTGGCGGCCCCCAGGACGTTGCGGTAGAGCGGCGAGAAGAAGGGGAAGCCCCATTCCACCACCCGCTCGATCTCCAGCCCGACCGACTTGATCTTGGCCTGCAACTCGCCGCGGGCATAGTTGCGGTGATGGCCGACCGTGCGCTCGAAGTCGCGCATCCGCCCCTGCAGGGTGGAGACCAGCAGGTAGCGGCCGGTCATGGCGGCGAGGTTGCGCAGGGCGGCAACGTCGTCCTCGATATGCTCGACCACGTCGGTGCAGACCACCAGATCGAAGCGGCGGTCGAGATGGCCGGCGGCGACGTCGAGCAGGCCGAACTCGGCGTTCGGCGCCCGGCGGCGGGCGACGTCGATGGCCTTGGCGGCGAAGTCGAGGCCGGTGTAGCTGGCCTGCGGCTTCAGCGGCATCAGCGTGGCGAGCAGCGACCCTTGGCCGCAGCCGACGTCGAGCAGGCTGTCGTAGTTCAGCGGGCGCACCATCTCGGTGACGATGCGGCGCAGATGCCGGCCGGTCGGGCCGTATTTGCGCATGTCGTTCCAGCGCCGCTCCCAGCTGTCGTCGTAATCGACGCCGCCGGGATGGTCGGCTGCCGCCGCTGCCAGGGGAGTGTTGGCGGACTTGAATGCGTCGTCGCTCATGCGGGCCTCCGGCGCAGGATGAATTCGTTGCAGCCCGTCGGCACACGCGGCGGACGGACCTCCAGCATGTCGAAGCCGAGCGCGTCCATCCGCGCCCGCACCTCGTCGGCACTGGCATATTCGTAGGGGTAGCCGCCGAGCCAGTCGGTCACGTCCACCCAGAACTCCATGCCGCGCTCCTTGCGCAGCGGGTTGGAGCCGGTGATCGCCCAGGTCGCCAGGAACATCAGCGAGCCCAGCGTCCAGTCCCAGACCTTCCGCAGGAAGCCCGGCGACAGATTGTAGACGATCTTGATCAGGGTCCAGATCGGCGAGGTCCAGTGGCGGTTGTAGAGCGCCAGCACGAAGGTGCCGCCCGGCGCCACCAGCGGAGCCACCGTCTCGATCGCCGGCCACATCGAGCCGGTGTGGTGCAGCGAGCCCCAGGCATAGACCACGTCGAAGCGGCCGAGCGAACCGACAAAGCCGGTGTCGAGCGCGGAGCCGCGGCGGAACTCGATGCGGTCGGCCAGCTCAGGCGCGAAGCGGCCCAGGTTGCGGCGCGCGACCTCGACCCCAGTAGGGTTGACGTCGAAGCCCAGCGCGCGGCCGACGCCCAGCTTGCCGGCGGCGATGGTGAACAGGCCGGAGCCGGAGCCGACGTCGCAGAAGCTGGCATCCTTCAGCCGGTCGGTCCCGACCAGCCCCTTCAGGCTGTCGATGGCCGCCACCAGCCGCGGCTCGTCCAGCACGGTGCGCGAGTAATGGTCCCAGTTCTCGCCGAAATCGAAGGCCAGGGCGGGTGTCCCGGCCGGGGTTCCGCCCCCGCCTTCCGCCGTCTTCACCGGTTCCGCCACGCTGTCCGATCCCTTGCTGTCCGAGCCCACTCTGCCGCGCCGCCATACGCTCCCGAAAGCCGCCGGATGTCAACAGCACGTCAAGCGGCGTCCCTCACTCCGCCTGCGCCGGCCGGACCTGCCCCGCCGCCTTGCGGCCGGCGAGCGACAGGTCGCGGTAGGCGGCGGCGACGGCGCGCCAGGAGAAATGCTCGACCACCCGGCGGCGGCTGCCCTCGCCCAGGCGGCGGCGCAGGGCCGGATCTTCGGCCAGACGGGCAATGGCGGCGGCAAGCGCCGGCGTGTCGTCGGCGTCCAGCATCAGGCCGGTCTCCTCCTCCACCACCAGATCGCGGTTGCCGGCGATGCGGGTCGCCACCACGGGCAGGCCGGCGGCCATCGCCTCCAGCACCACGTTGGGCATGCCCTCGTCGCGCGAGGGGAAGACGAAGGCGTCGGCGGCGCGGTAGGCGGCCGGCAGCTCGTCACGGCCGAGCCAGCCGCGAAAAGCGATGCGCTCGGTCAGGCCGAGCCGGGCGGCCTGGGCCTCCAGCTCCGGCCGGGCGGGGCCGTCGCCGACGATGGTCAGGCCGATGCGCTCGCGCGTTTCGGAGGGCAGAGAGGCGAGCGCCTCGAACAGCACGTCCAGGCCCTTCTGCCGCACCACCCGGCCGACGAACAGCAAGGACAGCCGGTCGCCGCCACCCGTCGCATCGGCGGGCGAGAAGCGGACGGCGTCGACGCCGTTGGGGATGATGGCGATGGGCTGGTCCGGGGCGAAGCGGCGGGCGAGATCGGCCAGCCCCTCGCTGTTGGCGACGACGGCCGAAGACCGGCGCCACAGCCAGCCGATCACCGGCCCGGCCAGCCGGTGGTAGAGCGAGATGCCGTCATACTGGAAGCCCGGCACGTCGCCGCCGCGCAGGCTGACGACATAGGGCACGCCAGACAGCGCCTTCACCATCCAGGCCGCCGGGCCGCAGGGCAGGCCGAAATAGGCGATGGTGGCATCCGGTCGCCAGCGGGCGGCGATCCAGGGCGCCATCACCAGAGAACTGGCGAGGAAGGCCAGCATCTCCACCACCGAACTGCGGTCGCGGCGGCGGCGCAGGGTGGGGATGCGGCGGATCTCCACCCCGTCGGCCCGGCGTTCCACCCGCGGCAGGTCGCCGAAGGCCGACGTCAGCACCAGCACCTCCTCGCCCAATGCTGCCAGTTCGCGGGCGGTGTTGTCGGTGGCATTGGCCGCCCCGCCGCCCAGCGGCGGAAATTCGTAATTGATCAGCAGAAGCCGTGCCATGCCGCGCGCCACATTCCCCGTTCGACTAAGCAGGTTTTCCGAACTCCGCCCACAGATGGGCGGGCTCGGAAAACCTGCAAAACTATAGAGTCCGCAGGTTTCTCCAGGCCGGGCCTGTGGCCCGATCTGGAGAAACCTGCTTAGCGCCATTGATGGGCGGTGAGCGGCGGCGATGCAAGCGGTGAACCCGACCCATCCACCCTTACTGCCGGCGCCGGTCCTTTGCAGCACCGGCCATCTCTGCTACTGATCGCCCCGGTTTCCGATGCTGTCCGAAACCAGTTCCTCAACCGGGGCGATGCGGTCCTTCATGAACATCCAGCAAGCCTTCGCCACGGCTCTCGGGTTCCAGCAGAGCGGCCAAGCCGGGGAGGCCGCCCGGCTGTATGACGAGATCGTCGCCGCCGACCCCCAGTTCGCCCCCGCCGTCAACAATCTGGGCCTGCTGCGTGCCGATGCCGGCCGCGATGGGGAAGCGGTGGCGCTGTTCCGCCGCGCCCTGAGCCTGGCGCCGACCTCGCTGAACGGCTGGATCAACCTGGGGGCGCTGCTGATCCGGCTCGGCCGGCCGGAGGAGGGGGTAAGGGCCTATCGCGCCGCGATCCGGCTGAAACCCGACCAACCGGCCCTGCTCAACGAACTGGGCGTCCAGCTGGAACGGCTGAAACGGCCGGAGGAAGCCAGCGACATCTTCGCCCGCGCCTTCGTCCTGGCGCCCGACGATGCGGAGATCGCCAACAACCACGGCGCCATGCTGCGCATGGCCCATCGGCTGGACGAGGCGGCGGCACGCTTCCGCCGCGCCATCGCGCTGAACCCGCAGCATGCCGGGGCCTACAGCAACCTGGGCTCCACGGTGAAGGACAAGGGCGTCTTCTGGGAGGCGCTGCTGGCCTTCCGGCGGGCGACCCGGCTGGACCCGGATTTCGCCGGTGCCCATTGGAACGAAAGCCTGGTCCGGCTTCTGCTGGGCGATTTCGCTAGGGGCTGGCAGGGCTATGAATGGCGCTGGAAGCATGGCCGCCTGCCCTCGCCGCAGCGCAGCTTCGTCCAGCCGCGCTGGGACGGGTCGCCGCTGAACGGCCGGCGGCTGCTGGTTTATTGGGAACAGGGCTTCGGCGACGTGCTGCAGTTCGTGCGCTACCTGCCGCTGCTGGCATGGACAGCCGGGGGAACGGCCGAAGGGCAGCTGGTCTATCTGGAATGCCAGCGGGCCTTGCTGCCGGTGCTGCGCAGCCTGCCCGGCACCATCGCGGTGGAGACCGGCGGGCCGCTGCCCGACTTCGACGTGCAGATCCCTGTGCTGAGCCTGCCAGCCCTGTTCGGCACCCGGCTGGAAACCGTGCCGTCCCACGTTCCCTATTTGACGGCGGAGCCCGATCTGGCGGCGCGCTGGGGCGAGCGGCTGCAGGAGGCGGCAAAGGACGGGGGAGGTCTGAAGGTCGGCATCGTCTGGGCCGGATCGCCAACCCACGGCAACGACAAGAACCGCTCCATCGGGCTGGCGCCCTTCGCAAGGCTGGCCGCCATTCCCGGCGTCAGCCTCGTCTCCATCCAGAAGGGACCGACCGAGGGGCAGGCGGCCAATCCGCCCGGCGGATTCCCCCTGCTGAACCTGTCGCCCGACATCCACGACTTCGCCGACACCGCCGCCATCATGGCCGGGCTCGACCTCGTCGTCTGCGTCGACACCTCCGTCGCCCATCTCGCCGGCGCCCTCGGCGTCCCGGTCTGGGTGATGGTCCCCTTCGCCCCCGACTGGCGCTGGATGCTCGACCGCGACGACAGCCCCTGGTACCCGACCATGCGCCTGTTCCGCCAGGACCGCCCCGGCTCCTGGAGCAACGCACTGGACCGCCTGGAGCAGGCGCTCCGCGAACGCGCCGCCGGATAAGGATCAGAGGGGAGCGTAGGGGCCGTCGCGGTGGACCATCACCACATCCACCTGCCACATCCGCTCGTCACCGGGGCGATAGAGGGGATCGACCAAGTCCCAGAGCTGGAAACCGTAAGGTGCCATGGCGTCGATGATGCGGGGCAGGCGGGCATCGTTGCCGGCCACCGTCGCCTCGATCACGAAGACGGCGTCCGGCCGCATCAGTGTGACGGCGCCGGCCAGCACCTCCAGTTCCAGACCATCGACATCGATCTTCACCAGCATCGGCCCGGCATAGCGCCCGTCGGCACACAGGCTGTCGAGCGAGACGCCGGGCACGCTGCGCAGGCCCGGCGGGGCGTCCGCCCCCTCCGGAACGACGCCATCCCGAACGACAGATGAGTAGAGCCG
The DNA here is from genome assembly GCA_965650625.1 of uncultured Azospirillum sp. GTDB lineage: Bacteria > Pseudomonadota > Alphaproteobacteria > Azospirillales > Azospirillaceae > Azospirillum. The sequence goes on along the minus strand of CBFGPE010000018.1, from coordinate 31,715 downwards.
GTCGTCGGACACCGCCAGCGGGACCATGCCATCCCGGCTGGTGACGGCGGCGATGCGGTACTCGGCGCTGCGCAGCTGCCCGCACAGGGCCTGCAGGGCGGGCTCGTTCTCGGCCACCGGTTCGATCAGCACATGGTGGCTGTCGGGAAAAACCTCGTAGAGCGGCGGGGTGCCGGTCTGGGCGCCGACATCGATCACGGTGGCAGGACGGAAGCCCCGGTCGCGCAGGAGCGTCAGCGTCTTGTGCTTGCTCTGCCGGACCATCGTCCGCTGGGAGCGGATCAGCCCCAGCAGCGTCGCCGCCATCGGATTGCCCGGACTGACCCGGAGGATGGCGCGATAGAACTCTTCCGCCCGTTCAAGGTCACCGGAGAGATGGACGTCGAAGGCGATCTTGAGGCCATCGGCGATGCTCACAGCGTCTCGGGCTCCCACACTGGCCGCCGCATGCACAGCTCCATTTCCAAGACCGGGTCGGGGAGGATCCGTACGGGGCGTTGTTTGGATAGTGGAGTATAAAAGTGCCGCGCCGGAATGAACCGGCGCGGCACAGTTTCGGCTGGAACCCTTTCCCGGGTCCATAGCAACACTTGATGATATTTGCCCATTTATTCAAGCTCGTTCTTGCGCAACGGCCAGGTTTCCGCTTCGCGCCCCTCGCATTTCCCACAATACGGAGTGGAGGGCCAAGCCTCCGGCTCGCACAGTCCCGCCAAAGGCCTCAGTTCGCGGAATGATCAGTTGCGACTCGGCTTGCCAGCGGCGGGGATGCCATGGGATGAAGCGCCGCCCCTTTTCGCCGACCGGTCCGCGCCATGCCACGTCCAGCCCCCGACGCCACCCTTCAGGCCGCCCTCCAGGCTGCACTCGACGCCGAACGGGCGGGGAACCGCGAGACCGCCAGGACGCTCTGCCTCCGGCTGCTGGAGCAAGCTTCCACCGGCCGGCAGGCGCCGGCGGCGCATGACGCGCTCGCCAGGATGCTGGTCGGCCAGGACATGGCGGCGGCGGCCGACCATGCGCTCGCCGCCTGGAGGCTGACCCCCCAGGATCCGACCCGCCGGTCCAACCTGTGGCAACTGTTGACCCATCTCGGCGATGCCGGCGACGTCGCCCGCTTCCAGGGGCGCGAGGACTGCGTCGGGCTGGTGGCGCTGGGCAACGCGTTGCGCCGCGACGGGCAGGCGCTGCGGGCGGAGCGGGCCTATCGCCGGGCGCTGGATCTCTATCCGGAGGTCTCCTTCACGCTGAGCCGGCTGGCCTGCCTGTGCGTCGAGCAGCAGCGGCTGGAGGAAGCCGACGCCCTGTTCCTTCAGGCGGCGGAGCGCCATGGCGGGCGCGACGCCGTCACCCGCACTGCCCCCGCCTTTCTGCAGTCCCTGCGCGAGGCACCGCCGCCCGACGGCATCCGCGCCACCATCCAGGAAGGCGCCGGGGCCGCCGCCCGGCCGCTGGTGGTCTATGCCTGCTGCGACGCGGTCTATGCGCGCAAGTTCCTGCCGACCATGGTGCGCTCCATCGCCGAGGACAGCGGGCTCGACTGCGCCATCGCCCTGCATCTGGTCAATCCCGATGCGGAGGCGGAAGCGACGGTGGCGGCCCTGGCCGCGGCCCATGGCGCCGACCGCTTCATCATCCTGCGCGAGGTCATCGACCTATTGCCTCTGGGCGACAATGCCAAGACCTATTACGCCTGCAGCCGCTTCCTGGTGCTGCCCGACCTGCTGGTCCGCTGGCAGCGGCCGGTTCTGATGCTGGACGTCGACCTGCTGGCGATCCGCAACCTGAACCCGCTGCTGGCGACCTCCGCCCGGTCCGACCTCGGCATGATGAGCCATGCGCTGAAGCGGCTGGACATCTGGAGCCTGCTCTATGCCGACGTGCTGCACATCCGGCCGACCACGGGGGCGCTGCGCTTCCTCGACCTGACCCGGCGCTACATCCGCCATTTCCTCGACCGCGGCCTGCCGGTCTGGTTCCTCGATCAGGCGGCGCTTGCCGCCGTGCATCTGGCCGGCTTCACGGCGGAGGCCGCACCGCGCCTGACGATCTATCCGGCCGACATTCACAGCAGCACGGTGATGGTCGACGGCGAGGGCCGGTACTGGACCGACGACAGCGCCTATTTCTATTCGGTCCGCGCCACCGGCGGCGGCCAGCATGCGGTGCACCGGCTGAAGCGCCGCGCCGGCACCACGGCGGACGTGAAGCAGGGCTGAGGCCGTCCGTGGCGATCGGACATGATAGCAGGCCATGAAATCATGATTCATGATTTCATGCTTCTTCTTCATGACGTGAAACCACTTCCATCTTTCCTGATCTTGCGTGTAAATCCGCGAAGCTCCCGCTCGGGTCAGCCCACTTTCCATCCTCTGCTACCGGGAACCACCGCATGGCTCGGATCATCAGTTTCGCCTCCACCAAGGGCGGCGTCGGCAAGACCAGTCTGGTCATGGCGCTCACCTCCGAACTGCGCCGGCGCGAGGCGAGCGTGCTTCTGCTCGACTGCGACCCCAACCGGCATCTGGCCGAATGGGCGCGGCGGCGCAACGATGCCGGCGTGCGGGTGCTGGACGAGATCACGGAATCGAACGTCCGCCAGACGGTGCAGGAGAATGCGCCGAGCTTCGACTATACGCTGATCGACCTTGCCGGCTTCGGCAACCTGACCATGCTCTACGCCTTCTCGGTCAGTGACGGGGTGCTGATCCCGACCCAGCAGTCCTTCATGGACGTGAAGGAGACGGTGCGCACCTTCAAGGTGGTGGCCGATTCCGTCGGCGTGCTGAAGCACACGCCGGCCTCCAGCGTGGTGATCGTCCGCACCCAGGCCGCCATCGAATCCCGCGTCGACCGCCATGCCCGCGGCCTGATGGACGAACACGGCGTCCCGGCCTTCCGCACCGAGCTGATCGAGCGCTCGCTGCTGAAGGAGATGACCTACACCGGCCACGGTCCGGGCGAGGTCAATCCGAACAGCAACGCCGACCTGAACGTCCGCTCCCTGACCGACGAATTCGTCGCCTTCCTGGAAGCCTCCCCGGCCAACCCGCTGATCCCGCGGGGGTAAGGCGGGCAGGGATGCCTCCTCCGAACGTCATGAAAGCTGATGAAGTCAGGGGATGCCATCACCTTATGATTTCATGAAATGATGTCATAGATTTCCAGCCGCCGATCGGCGGCGATGGAATGCGGCGGACGCCCCATTATGTCGGGGGATCAACTCCAGCGGCGGAACGCCGCGCCTCCACCGGGCCACGAGCGATGCCGGGAATACTCAGCACTTCCCCGGCCAGGAACTCCACCAGCAGCCTGACCCGGGCAATGTCCGCCCGTTCCGGCACGATGAGCATGTTGAGAGGCATGGGCGGCGGCGCATAGTCCGGCAGGACCGGTTCGAGCCGCCCTTCGGAAAGCAGGTCGTCGACCAGCCAAAGGTGCGTCGGGCCGATGCCGCGGCCGGCAAGATAGGCCTCCCGCGCGGCAAGCCCGTGATCGACCCGAAGCCGCCCATCAAAGGGGACGAGATGAGCTTCGCCGTCCGGCCCCTCCAGCGTGAGCATGTCGCTTCCGGCGACGTTCGACATCCGGATGCCTTCGAGGGCGGCCAGATCCCCGGGCGCCGCCGGCCGTCCATGCCGCGCCAGATAGTCGGGCGAGCCGACGAGGATGCGCCTGCTCGTACCGAGAGTCCGCAACCTCATGGAACTGTCGGCAAGCGGCCCGAGACGAACGGCGATGTCCACGCCTTCGCGCACCAGGTCGACCCGCTCGTCCGTCAGGCTGAGATCGACGGTGATCCGGGGGTGGCGATCCTGAAAGGCGAAGATCAGCCGGCTGATGTGGCGGACCCCGAGCGCCGCCGTGCAGGACACGCGAACCGTGCCCACCGCTGCGCCACGGGCGCTGCGCGCTTCATCGCCGGCCTGTTCGACGAGGCGCAAAATCTGGATGGCGTTGGCGTAGTAGCGGCGCCCCTCCTCCGTCAGCATGACCCGTCGCGTCGTGCGGCTGAGCAGCGCAACGCCCAAGGCCTCCTCAAGCTCGCGCAGATGCCGGGTGACGCTCGACTGTCCGGTGTTCGTCTCCCGCGCGACGGCCGAGAGGTTCCCCCGTTCTGCGACGCGGACGAAGGTGCGCATCCGTTCGAGCGTTATGTCAGATTTATCCATTTTCCGGCATTATCATATCCATACCTCACCTGTACCGGAACAATAGGCTGACGCCTAGCTTGGGAGAAGCCGTCTCCAACAAGCAGGTACCCGCCATGAACGTGCTCATCGTCTATGCCCATCCGGAACCCCGATCCCTCAACGCCTCCCTGCGCGATATCGCTGTCGGGGAATTGAAGGCGCAAGGTCATTCGGTCGAGCTGTCGGACCTCTACGCCATGGGCTGGAAGATCCAGGTGGACCGCAGCGACTTTCCCGCACTCGATCCCGACACGCGCCTCCGGGTCGCCGCCGCATCCAGCGATGCTTTCGCGGCCGATGCCCTGACCGACGACGTGAAGGCGGAACAAGAGAAGCTGCTGCGGGCTGACGCGCTGATCCTTCAATTTCCGCTCTGGTGGTTCTCCATGCCGGCGATCCTCAAAGGCTGGATCGATCGCGTCTATGCGTACGGCTTCGCCTATGGTGTCGGCGAGCACAGCGACCAGCGCTGGGGCGACCGCTATGGGGAAGGCACACTCAGCGGCAAGCGTGCCATGCTGATCGTCACGACGGGCGGTTGGGAACAGCACTACTCGCCGCGCGGCATCAATGGCCCGATCGACGATCTTCTGTTCCCGATCAACCACGGCATCCTGCACTATCCCGGCTACGATGTGTTGCCGCCCTTCGTCACCTACAGGGTGGACCGTCTCGACGAAGCTGGTTTCGAGTGGGCGGCCGAGCACTTGCGCGAGCGGATGCGGACGCTCGAAACCACCCGGCCGATCCCGTTCCGTCGGCAGAATGGCGGCGATTATCTGATCCCCAGCCTCGAGCTTCGCCCCGGATTGGAAGCGGCCGGCGCTTCCGGCTTTTCCCTGCATCTGAAATGAGGGGGTATCGAGAAAAGCCACCTTGCCGGCCGGCACCGCCCTCCGACGGCGTTGAAAAGGCGGATGAGGCTTTCCAACCGGTCCCGGTGGACTGAAGTCCGCTTCAGCTCCCTGGCCCGCTGCGTGACATCCATGTCCCGCCACCTGCCGATATCCTTTGCAGAACCCGACAGCCCGTCCGGCGCAGGCCACCAGGGAGCACCAGCGGCCCGGCGTTCGGGCGGGCAGGGTCTGCAGACGATTTGCACCAAAATCTTATTTCATGATTTTTAATCATGTTAATACAACAGGACAGGAAATCATCAGAGCAAGGCTGGTTTCCTCCGCAGCTGCCCGTCATCGCCCGACATACCGAGGTGAAATGCCGGGGGCGACACAGGATCAATAAACATCATCATTTCATGATTTACGAAGAGTCCCGCCCCTTCGTTCGGAAGTGTCTGCGATCACGACAGGCTGCTCACATGGCGAAAGGCACAAGTGCTGCGGCAGTCGCCTCCTTGATGAAGGCCGCCCCAATATTTCATGATCTTTCTTCATGCCATTGTTTCCTGCGCAAGCGTTCGTTCTGATCCGGCATCGGCCATGCCTCCGCCCCGCATGGGGTGGGGCGGGGCCAACTCCATCCACAGCACCGAACGCCCGCCCTGTCGTCCGCAGAAGGTGGCCCAGCCCCATACAATTTTTCATTTCTCTATTTCATGCTTTTCTTTAATGACATACCTCCTCCATCCCCCCTGTGTTTCCCGCGCCACGCCGGCCGGCTTTCGGTCATGACAGGCTTCGCCGCCACCACATGTCGCAAAGACGGGACAGCAAGTCATGATATTGCTTCATGGCTTATCCAGCCGGCCCAAGCCGGTGCCGCCCTGACCGGAGTGCCCATGTCGACCGAAAGCCCCGCCAAGCCCCCCCTGAAGCCTGCGGCCAAGCCGGCCCGTCCTCCGCTGGGCGGGATCGGGATCGGCGGGCTGGGGGCGGGCGATGTCGACCCGATCCGCCAATATGGATTGAGCAAGGGCTTCCTGCCGACCGAGACGGAGCCGTCCGCCGCACTCGCCCCCTCTCAGCCGCAGCCCCCCACTCCGCAGCCCCAGCCGCAACCGGCCCCGGCCCCCACCATCGTCCGTCCGGCGCCGACCCGGCCGTGGCAGGCGATGCTGCCGGATTATCTGGTGGAGGAGCTGCGGCAGGCCGCCGCACGCGAAGGCACCGCCCAGAAGGTGATCGTGCTGAAGGCCCTGCGGCAGGCCGGCTTCCGGATCGACGACATCGACCTGCAAGACCTGCGGCGGCGCTGAGTCCGTCCCAGGAAACGCACAAGTGCGGCTGAAGGGACGGCCAAAGGGACGGTTTGACTCTCCTTAAGGAGCCGTCTATGCCCTAACCGCGCTCTGATCCTGCTCCAAACCGATTGCAGACCACCAGCGACGACGAGAGATGAAGGCAAACATCACCCAGGCCGCCCCGGCGCCATCCTCCCCGGCAGCCTCGCCCCTTCAGGCCTCGCCCCGTCCGGTGTCCGCCGTCCCGACACCTGCGCCGGCACCCGCCCAGCCTCAGGGTTCCCACGGCCTCAGCATCGACATGCTGGAACGGATGCTGGAGCAGCAGCCCACCGACCCCAACGTGTGGAGCGCGCTGGGCGCCCTGCTGCGGCAGGCTGGCAAGCCGGAAGCGGCGATCGCCTGCCAGCGGCGCGCGCTGGAATTCGACCAGCGCCATGTCGGCGCCTGGACCAATCTGGGCAACGTGCTGGGCGACGTGGAGCGCTATGACGAGGCCATCGCCGCGCAGGAGCATGCGGTGGTGCTGTCGGGCGGCAATGCCAGCTTGCTGTCCAATCTGGTGGTGGCGCTGCGCCACGGCTGCCGGTTCAACCGCGCGCTGGAGATCCTGGACGTCGCCCTGCGCGCCAAGCCCAACGATCCGTCGCTGCTGTGGGACCGCGCCCTGACGCTGCTGCAGGTCGGCCGCTATGCCGAGGGCTTCCGCGACTACGACTCCCGCCTGTCGCTGCCCGCCTATCAGAACCGCATCGCCGAAGGGCCGATGTGGGATGGCGGGCCGCTGAACGGCAAGACCATCCTGCTGACCACCGAACAGGGCTTCGGCGACGTGCTGCTGACCGCGCGCTATGTGCCGATGGTCAAGGCGCGCGGCGGCCGGGTCCTGCTGGAATGCCATCCGGAACTGCAGCGCCTGCTGTCCGGGCTGGAGGGCATCGACGGCTTCGTGCGCGCCGGCACCGCCTATCCGGCCTACGACGTCCATTGCCCGCTGATGAGCCTGCCGCACCGGCTGGGCACGACCTTCGAGACGGTGCCGCCGCCCACCCGTCTGACCGTTCCGGCCGAAGCGCGCGAGAAGGCCGCCCGGCTGGTGCCCGGCAATGACGGCACGGTCAAGGTCGGCATCATCTGGTCCGGCCGCGTCACCTTCAAGGACAACGCGCGCCGCGCCACCACGCTCAGCCGTTTCCTGCGCTTCCTCGACGTGCCGAAGGTGCGGTTCTACAGCATCCAGAAGGGCCCGCCGGAGGCAGAGCTGGCGACGCTCGGCACCTCGACCCTCATCACGCCGCTGGGGCCGCATTTCAACGACTTCGCCGACACCGCGGCGGTGCTGGAACGGCTCGATCTGGTGATCATGACCGACAGCTCGGTGGCGCATCTGGCCGGCTCGCTCGGCCGCCCGGTGTGGAACCTGCTGCAGTTCATGCCCTACTGGGTTTATGGCGATAAGGGAGAGACCACGCCCTGGTACCCGTCGATGCGCCTGTTCCGCCAGACCACGCCCGGCGACTGGGACAGCGTGTTCGGCGCCGCCGAGCAGGCCCTGCGTCAGGTGGTGGCGCTCAGGACCTGAGGCGCCTCAGCCGTTGGTTTGACTGCCGGGCGTTTGACGGCCGGCCCGGCCATAGCGGGCCAGCAGCGGGTCCTGCCATTTGAGGATGCGCTCCAGGTTGGCGAGCGCATCGTCCACCCCCTCGGCCGGCTCCACCCAGCGGTCGGGTTCCGGCAACATCGGGGGCGTTTCCTTCGGCGACGCCGCCGGACGGGGCAGGGAGGCGGCACGCGGCGCCACCTCCCCCAGCATCGGCGCCAGATCCTCCGCCACGAAGATGCGGTGGCTGCGCCGCCGGGTGATCTCCACGGCGATCTCCAGCCGCTGCAACTCCTCCAGCAGATCGGTGGCGGCACTGGTGGCGCAGCGCAGCCGGGCCGCCAGCCGGGCCGGACCGATCACCCCTTCCGCCGCCACCGCGTCGACCGCCCGGCGGATGCGCGCGTCGCGCCGCCGGTCGCCGACACGCCGGCGCCAGCCGCGCCAGCGGTGCAGAAGGGCGACGAGGCTTTCCTCTCCCTCCTCCGCCTGCCGGGTCATGCCGCCGAGGAAGGCCATCAGCCAGCTCCCGCCCGGTTCGGCGCGGCGGATCGCCTCGACCCCGTTCAGACAAGGCAACGGCAGCGGCGTCATTCCCTGGGCGGCGAGGAAACGCGACACCGCCAGACAGGCGCCGCTGCGGTCACCGCCGCCGTCCAGATGGGCGAAGAAGCCGAGCCCGCAGGCGATCAGCACCGTTCCCTTTGCCGGTCCCAGCGCCTCTTCCATCCGTGCCATCGCATCGTCGGTCCCAAGGGGGGCGAGGCGGGGCGTGTCGTCATGCATGGCGCCATGACCGGCATCGTCGGCGAGCATCTGCCGCATCAGGTCGAGCGCCAGCATGGTCGCCCCCCAGTCGCGCGCCACCCGCACCGGCACGCGGGCCAGCAGGGTCCGCAGGCGGTTGGGATCGACCCGGCGGCCCTCGACATCGGCGATCGCCGCCGCGGCCTCGGCCCGTGACCGGTGCAGCCACGCCGCCCGCACCGGCGTCCCGGCCGCCACCTGCGCCAGCCGGCCGACCGCGGCGGACGCACGCTCCAGCGGGGGGAGGAGGGACAGCGGATCGGAGAGGTGAAGAGTCATTCTCTATACATCAATGTGTTATAAAATATTCGTATCGCTAATCCGTTAACATGTCCATTTTACCGGATATCTTTTCCGTCAAGAAACTCATCCGCGAAGACCGGCCTGCGAACCTTGGATGCTTGCCGTACGATGTTGCTGTCAGGCCAACCAATGCCCTTGACACCAACAAGAACATAAAGAGAACATATTGCTCTTTTCAGCCTGGGGGGATTGCAGATGAGCGACCGTGACGAGATGGCGCGTGCCTTCGATTTCGAGATTGGATCCTGGCACGTCTCGCATCGCCGTCTGCGGGACCGTCTGGCTGGGTGTCAGGAGTGGGATAGCTTCACCGGAACGGCGGACATGCGGCCGGTGCTTGGCGGGAACGGGAACATCGAGGACAATTTTCTGAACCTCCCGCAGGGCCCTTACCGAGCAATTGCAATCAGATCCTACGATCCACAGCGCGGGCTCTGGGCCATCTGGTGGCTTTCCACCACCGATCCGCATTCGATCGAGACCCCGGTGGTGGGACGGTTCGAGGGCCAGGTCGGGACTTTTTACGCGGATGACTGCGTCAAGGGGCGGCCGGTCAAGACCCGTTTCCTCTGGCTGGATACCCACACCGCCACCCCGCGCTGGGAGCAGGCGATGTCCGCCGACGGCGGCGAAAGCTGGGAAACGAACTGGACCATGGATTTCAAGCGGGCGGGGTGAGGACGGCTCTCGCAAGAGGCGTTCGCCACCCGAGAGGGGCGTAGGGGCGAGCCAAGCCGGCTTTGCCGGACCTGTGTAAAAGGAGTAACGTTTTACCAAACGGTCGTTTACTCATATCGGCAAGAACTTTACAAAGGCGTGTCCGTCCCCTGTCCTGCCTGGACTCCGCCATGGCGCTCATCGGCTACGCCCGCGTCTCGACCGACGATCAGACCACCGCCGCCCAGATCGACGCGCTGCGCGCCGCCGGCTGCGCCACGATCTTCGAGGAGAAGGCTTCCGGCGCCTCGCGCGCCCGGCCCGAGCTGGCGCGGACCCTGGCCAGCCTGACCAGGGGCGACACGCTGGTGATCTGGAAGCTCGACCGGCTCGGCCGCTCGCTGTCGCACCTGCTGGAGGTGATCGAGGATCTGCGTGGCCGCGGCTGCCACTTCCGCTGCCTCACCAGCCCGATCGACACCGCCAGCCCGCACGGCACGCTGGTGCTGCAGATGCTGGGCGCGGTGGCCGAATACGAACGCTCGCTGATCCGCGAACGGACGAAGGCCGGGCTGAAGGCGGCCAAGGGGCGGGGCCGGGTCGGCGGCAATCCCAAGCTGAAGCAGGGCGACACGGCGATGGCACGGCGTCTGGCCGAGCGGCAGCGCCAGCTCTACCTGATGGAGCTGACCCGCACGGCGGAAGAGTGGCTGCCGACCGTTCGGCGGCTCCGGCTGGCCCACTCCCCGGCCCGTTCCTGGGCGGCGGTGACGCGGGCGGTGAACGCCAAGCTACCACCCGGCCGGCACTGGACCGCCGAGCGGCTGCGCCGCGCCGTCCGCGCCTTCGTCGAGGAAGGGCTGGCGGAAAAGGCACTGCTCGACAAGGCGCCACCCGTGCGCGGCCCAGGTTACGGCGACGACCGGCTGATGGTGCTGGTCGCCGGCATCGCCCGGGCCAACCCGACGCTGTCGCTGCGGGCCATTGGCGCCCAGCTGGAGGCGATGCGGGAGACCACGCCGCGCGGCGGGCGCAGCTGGGCGGCGGCCTCGGTCAAGAACCTGCTGGACCGTGCCCGCACCCGAGGGCTGCTTCCTGCCGCCCCGGCGAACCCCGCCGCTCCGGCCGGCACCCCAAGCGACCGCCTCCCGGAGCCCCTCTCTAAGACAGTCCGGCCGCCGCGGCGAACCAGGGGACAAACCGCGGGCGGGGGCGGAGACCGGTGAGTTTGTCGTTGCGTCCGGCACTGGCGCCGCTTAGATGCCGGGGACGTCCGCCCGTCCAGGGGGGCTCCAACAGCCGCGTTCCGCCATGTCCCTGCCCCCCATTCCCCTCCTTCTCAGACGGAAGGACACGGGCGACCGGCCGTCCACGCATCCCGGGGCCCTGCATCCCGTCCCGGAGGGCCGTCACGGCGGCTGGTTCCGCAGCCGCCTGTTCCTGCTCCGCGCCCTGGCAAGCCGAAATGTCCGCGACAATGATTTCGCCATCGTCGCCCTCGGGGTGCTTGCCGCGGCGCTGATCGCCGGCGGGGTCGCCCTGCTCCAGAAAGCCGTCGGGCTGCTGCATTCGGTGCTCTTCGATCTTCCGCGCGGCGCCCATCTGAGCGCGGGGGTGGCCATCGGCCCCTGGCAGCCGCTGGTCATCCCGATGGTCGGCGGGCTGGCGCTCGGCATTTTCGGCAGCTTCGCCCGGCGCCTGCGGGCAAAGGACATCGTCGACCCGATCGAGGCGAACGCGCTCTACGGCGGCACGATGTCTCTGCTCGACAGCCTCCGCCTCGCCGCCTCGACCCTGATGTCCAACGCCTTCGGCGCCTCGGTCGGCATGGAGGCGGCCTACACCCAGGTGGGGGCGGGCGTCACCTCCACGGCCGGGCAGGCCGTCAAGCTTCGCCGCGCCGATCTGCGGATCCTGGTCGGCTGCGGTGCCGCCGCCGCCATCGCCGCCGCGTTCAACGCCCCGCTCGCCGGGGCCTTCTATGCCTTCGAACTGGTGATCGGCAGCTACACGCTCGCCGCCCTGGCGCCGGTCAGCCTGTCCGCCATCACCGCCGGCATCATCACCCGCTGGACCAGCGGCCACGACACCATCTTCGCCGTCTACGACCCCGTCAGCGTCGGGCCGAGCGACTATCCCTTCTTCGTCCTGGTCGGCATCGGCGCCGCCATCCTCGGCATCGCCACGATGAAGGCGGTGACGCTGGCGGAGCGGCTGTTCCGGGCGGCGCATGTCCCCGGCTGGCTCAGGCCGGCCGTCGGGGGGCTGCTGGTCGGGGCGATCGCCATGCTTTACCCGCAGGTGCTGGGCAGCGGTCACGGCGCGATCCAGCACAACATCGTCCTCGGCTATGATGGGATCGTCCTCGCGGGCCTGCTGATCGCCAAGGTCATCGCCTCGTCCCTCTCCCTCGGCTCGGGCTTCCGCGGCGGGCTGTTCAGCTCTTCGCTGTTCCTGGGCAGCCTGTACGGCAGCCTTTTCGTCAAGATCGTCGGCTGGCTGCTGCCCGACGTGGGCATCCACTATACCGCCTTCATCCTGGTCGGGATGGGGTCGGTCGCCGCCGCCATCGTCGGTGCCCCGCTCACCATGGTCATGCTGGTCGAGGAGGCCACCGCCGACTTTCCCGTCACCCTCGGCGTGCTCACCAGCGTGGCGGTCGCGACGATGATCGTGCGCCGGATGTTCGGCCACTCCTTCGCCACCTGGCGCTTCCACCTGCGCGGCCTGCCCATCCACGGCGCGCACGACATCGGCTGGATCGAGAACCTGACGGTGGGACGGATGATGCGCCGCGACGCCAAGAGCGTTCCCGCCTCCATGAGCCTGGCCGAGCTGCGCCGCATGTTTCCGCTGGGCAGCGCCAAGCAGGTGTTCGTGTTCGACGAACGCGGAGCCTATGCCGGCATCGTCACCCTCTCCGCCGTGCATGATCCGACCCTGCAGGAGGACATGGATCAGCGCACCGCCGGCGATTTCGCCCGGTCGGCGGATGCCGTCCTGCTGCCGGGACAGAATGTGCGCAGCGCTCTCAAGCTCTTCACCGACACGGAGGAGGAGAGCCTTCCGGTCGTGGAGAGTGCGACGACGAAGCGGCTGGTCGGCTATCTGACGGAAGCCTACGCGCTGCGCCGCTACAACCAGGAACTGGAACGCAAGCGCGCCGAGGAACTGGGCGAACGGAATCTCTTCGGCTGATCGGTGCGGATCGGAAAACGGCCCGCCGGCAAATCCAGACCAGCGTCCTCGGTCCTTCCGTTCTTCTGCTACGGATGCCGGATCACGGTCAGCACGATCCGCTGTTGCCGAAGCGTCCCATCAGGCCGCCGGCCTGCCCGCCTGCCCGCCCGCTACGACGAACGCATCGCCGCCGGAACGGGCGCCATGGCTCAGTTGGCCGAGAGGTAGGGGCGTAACCGCCATTTCGCCTCGGCGGCAAAACTGACGGCAGGGAGAAGGCACGGCATCATGCCGGCTTCATGCAAGAGCGGCATCGCAAGCGGCGACGGCCTGCGGCATCGGATCGGCTGCGGCGATCCTGGTCAGGAAGAGGTTGCGGCGAAACAGCAGTGCCTCGGCCCCCCGGCGCTTCACCAGACCTGGAAGCTGCGTCTTCCTGCCATTGACGGTGGCGTAGACCCAGCGAGCGAACTCGCTGGCGGCCCCTTCATAATCCCCCACGTTGAGCCGCTTCAGCAGGGTCGAGGATTGGAAGCTGCTCCGTCCCAGATTGAAGACGAAGCTGGCGAGCGCGCCGCGCTGCCCGTTATTCACCGGCACCGTCACCAGCCTGTCGACCACGGCCGCCGCGGCGGCAAGGTCACGGGACAGCAGCGTTTCGGCCCTTCCGGCGGTGATGCTCTGCCCGAGCGTCACGCCGGCGGTGTGGCCGTAGCCGATCGTCGGGATGCCGGCCGGGCAGAGATAGGCGTCGAGGGACAGGCCTTCGAAATGCTTCACAAGGTCGATGGCGGCCTTGCAGATCGGATCGGGCATCGATCGGGACTCCCGGTCGGTATGTGGGGAGACATGGTGAGGGCGGAGCATGGTCCCGGGGCGTTCCCCGGGACCAGCCGCATCAGGCGACGTAGTCGTAGACGACGTTGACCGGGTATGCCTTCAGGTTGGTGATGCGGTGGATTTCGGCTCCGGCCGCACCGTTGCGCTTGATCGTGTAGTCGATCTTGGCGGCCCCGAGTTCGTACTCGTCGCGGGCCAGAGTCACCGCATCGACGCTGGGCGAGAAGTTCGGGTTGGCCGTCTTCAGCGAGAAGGCGAAGTCGATGGTGCTGTAGCTCTCCACATTCAGGTTTGTGAGGGCGGTCTGCATGGTCAGATAGTCGTTGCCGCTGGTGTCGATGCTGGACCCGTTGCTGAGGGGAACGACAACCCAGGCCGACCCGTCCCACTTCCGCCACGTCGCCCGGCCATCGAAGCTGACCAGCCATTTGATGCTGGTGCCGGGCGGGGTGGTCTGCGTGATCGTCGCCGAATGGATGGTGCTCCAGTCCGACACGTCGATGCTGGAGGCCGCCGTCGTCGCGACATAATAGGGGCCGGTGACGTACTGCTGGCCGTAGTCGATGGTCGGCGGGATAAAGCTGGCGGTCCAACGCGCGGTGTTCGAGATGCGGAACTCGTCGAAATAGGCGTTGCTGATCGACAGTTCGGACGCGCCGGTCCAGAAGGAGCCGATGCGGGCGGCAACCGTCGAGGTGTTCATGGTGCCGCTCATCGTGACGCTGCCGTCCAGCGTTCCGTTGAGGAAGACCATCAGCGTGTTTCCGGAGCGCACGGCAGCGACATGGTAGGACGTGCCGGACGACAGGCTGGTGGCACCGGTCGCCGTGTAGATGGTGGTACCGACATAGACGTTGAATTGGAGCTTGTTGCCGCTGCTGACGGAGAAATCCCAAGCGCGATCAGCGGCCACGGCGGCACCACCCTTGGCCGCGATGGTGTGGTACTGCCCGGTGGCGTTCAGCCGGATGCGCGCGTCGATGGTGAAATCGCCGGAGAACTGCCACTCGCTGCCGGTGCCGAGATCGATGCCGGGGTTGGTGCCGTTGAACAGCAGCGAGCCGGTGCCGAACGCCGACCACGCGGTGCTGAGTTTCGCCCCGGCGGTGTAGGGCAGATAGCGGCCGTCCTTCACCGTGCGGGCATTGCCGTTGGCGGCGATCAGCGCCGTGTTCTGGCTGAGTTCCTTGACCCATTTCTGGCCGACCGCGCCGTTGAACTCCCACATCAGCGTGGTCATGTCGTCGGCGACCAGCGTGGCCGGTGTGAAGTTGGCTGTGTAACGAGGCTGACCATTGGTGATGCGGATGGCGTCGAACGCCATGGTGAAGAAGCCGCCAGAGCCGTCAACCCAGGCACCGAGTGACAGCTTATAAATGTCGTTCGTGTAGTATGGGTCGATACTCACCCCGACTGGCGCGGCTCCGGAAGTGCCGTTGCTGTATAGCACATATCCGCGCCCATCGCGGACAAGCGCGAAATGGTTCCATCCGACGCTGGCATTGCCGCCGTTGATCACAAGATTGGTTCCGCCGCTGTTCTGTCGGACGTTGGCCTGCATCTGCCCAGAGGCGAGCAAATAGACGTTCAATGCGATGCCGAACGAAGGGCAGCGGAGATCGACCAGGGCGGCGTAGGTGTTGATGCCGGACAGGGTTGGAACATAGAACCAGCCTTCGACGCAGAATTTGGTGTTGGTTCCGAAATAGACCGGGTGTCCGCTGCCCGGCGCGGCAAAAGCCTGCATGGCATATTGGTTGGACCCGTTCAGCTCCAGAGAGGTACTGTGCCCTCCCCGCGCATAGCTCGCCGACAAAGACGCGCTGTTCTGGAAAGTCAGCGCCGGGGTCGTCGTGTCGCCGAAGGCGTTGGTGCCGTAGCTCGACCCGCTGCTGTCCAGCGTCACCTTGTCACCGTTAGCTCCATCGAAATGCAGCAGAATGACAGTACGGGCGTCGGCCGTATACGCGCCAGTCGGTGGAGTGAAGCTGGAGGTCCAAACCGCCTCGCCGCGCTTGAACCGCACCTCGTCAATGTAGCCGGCAAGGATGCCGGAATTATCCCAGGCTCCGCCGTAATACTGGAAGGGACCGCTGGTGACGAAGCTGGTGGTGCCGACGTTCCAGCTTCCCAGCAGCACGCCGTTCAGCATCGCGTAGACAGTCGTGCCAGAACGGGTCAGGGCGAGATGGTTCCACGCATTCAGGGTGACGGACCCGAGTTGGGTTCCGGCGCTGATGTCCCAGGACGAATTGGTGGAGCTAAGATAGACACGAACTGCGCTATCCACCCAAATCTGCGGGGAGTAGGTGTTCTGCCCGGCGCAGAACAGCGCAGCGTTGTTGAGGTTGGTTTTGTAGAACCACAAATCCATCGTGAAGTCGTCGCTGCCGATGGCGAGATCGGCCTGCGGCGTGCTGCCCCAACCGATGACGCAAGGATTGGTGGCCCCCGTCATCTTCAGGCTGGTGGTGCCGAACTTGGCCTGCTCGGTCGAAATCGTGGCCGTGGGGGCAAACATCGCCCGACCGCTGTTAGCTCGATCCTTGAGCACCTGCCCACCATGGCCGTCATCGAAGGTGAACAGGTGGGCAGTGTCGGCGTCTGTCGTGAACGCCGTAGTCGGGGGCGTGAAGTTGCCGGTGTAGCGGGCGATCTTCGACACCCGCAGTTGATCGAGCCAGCCATTGAATATGGAGGTGCCATTGTATACGGCACCGATACCGAGCGGCTTGTTGGGGTAGTTCGTCGTGTCTGCCGCCGAAGCCCCGCCAACCCCATTGACGTACAGGGTCGTGGTGCCGTTATAGCGAACCAGGGCGACGTGATACCATTGTTCGTCGGTCAACGTGCTGTGGGTACGGGCGGTGGTGCCATCCCACCAGTAAATGCTGGACCCGTTGATGGCGACTTCCACACCGACACCAGAGGTGCCCCAGGTGTCGAACAGAACCTTGTAGCCGGACCCGAGATTGGTCGGGCGGACCCAGCACTCGTAGGTGAAGTTCTGCGCGCTGCCGAAAGCAACTTTATAGCTGCTCGGCACTTTCCAGTAGCTCAACCCGTCAAACCAGCCGCAATGGGTACCGAACGGCGTGATGCCGCGCTCGTCGATGATCTCGGTCGAACCGTTGACGCCATCCGCCTTGACCAGCACCTTGGTCGCGCTGTCGATCTGCGCGCCCGCCGTGTTGTAAAGCTGGAAAGCCCCGCCGACCTGATCGGTGCCGGTGGCGGCGTTCTCCTGCGTGTACTGTGCTTCGGTGTTGTAATCGACGGTGAAGGTCTGGCCGACGAACTGGCTGTAGACCGCAAGGATGGATTTGGCCGTCACGTTGATGGTGCCGGCGGCAGGGAGGACCGTCACTGCCGACTTGGTGACACTGCCGCCAGCAAGCGGTTGGCCGTTGACGGTGGGCTGAGTCTTGAAATCGACAACCTGACCAGACACCGTGACCGGCAGCGTGCTATCGGTCCAGATTTTGCGGGAAACGGGCGAAACGATGGCCTCGGCCGTGGTTGCCCCGGTCACTTCTGCAATGCTGACGTCACCCCAGGCCGGCCAGTTCAGCACAAGGCCATGCGCGCCGATGCCGCCATGTGTCGCGCGGGTCCGCCAGTTCGTCCCGTCGTGGTACAGGTTCGACGCGATCCATCCCTGCCCGCCGGCAACGGACCCCACTTCGGCCCACCCTTGTCCCGTCCGGAACGAGGATGCGGTCAAGGCTCCATTGCTATCACGCTGGCCGACGGAGTTGGCAGTTGCCCCCGTCGCGGGCTGCAACCCATCCAGCAAGTCGGCATCCAGCCCCGATCCAGCCCCATCATTGCCGGCATGCCAGATTTCGTAGGCATTGCCACCCATGGACCAGCCGCCGAACTTCAGTTTGTTATCTGTGTCGAGTCCGAAATGGACAGCATAATTGCCCGGCCGGTGGAAGGACATGAAGGACGCGCCGGCAGTGCCACTGCTGCCCTGCGGCTGGATTTCGAGCCCGCCGGTGTTGCTGGTCTGTGCCGCCATACCGGTCGAAGCCGGCAGAGCCGTGCCGCTGGCGACAACCGTCTGTTTGCCGGTGAAGCTGTTCGCCGCCCCAAGCTGGGCGTAGCGCCCGTCAGCCGCCGAGCGGTCGGGAATATCGCTCGAAGACGCGGCACCGACAGCACGCTTGGAAATCGTGTTTGCAGACGTCTGCAAAACAAGGCCGGTGCTGCTGTCGAGCGCGGCTACGGCGTCAAGCAACGCGGGGCGACCGGTCACGCCGGTCCAGGGCACGCTATTGGCAAGTGCCGCCGTGCCGACCGAATATTCCTCCCAGCCCGCACTGTTGCCGATATTCGTCTCGTCCTTGAGATAGAACATCTTGCCGGTGTCGGTCTCCTTGACGACATCGCCGACCTGCACAGTCGCCGTCGTCAGCGCGTAGCGGGCCGTCTGGCTGGAAACGACGGCAAGCCGCTCAAGCGCGGCGGCGGGCATGCTGCCGAGAGGGATGGTACCGACGATCTTGGCAGCATCAATGGCCGTCACCGGGATGGCGATGTTGGCGGTGCCGTCGAATGCGGTCGCCGTGCCGGTCACTCCACCCGACAAAGCGATGGTGCGGGGCATCGTCAGCTTGGCCGCACCGGCCGCCTGCCCGGCAGTGACCATGGCGGCGATGGTCGCATCCGTCTCCGCCTTGCCGTAGGCGGTCGCGGAGGTGTGCAACTCGCCGCCCCTGTAGGTCGCCGGCTGGCCGGCGGCGGGGACGATCTCGACCGCTCCGTCCTCCGTCACCCGCACCGAGCCGCCGCTGTTGGCGATGCTGTCCTGCGACAGGGTGGACAGCCGGTGGTCGATCTCCTCCAGCGCTCCCTGCACGGTGCCGGCGGTGATGCCGCCGGACGGGGCCACCGGCGCGGTCACGGCATCGAAGCCGAAGGAGACCGCGCGGCTGCCCGGATTGAAGGTGAGCTTGCCACCCGGAGCCTGCACGAGGTTCAGCAGAGAGCCGGGGCTGTCCGCGGCGAAGCGCTGCGAGGTGCCGTCGCCGACGATGCCGAAGTTGGAGCCGCCGACGATGGTCGCGGCGGTTTGGGCATGGCCCTTGGCCTGCTCCGACCAATGGAAGGCGGAATAGACGCCCGGGCTGGGCTGATAGCCGACGGCGCCCTGGGCGAAGGCCTGGGCCAGATCGCGCGCGCCCTGCGCCTCCGTGCGGGCGGCGACAGCCAGATCGCGGGCGGAGGTGGCATCGGACTTGGCCGAGATCGCGTCCGCCGCCGCCGTCGCCGCCGTCTGCGCGCTGTTGGCGGCGTTGGTCTGCGACTGGCCGGCCTGGGAGGCGGCGACCTGCGCCGCCGTCATGGCAGTGGCCGCGCTGTCGCGGGCCGCCTCCGCCGCGGTCCTGGCCGTGGCGCTGCCGGCCCCGGCGGTTTCCGCCTGCTGCGCGGCGGACCGGGCGATGTCGGCGGACAGGGCGGCGGCGGCGGCCTTGGCGTTCGCGGTCTGGGCGCCGGTCACGGCATCGCCCGCGGCGGCCTGCGCATCGGCTGCCGCAGTGTCGAGATCGGCGGCGCTCACGGCGGCGGCGGCGGCGCTGCCGGCCGCCTCCATCGCCTTGCCAGCGGCGGACGTCGCCTGGGAGGCGGCGTCCAGGGCGTAGGACAGCGCCGACTTCAGGCTGCCGGAAACCGGAGCATCGGTCTTCACCGCCCAGTCCTGCGCCTGCGTCCGCGCCGTCTCCGCCGCATCGCGCGCCTCCAGGGCGGCATCCCGCGCGGCGGTCGCAGTGTCGCGCGCGGCCTCGGCCGCCGTTCTGGAAGACAGGGCACCGCTTGCCGCCGTGCCGGCTTCGGTTCGGGCCTCCAGCACGATGTCGCGCGCCGTCTCCACCGCGGAAAGCGCCGCGGTGGCAGACGCCTCCAGTCCGGCGGCGGCGGCGGCGCTGCCGGCCGCCTCGCCGGCACGCTGGACGGCGATGGCCGCCTGGGCGGTCGCGGTTGCGGCGGCGGCGGTGCTTTCGCCGGCCTGCGCGGCGACGGTCGCGGCGGCTTGCGCCACGGCCTGCCGGTCGGCGCTGACGGCCGTCATCGCCGCCGTGGCCTCGGTGGCGGCCTGCCTCGCCGCCGCCACGTCGTCCTCGATCGCCGCGATGATCTGTGCGGCATGCTCCACCACCCCGTCGTCGAGGAGCTGGAGCAGGCGGGCCGGGCTCTCGACCAGACGGGTGACGCCCTTGCTGTCGGTCAGCGGATATTTGCCGTCACCGTTCGGGCCGCCGTTGGGGGAACCGCCCAGCCAGTCGTCATACTGGTCCTCGCGCACCGCCCATTTCGCGACCATCGCCGCGATCTCGCCGGCCAGTTCGGCGTTGGACAGGGTCGCCGACGCGGCGATGACGGCATAGGCGGACGCCGCCGCCGTCTCGCCCTCCCAGGGACGGTCGAGGGTCAGCGTGTGGTCGTTGGCGACCTCGCGGATCTCGTAGAGCGTCCTGCCGTCGGTGGTGAAGGCGGAGCCCGGACGCACGACGCCCATCCACATGGTGCCGGCGCCGGTGACGGCGGCTGATCCGGGGGTCAGGGCGACGGTGCCTTGGCGATACCAGCCGGCCATGTCAGTTCTCCTCGCTGGGGGTCATGTCGGGGTAGGGGTAGAGCGCGCGGATGGCCGAGAAGTCGGCGTGCATGCGCTCCCATTTGGCGGGGTTGTTGTTCAGCATGTCCTGCTGGGCTTCCAACTGCCGGGCCGCCGGCCATGCGGCGAGATAGGCCTGCTGGCGCAGCTTCGCGATCTCGTCGCGGGTGCGGGTCGCCGTCACCTTCATGGCGTGATCTCCAGGACGAAATGAGCGTCATGATGGGGCCAGGCGCTGACGTGCACGTCATAAGTGCCGGGCAGATCGTCGTAGTCGAAGCTGCCGTCCTCGACCGTGTAGGTGCCGATGGCGCCGGAGGCGCGGCAGGTGACGGTCACGGTCGCCGGGATCGGCAAAGCATCTAGACTCTCGATTTCAGGACGCGGATGCACGACGGGCTCCGAGCCGGTCAGGTCGACATAGTCGCGTTTCACGTCGGCCTTGACCTGCAGGCGTGCGCAGCCCGGCAACTGGAAGAACTCCAGTTCTGCCGGCCCACAGCCGGCTACTTGCAGGATTTCACCGGTTTCCGGCTTGTAGAAAACCAAGTCGGTATTTGTTTCACTGCTCAGTACAGCAAAAGACTGCATGCTCGTCGGCATGGCAGTTTCGGGGATGTAGCGAGTTATGGTCAGAGTCATTTCCGCAGCTCCAGTGCTGCAATTGAAGCAAACATGCTGTTGTAGCCAACTGAATCAAAGCCGCCGTAATTGCCGACATCTGAGTTTGCGGTGGTCCATGTATTCCATCCGCGTGCCGGTTGCTCTACCCAGACATAGGAAATTGTTTGCCAAGTATAGTAGTAGTACGGATTTTCTCCGTTGAAATTTCCTTGCCGCACAAGCCAGCCTCGGCAAGCGATCAGCAGTACACGCTTGCCTGTCGTTTGCAGTCCGACGGTTGCCGTTTCCTTGCCACTGGCAGCGGAGATATTGGAGGTCGCGAAATCTTCGATCTTTTGGCCGTTGATCGTCAGATCTTGAATGTGCGCGCTTGAGATCGTCGCATCCCTGATTTTCGCGCTGTCGATCGAAGCGTCCTGGATGAACGCGGACGACATGCTGATCCTGGGGATACCGTTCACGCGGCCGATGACGAAGGGGTGGTCGACACTGCCGCCTGCACCGGGGACGCCGATCAGGAAGCGGTCGGCCCGAACAGCGAATTCGGACGTAAACTCGTTCTCGCCGGACGGGTGGGAGGCAAGGCCGAACCCGGACACCCAGCCGTTGTTGTCGATCTTGACGGTGTACTGGGCAGCTAGCCCGGTCGTGGTCGAGGTGATCTGCTGGATCGATGTCGAATTTCCACCGACCGTGCTGTTGAGCGTGTCGATGCGCTGGGCAAGGCTGCCTTCACCGTTCGCGCGGGCGGTGATCTCGGTTTGCAACGAGGCCGAGACGCCGCCAAGCGAGGCATTCAGGCTGTCGATCCGGCTGGCGAACGCACCGTCGGCACTGGCGCGGGCGGTCTGCTCGGCGGTCAACCCCGCCTTCACGCCCTCGACCGATGCGCCGAGCGTATCGAGGCGTGTGGTCAGCGCGCCGGTCGCGGTCGCGTTGGCGGTGATGCGGCTGTCATAGCCGGCCAGGCTCTTGTCGTAGCCGGCGACGACGCTGTCGATGCGCTCGGCGTTGGTCCGGGTGTCGTTCGCTGTCGCGGTCAGCTTCGCCTGCACGCCGGCCAGATTTCCGTCCCAGGCCGCGACCACCGTGTCGATGCGCGTCGCCGTCGCCTCCTCCGCCGTCACCAGCGCGGTCAGCTCCTCCTTGACGGTGGCGATCTGCCCGTCGAACTGGGCGGCGACGGTGGTGACCCGGCTCGCCAGCGACTGCGTGTCGTCCTGGACCTGCTTGACCTCCGCCTTCACCTCGGCCGTGTCGGCCTCGCGCTTGCCGATCTCGCTGCGGATGCGGCCGTAGCTGTCGTTGACGCGCACCAGACCCGACGTGACCGTCTCGGCGATCTTCTCGATCCCGGTGATGCGCTCGGCCAGGATGGGGACGAGCTTCGATTCCGAGACCAGCTTGTCGGCGAGGTCGTCGTGGGAGATCTGCTCGGTGGTGGCGCCGGTGCCGATGTTGGAATTGACGTCGCCGACATTGCCGCCGAGATCGACGGCGCGCACCCAGTAATAGCGCGTGACCAGCCCGCCCAGCCCGGCACGCACGAAGGCGTTGCCCTTGACCGTGCTGATGACGGTCGCGGCCGACAGGTCGTTCGCCGCCCCCTCCAGCACCTCGATGTGGGAGAGGTCGGTGTCGGGCGGATTGACCCAGGACAGGGCGATCTGGCGCAGCCCGCCTTTGGCGACCAGCCCGGCGGGCTGGCCGGGCGGCGTGCCCTTGCCGCGCACCGTGGCCCGGATTTCCGCCGCCGCCGAGCGACGGTTGTCGTAGGCCAAGGCCGTGATGCGGACGGTGTAGACGCCCTCCGCCGCCGGTTCGATGTCGAAGCTGCCGGCGCGGGTGACCTTCCATTCCTGCCATTGGCCGCCTGGCGTCATCACGTCGGCGCGGTAGCCGGAGATGCGGGCATCGTCGCTGGGCGTCCAACTGACGGTCAGCCGGGCCTGCGGCAGGCCGTTGACCCAGTAGGCGCTTTCCACCGCCGCGAGGTTGGCGGGGGAGGGAATGGCGTTGGCGGCGCTCTGGGTCGCCACCGGCTCGATCTGCACGCCCTCCTCGACACGGGCATATTTGCCGGGCTCGTGCAGCAGGGCGGTGACCTCGTAGACGCCGGGCGATTTCTCGGTGACGGCGCGCACCCGGAACAGGCGCGGGGCGAGGTTGGTGGCGGTCAGCATCCACACCGCATGCGGCTGCGGCACCACGCCGCCGAGCGGAGCCGCGTCGATGGCGAGCTGGCCGGTGGTGTGCTCCTCGGTGGACTGCACCGGACGGCGGACCGGGCAGTCGACCAGCCGGCCGTCCGGCAGGGTGAGCGCCAGCACATGGCTCTGCCCGGCCTCCAGCGTCACCGTGTCGTCGAGGGTGACGACCTGCCGGTCCGGATCGTAGGCGACCAGCCGGCCGCCGGTGCGCACCAGCGCCCAGTTCGGGTCGGCCAGCTTGACCACGTCGCCCGGCATGACGTCGAGATGGTCGAAGGAACAGCGGTAGGTGACGGTCTCGGTCTCGTGCTGCTCGCTGTCGAGCATCCACAACCCGAGGCGTCGGGCCTGGCTGCGCCGGGTGCAGCCATAGGCCGTCGCCTCGATTGGCCGCCAGCCGTAGCGCTGGATCATCCCGGCATTCTCGACAACCTCGACCGTCGGGCGGTAGCCGTCGTCGGGATCGTTGAAGGTGATCAGCGCCGCGGTGTGGCGGGCCTTCAGCGCGGTGCCGGAATAGGTGAAGCTGCCGCCGATGACGTTGGCCGGAGTGACCAGCTTGATCGGATCGGCCGGCATGTCGGCGCGGGCCAGCACGCCGCCGGCCGACCAGAAGATCAGGCCGCGGAAGGTCGAGGCGATGGACTGAAGAACCCGGTAGGCCTCGGTGCGGCCGGAGATCACCCCGTTGAAGGTAAAGCGCGGCTCCAGGATGTCACGGCCGCCGGCATCAATCCGGCCAGACTTGACCGGCTGGTCGCAATAGACGCCGATGGTGTAGAGCGACCAGCGGTCGACCGCCGCTTCGGAAATCGACTGTCCCAGGCCGTAGCGCTGGTCGGTCAGCAGGTCGTAGAGCACCCAGGCCGGGTTGTCGCTCCAGGCGATTTTGAAGCTGCCGTCCCACTGGCCGGAGTAGGTCCGCCTTTCAGGATCGTAGTTGGACGGGACCTTGATCTTCAGGCCCTTGACGTCATAGGCACGCTCGGGGATCGAACTGCCGAACTGCTCGGCCTTGACCGTCAGCGCGATCAGCGCCGAATGGTCGTAGCTGAACTTGGACTCAACGATCTCGGCGTAATGGGACCAGGAAAAGCTGTTCTGGATCGCGGCGCGGGGCGGATCGTCGGTAACGCGGGTGACGCGGATGTCGTATGGGCTCCTGCCCAGTTCGCGCAGCCCGACCTTGTAGGACCGCTCATAGGCGCTGGTCGTCTTGCCGGTCACCGTATCGTTGACCAGAACTTTCCAACTGCCGTCGGCCGCCCGCCCTTCGATGGTCAACTGCACCGTCGATCCGTGCAGGTTGCCGTTGGAGGTGTCCTGCTCGGTCAGCGCGTTCCAGCGCAGAACGATGCGGGCGGCATCGACCTCATCGCTGTGGATGGTGCGGACAACTGGGGTCGCCTTCTTCACGTCGACGCCGACCGCGACACTGGTTTCGCTGGCGGTGAAACCTTCGATCGGCTGCTGCGAGGAAATGCCCTGGCGCTGGTCCCAGGCCACACCCTTGAAGTTCTCCGTCCCATCGGGGGCGATCAGCGGCGTGCCGTCGAAATAGATGCTCTTCCCCCCATCGACCAGCCCGACGATCTCGCCCTCGCCCAGCAGGTCGATCACCCGGGCGGTCGCGGCGGATTGCAGGCTGTTGGGGTCCTCCGTGGCACCGGAGCCGCCACCGGACTTGCCGCCACCCTTGGCCCCCTGGATGCCGCCCGCCGTGCTCCCGCTGGCGGTCGGCGTGACGGCGGACGCTGCCGGCTGGGCCTGGACGGATCCGATCTGCACGCTGTCCATGCTGGAGGAAATGACGGTCGAGCCGACCCAGCAGCGGCCATAGACCAGGGGAACCGAGCCGCCCTGTTCGCTGACATTTGCCGGGCCGGAGAACAGGTAGCTCTGCTTGCTGTCGGGCAGGTTGGCCCTGGGCGTCGGCGACAGCATCTGGCTGATGCCCGACAGCATCATCGACGCGCCGAACAGGGCGATCGAGCCGTAGGAGATGGAGAAACTGCCTGCTGAGATTGCTGCCGCGCCAAGTCCCTGTGTCGGGCCGAGCGCGCCGACAACGGCGGGCGCGGCATAGATCGCCACGACCATGATCAGCGCACCCATGATCGCCTTGCCGGCACCGCCGCTCTTGGCGCCGGCCGGAACCGGGATGATGTGCAGGTCGGCGCTGCCCAGCCCGAGCGTCAGGGTGTCGAGGGTCAGGTCGATGCCGCCGCGCGAGCGCGGGCCGCGGACCAGCCGGTAGGAGCCTTCGCGGAAGATCTTCTCGAAATCGGGATGGTTGGCGGCGAGCGCCCGGATCGCCTCGGCGGCGTCGCGGACCTGATAGTCGGCAAGGCGCCCGAATTGGCGGCCGAGCGCACCATGCAGATGGATCCTAGCCATGAGCGAGATCCTTGTGACGCAGGATGTGAACGAGTTGCCGGTGCCAGGGGCCGAAGGGTTCGCGGCGCGACAGGCGGCGCGGCAGGTGGTGCAGCAGCAGGCCGCCGTCGAGGACGATGCCGGCATGGTTGGGCACCGGCGACAGCACGGTCATCAGTGCGACGTCGCCGGCCGCCGCCTCGCCGGAACGGACCACCGAGAAGCCGGCGTCGGCGAAATGGTCGAGATAGAGGTTGCTGCCGTTGTGCCACCAGTCATCGTCGCGCGGGAAATCCGGCAGCCGGATGCCGAGTTCCAACTGGAACCAGTCGCGCACCAGGGCGTAGCAGTCGGTCACGCCGTGGCGGAACTCGCGGCCGATCAGATCGGGCACCGGCACGCCGTCGCCCCACAGGATCGGGTCGGAGCATCGCTCCCCGTCGGTGGCCAGGATCGCCCAGGGGACCGCGCTGTCGATCTGGCCGCGCATGTCGGCGGCCGACGGGTGGAGCGGCCCGTCGGGATGGCTGTGGACGATGGCTTCGATGGCGCCGGCATGGGCGAGGTAGTCAGCATCGTCGATGCGGAAATGGACCGCCGGATCGGCGGCGCGGTTGGACAGGGGCCGGTAGGTGCCGGCAACCACCAGACCGCAGCTCTCGCGCGGATAGTCGGCCAGGGCGTGGCGCTTCATCGCGAGGATGGCGTCAGCGGTGAACATGCGCTGCTGGCTCCTCTGAGTGTGAGGGGAGGGGGCACCCGGATCAGACCCGAATCCGGGAGACGCCGGGAAAGCCGCCGAAAGGCAGGAGATCGGTCGAGTTGGGATAGCGCAGGCGGCAGTCGGCCAGCCGCTTGCCGCAGGCATCCTTGGCCGAATCGCCGGTACTCTCGCCGGTCGCAGTGAAGCAGCGGCTGCCGGAATAGGGGCAGTCGACGCCGTCGAACGACCACCCCGATCCGGTCCAATGGCGGTAGCGGCGGGTGCAGCCGTCGCGCAGCACCTGCCGGCCGGGGAGCATAGCGCCCTCCTGGTCGATGGCCGCCGACAGCTCGAACTCGACATGGGTGGCGGTGTGGGCGCTCTTGCGCTCGACCCGGTAGAGGTCGGGCGGGAAGAAGGCGAGCGGGTCGGCTTCCGCCCGGCCGTCGAGATAGCGGTCGAAAGTGCGCAGCCGCCTGACCTTAGCGCCGAGCAGATCGGAGAACTGGTAGATCAGCGCCGAGATCTGGCGGTTGATGTTGGCGATGCGCAGGCGCGGCGTCGGCAGCGCCCCGGTCGCCGTCCATTCGAACCCTTCGGTCTCCATCTCGACCGGGACATAGGCAATGCCGCCGAAGAGGACCGGTTCGCCGCCGCTGCCCGAGGGCGTGAAGTGATGGATCGTGCCGCCGGGATACATGGTCAGGTCCAGCGTGAACAGCGTCACATAGGCGCCGGGATCGGGCGACTGGGCGGCGGCGGCAAGCGCCGGCCGTCCATCCCATCCGGGGATGTTGGTCTGGCTCATGGAAATTCCTTGGATGGGCGCCGCCCCCGCGGTCGAAGGGAGCGAAGCGGCCGCGGGGTCAGAGGTCGAAGACCTCGACGAAGGTCGCGGAGATGCTGGAGAACAGGTAATGGGTGCGGGTGCGCTTCCATTTGCTGCAGATCCAGCGCCGACGGTCGGGTTCGCCGGGCGGCTTCCACAGGAAGCTTTCAGCACCCCGCCGCGCCCTCAGGAACTCCTCGATCACCCGCGCCTGGTCGGTGTCGAGATACTCCCAACTCAGCGAATACTGGTCGCGGATGTTGTGGATGCCGTCGGGCGCCCGCTGGGTGTAGCCGTCGCCGAAGCCGGCGGTCAGCACCCTCACCTCCGGCTCGATGGTGCTGCCGGTCACCGGCGGACAGGGCGGCAGGAAGACTGGGACACCGTTCTGGCCCATGGCGTTCTGGCTCGTGGTTTCGCCGGCCATCGCTCAGCCTCCGTAGCTCATGTTGTTCAGCATCCCGCCGGGCCGCATCTGCTGGCGCAGCTCGTTGCCCATCATCGCGCGCAGCTGTTCCTTGACCGACGCGCCGATCCGCTCGGCGAGCGCCTTGTCCTGCTCGCGGTCGCCGGTGGAACCGCCGGCGACATTCACCGTCACCGACTGGGTGACCGCGCGGCCACCCTCCTGCGCCGCCTGGATCAGGCGGTCCGCGTTCGTCATTTGTTCCGGCGTGAAGACAGCCTCGCCCTTGCGGGCGATGATCGGGACCTCGCCCGACACCAGACCGCCGGTGTGGAAGCGGGGGGCGCCGGCGAACAGGCCGACGGACACCATCCGCCCCGGCCGGGCGGTTTCACCGACGATGCCGCCGGTGTGGAAGATCCACGATATGAATTTGGTAAGGCCCGACAGGATACCACCCGCCAGCCCTTCCTCGCCGAACAGCGAGGAGAAGAATTTGGAGATGCCGGACATCAGGCCGCTGAGCAGTCCATCCTGCTTGAAGAGGTCGGAAATCTTCGACCAGAGGGTGCCGAGCAGGCTGTCGGGTTTGAGATACGACATGACGGCATCGAAGAAGCCCAGGCCATTTGCCGGGGTGGTCGGGGCGGCGGCTGTGTTGGCCGCCTGGTTGGGCGAGGAGTTGCCTGCCGCTCCCGCATTGGCGGACGAGGTCGCATTCCCCCCCGCCTGCGCGGCAGTCTGCGTGGCGGCCTGGGCAGGATCCGTCGGTTTCGTCCTGATGCCGAGCAGATCCAAGGCACCGACGGCGACATTTTCCGAGGCCCAGTTCACGAAGAAGTCGCGCAGCTTCGTCCGCATGCCGACGACCAGCTTATCGAACGCCGAACCGATCGTTGCCTGCTTGTTGACGACGCTGAGAATCCCGCCTTTCCAGCTGTCGACGAAATCCTTAACGCCGTTACCGAAGTTGAGCTGAACTCGCTGACCGAGAGACAGATTATATCCGCTCAACAAGTCATTATAAGTTTTGTCAGCTTTTTCAAGGCTATCTTCAAAGAAAGACTTTTCTTTCTGTTTATTTCCTCCTGCGGTCGGAGCCGCCTGTCCTGTAGCGGGAGCCGCCGCGGTTTGACCGGCGGCCTGCAGAACGACGGACGCCGTCGAGCCGTTTACGGTCACCGCGAAGGGCTTGACGTCTATGTTCAGTGTTATGGTCGCGGGTTGGGCGGTGGCGGCCATGGTTCTCCCTTTCTGTTAGCCGAAGCGGGCACGCAGTCTGGTTCTGGCCTTTTCGGTCAGGCCCGGCTCCCCGTCCGCCCGGCCGTCATCGGGCCGGTCTGCGAAGATGAGCGGAGTGCCGACCCGCTGGCGCAGCCGGTCGTACAGCTCGCGGGCGCCGACGCCGGCCGCCGTCAGATGCACCGGCAGCCAGTCGGCCATCTCCTCCGCGCGCAGCCGGTCGATCTCGTTGAACAGGGTCCAGAACATCCGCACCGGCAGCGCCAGCAGGCGCAACGGGTCGATGCCGTAGAAGCGGCTGACGCGGGCAAAGCAGTAGGCGAAGTCGAGCCGGCTCAGCGGGCCCGACGGCTCCCCCGCTTGCCCGCCCGCGGCTCCCCCGGCCGGCGTTCCCCCGGTTGGCCATCTCCCGCCGGATCGATCCCGCGGATGAAAGCCAGCAGGACCAGGAGCTGCCCGAGGTCGAGGCCGAGGATCTCCTCCCGCGGGGTGTCGTCGAGATGGCCGGCGATCACATCGACGAGGATCGGGATCTGCGCCCGCTCGCTGCCGGCCTCCTCGAGCTTCCGCTCGATGTCCCCGGCCTGCAGGAATTGTTCGACGGTCATGTTCTTCAGGATGCGCTCGCGCCCGCCGATGACGACGCTGCGGGAAACGCGGAACTCATCGAGGTTCAGGATGGTGGGCTGGGGCATGGAGGGTCCCGGTCGCTGGTGGCGGGCAAGGTCCGCGAGGGCGGCCGCAGGGACAAAAGCCCCCGCGGCCGCGGGCCATCATGGTCAGGCGGCGACGGGGGCGCCGAAGGCGGCGATGCGGTTGCCGGCGGTGCCGTCCGGATAGCAGTTGAAGGTGACCTCGTAGACGCGCTCGCCGCCGTTCTCGTACTTGAAGGTGAAGTTGGGCAGCGGCGCGGCCTTGAAGGCGACGAAATCGTCCTTGGTGGTGGAGGCGGGCAGGGCGGTGGGGTGCAGCTTCAGCGGGGCGGCGATGGCCAGCAGGTCGATGTTGACGCCGGAGCGGATCTCGACCCCGACCTCGGCACCGGCCACGCCGACGCCGACCGCCTGCGGCATCACCGCCAGCAGCTTGGTCAGGTTGGTTTCCAGCATCGGCACCTTGACCGACACCTCGGTGCCGGTGATGACGTCCTTGATGGGGGTCTCGCCCATCTGGTCGGCCTTGACCTGATAGTTCGTGGTCTTGACGGTCACTTCGACGCCGCCCTTGGTCGAGCCGAGATCGACGCCGTCAAAGGTGACGTCGCAGATGCCGAGGGCGATGTCTTCGGTGGTGATGGCCATGGGGATAGTCTCCTAATCAGGCGACACGCCAGTCGGCGCGGTAGTTGACGATGAAGGTGAAGGTGCTTGCCGCCTCGTCGTGGGGCATCAACGGCTCGTGCTGGGGCAGGCACGAGATGACGAAACAGCCCCCGGCAGGGGCCGCCCGCAGGGTCAGGGCGTCGGCGATCGCCAAGGCCCGAGCCTCCCCGGCGAGATAGTCGGGATCATGGGTGCGGACCTGGAAGGAAAGCCGGCGAAGGCCTTGCGCATAGTCGCGCCGGGTTCCGCCCCGCGGCAGGAAGACCGATCCCGTAGCAGTGTCTTGCGGTGCCCGACCCAGGAACAGGGACCCTCCTTCGGTCCCCAGCCCTTCGGCTTCGACGTGTTTGAGCAATGCGTGCAGCAGCATGGCGTCAAGGCTCCGATACAAGCGGACGGGAGGAGACGAACAGCGGGAGAGCAGTCCCGACCCATCACGCCCCTTTCTGTTTGTGTGATATAATTCCTGTAAAAGGATCAATATCTTGTATCGAGAGAGGCAGCCATACATTTTTAAAAAAATCTTTCAAAACAATCAGATAGCCAAATTCGACACGCACCATGCGGGGATGGCCCTCATGATTTTCCAGGTCGCAAGTCCTAGCGGCAGAGGCACGGTGCATGCCGTTCTCCGCGAGACAGCGTTCATGGCCGGCATGAAAGCCAGGGCGACGCCGACCAGGGACTTCCGCCACCCTGTTCTTCTGGCCCATGCCACTGTCCGAACGCGCGAACTCCCTCTCATCAGGGTGGATTTATGCTCGTCTGCGCACCGGCATCCCCCGGCCTTCGACAACCCTGACAGCAGTGGGAGGTTGGCATGAGTATGATAAGGCGCAGCTCCGCCGAGTTTCTCGGAACGTTCTGGCTGGTCTTCGGCGGCTGCGGCAGCGCCGTGCTCGCAGCCGCCTTTCCGCAGGTCGGGATCGGGCTGCTCGGCGTCTCCCTCGCCTTCGGCCTCACCGTCCTGACCATGGCCTATTCCATCGGCCACATCTCCGGTTGCCACCTGAACCCAGCGGTGACCGTCGGGCTGTGGGCGGGCGGACGGTTCCCCGCCAAGGACATCCTGCCCTATGTGCTGGCCCAACTGGTCGGAGGCTTCGCGGCGGCCCTGGTCCTGTATGTCATCGCCACCGGAAAGGCCGACTACAGCCTGGCCGTCAACGGCCTCGCCGCCAACGGGTACGAGGCGCATTCGCCCGGCCAGTACAGCGTCACCTCGGCCCTGCTGATCGAGCTGGTGCTGACCTTCTTCTTCGTGCTGGTGATCCTGGGCTCCACCGACCGGCGGGCACCGGCCGGCTTCGCACCGCTGGCCATCGGCATGGCGCTCGTCCTCATCCACCTGATCAGCATCCCGGTGACCAACACGTCGGTGAACCCGGCGCGCAGCACCGGTCCGGCGCTGGTGGTCGGCGGATGGGCGCTGCAGCAGCTCTGGCTGTTCTGGATCGCCCCGCTGGCCGGCGGACTGGCGGGCGGACTGGCCTACCGCGCGCTTGCCGAAGAGGCGCCGGCGAAGCCCGCCATCACTGGGCAGGCGGAAAGCTCCTCCACCTGAACCGGATGCGATCGAAGGGACCGGTTCGCAAAGGGCCGGTCCCGGATGGCCTGTCGCCTACCGCCCGCCGATGTCGCAACGCCCCGCCGCCGTCCAC
>CBFGPE010000017.1:0-63218 GCA_965650625.1 uncultured Azospirillum sp. | reverse complement strand
GCGACCTATCACGAGGACCGGCGCCTGGTGATGGAGCGGCACGGCTATCGCGAGGAGACCTATTTCACCTTCTCCTACAGTCCGGTGCGCGACGAGACCGACCGCGTCGCCGGCATGTTCTGCGCCTGCACCGAGAACACCGCCCGCGTGCTGGCCGAGCGGCGGCTGACCTTCCAGCTCGATCTGGCGGAGCGGTTGCGCGGGCTGAACGATCCGGTCGGCATCACCGCCGCCGCCGCTGAAGCGATCGGCCGCCATCTGCGGGTCGCGCGGGCCGGATACGGCCGCACCGATCCGACCGGCAGCATCATCTCGGTCGAGCGCGACTGGAGCGACAGCGGGGTGGCCAGTCTCGCCGGGGAGTCCCGCCTGCTCGACAGCTTCGGGACGGCGCTGATCGCGGAGCTGCGGGCGGGATACACGTTGCGCGTGGACGACGTCGCCACCGATCCGCGCACCAGCGGCGGCGGCCCAGCGTCGGCCTTCGCCAGCATCGGCGCGCGCTCCCTGCTGGTGGTGCCGCTGCTGAAGGCGGGACGGCTGACGGCGATCCTCTACCTGCATGAAACCAAGGCGCGCCATTGGACCGACACCGACGCCGCCCTGGCGGAGGATGTGGCGGAGCGGACCTGGGCCGCGGTGGAGCGCGCGCTCGCCGAGGCGGCCTTGCGCGCCGCCAACAAGGCGCTGATGCGTGAACGCGCGGCGGTGGAGGCGGCCAACGCCCGGCTGGCGGCGGAGGGGGAACGGCTGCGCACCCTGTTCCGGCAGGCGCCGGGCTTCATGTGCGTGCTGCGCGGGCCGGACCATGTCTTCGAGATGGCGAACGACACCTATATGCAGCTGGTCGGCCGCCAGGATCTGGTGGACCGCCCGGCGCGCGACGCGCTGCCGGAGGTGGAGGGCCAGGGCTTCTTTGAGCTGCTCGACCGCGTCTATGCCAGCGGCGAGACCTTCGTCGGGCGCAACATGCCCATCAGTTTCCAGCGCCGGCCGGGCGAACCGCTGGAGGAACGCTTCCTCACCTTCGTCTATCAGCCGATCCGGGACGAGGACGGGCGTGTCAGCGGCCTGTTCGTGGAGGGCAGCGACGTCACCGAGGCCAAGCGGGCGGAGGAGGAGCTGCAGCAGCTCAACGCCACGCTGGAGGCCCGCGTCGCCGAAGAGGTGGCGGAACGCGAGCGCGTCCAGGTCGCCCTGCTGCAGACGCAGAAGACGGAGGCGCTGGGCCAGATGACCGGCGGCGTCGCCCACGACTTCAACAATTTGCTGCAGGCGCTGTCCGGCTGCCTGCACATGATCGAGAAGCGGGCGGAGGGAACGCGGATCCAGCCGCTGGTCGATGCCGGGCGGCAGGCGGTGGACCGCGGCGCCAAGCTGGTGCAGCAGCTGATGGCCTTCGCCCGCCGTCAGGCGTTGCGGCCGGAGACGGTCGATCTGCGCGACCGCGTGCTCGGCATGTCGGAGCTGCTGAACCGGGCGTTGCGCGCCGACATCCGGTTGGAGATCGACTTCACCATGGGGCTGTGGCCGGTGGAGGTCGATGCGACCCAGCTGGAACTGGCCCTGCTGAACCTCGTGGTCAATGCGCGGGATGCGATGCCCGACGGCGGCGCCCTGACGATCCGGGCGGCCAACGTGATCCTGACGTCCGGCGACGCGCGGGCGCCCCAGGATGGTCCGGAAGGCCTATCGGGCGAGTTCGTGCAGCTGACGGTGAGCGACACCGGCACCGGCATGCCGGCGGAGGTACGGGCGCGCGCCTTCGATCCCTTCTTCACCACCAAGGAGATCGGCAAGGGAAGCGGGCTGGGCCTGTCGCAGGTCTACGGCTTCGCCCGCCATTCCGGCGGAACCGCCTGGATCGAGAGCGAGGAGGGGCAAGGCACCACCATCGGCCTGCTGATCCGCCGTTCCGGCACCGCTCCGTCGACGATGGCCGAACCGGCCATGGCGGAGGCGGGGTCCAGCCGCGTCGGCGGCCATGTGCTGGTGGTGGAGGACGACCCCATCGTGGCGCTGACCGTGGCGACGGCGCTGGAGGATGCCGGCTTCACCATCACCCGCACCGCCACCGCCGACGAGGCGCTGCCGCTGCTGGAAGCCGGCGGGTTCGATCTGCTGTTCAGCGACGTGGTGATGCCCGGCACCCTGAGCGGCGTCGATCTGGCCCGCACCGCGCAACGGCTTCGGCCGGACCTGCCCGTCGTGCTGGCGACCGGCTACAGCGAGGATGTCGCCCGCGCCACCGGGGTGATGGTGCTGCCGAAGCCCTACCGGATCGACCGTCTGGTCGAGGTGCTGGACACGCTGCTGACGGATGCCAGCCGGGTGGGGGTGAAGATCCCCTCTCCCGCCCCGGGAGAGGGAAGGGGCCCGCCGCGAAGCGGTGGGATGGGTGAGGGGTAATCCAAGGAACCGTGCGGATCGGGATCCTTGCTTTACTCCTCACCCTCCCCACGCCTGCGGCGCGGGTCCCCTCCCTCTCCCGGGACGGGAGAGGGCGTTTATCCCCGGGTGCGAGATGCCCTCCCCGCCTCAATCCCCCGCAGCCGGCTGCGGCATGGTGCCGTGGCCGGGGCGGCGGCGGACGAACAGGCGGTAGACGGCGACGAAGAAGACCGGCACGAACAGAACCGCCAGCACGGTGGCGGAGATCATGCCGCCCATCACGCCGACACCGATGGCGTTCTGGCTCTCCGACCCGGCGCCGGTGCTGATCGCCAGCGGCAGCACGCCGAGGATGAAGGCCAGCGAGGTCATGATGATCGGGCGCAGGCGCTGACGGCAGGCCTCCGCCGCCGCTTCCTTCAGCTCCATGCCCTGGTCGTAGAGCGATTTGGCGAACTCCACGATCAGGATGGCGTTCTTCGCCGACAGGCCGATGGTGGTCAGCAGGCCGACCTGGAAATAAACGTCGCTCGGCAGACCGCGCAACGTCGCCGCGACGACCGCGCCGATGACGCCCAGCGGCACCACCAGGATGACCGACACCGGCACCGACCAGCTTTCATAGAGGGCGGCGAGGCAGAGGAAGACGATGATCATCGACAGGGCGTAGAGCGCCGGGGCCTGCGAACCGCTGAGCCGTTCCTCGTAAGAAAGCCCGGTCCATTCGTAGCCGATGCCCTGCGGCAGCTTCTGCATCATCGCCTCCATCTCGGCCATCGCCTCGCCCGAGCTGATGCCGGGTGCGGCCGATCCCTGGATGTTCAGCGACGAGGCGCCGTTGTAGCGTTCCAGCTTGGGCGAGCCGTAGATCCACTGCGCCGTCGTGAAGGCGGAGAAGGGGACCATCTGGCCGCTGGCGTTGCGCACGTACCAGCGGTCGATGTCGCTGGGCTGCATGCGGTAGGGCGCGTCGGCCTGGAGATAGACCTTCTTCACCCGGCCGCGGTCGATGAAGTCGTTGACGTAGGACGAGCCCCAGGCCGCCGACAGCGTCGTGTTGATGTCGCTGAGCGACAGGCCGAGCGCGCTCGCCTTCTCGCGGTCGACGTCCAGCTTGAACTGCGGCGTGTCCTCCAGCCCGTTGGGGCGGACGCCGACCAGCTTGGGGTTCTGCGCCGCCATGCCGAGCAGCTGGTTGCGCGCCTGCATCAGCCGGTCATGACCGAGCCCGGCGCGGTCAACCAGCTGAAGGTCGAAGCCGGTGGCGTTGCCGAGGCCGGGCACTGATGGCGGCAGGAAGGAGAAGACGACCGCGTCCTTCAGCTTCGACATCGCCCCCATCACCCGGCCGGCGA
This sequence comes from uncultured Azospirillum sp., assembly GCA_965650625.1. Taxonomy (GTDB): domain Bacteria; phylum Pseudomonadota; class Alphaproteobacteria; order Azospirillales; family Azospirillaceae; genus Azospirillum. Next base: position 59,472 of record CBFGPE010000017.1, on the reverse strand, counting down.
TGGCCTGCGGCTTCTGCGACGGCAGGGTGCGCTCGCTCCAGTCCTTCAGCCGGACGAAGGCCATGCCGGCATTCTGGCCGCGGCCGGAGAAGTTGAAGCCGACGATGGTGAACAGGCCCTCGACATTGTCCTTCTCCTTTTCCAGGAAATAGGCGGTGACGGCCTTGGCGGTTTCGGCGGTGCGCTGGGAGCTGGCGTTCGGCGGGGCCGACCACAGCACGAACAGCTGACCGCGGTCCTCCGTCGGCAGGAAGGAGGACGGCATCTGCAGGAACAGGTAGCCGAGGCCGCCGAGGATCAGCAGATAGGCGATGAAATAGCGGCCCAGCCGGTTCACCGCCCCGCGCACGCCGCGGACATAGACCCGGCTGCCGGCGTCGAAGCCGCGGTTGAACAGGCCGAAGAAGCCGCCGCGGGCATGGCCATGCCCCTCTCCATGATTGGCTGCCACCGGTTTGAGGATGGTGGCGCAGAGCGCAGGCGTCAGCACCAGGGCGACCAGCACCGACAGCGCCATCGCCGAGACGATGGTCAGCGAGAACTGGCGGTAGATGGCGCCGGCCGACCCGCCGAAGAAGGCCATCGGCACGAACACCGCCGACAGCACCAGCGCGATGCCGACCAGCGCGCCGGTGATCTGGTCCATCGACTTGCGCGTCGCCTCGCGCGGGGGAAGCCCCTCCTCGCTCATCACGCGCTCGACGTTTTCGACCACGACAATGGCGTCGTCCACCAGCAGGCCGATCGCCAGCACCATGCCGAACATCGTCAGCACGTTGATGGAGAAGCCGAAGGCCGACAGCACCCCGAAGGTGCCGAGCAGAACCACCGGCACCGCGATGGTCGGGATCAGCGTCGCGCGGAAGTTCTGGAGGAACAGGTACATCACGACGAAGACGAGGACGATCGCCTCGAACAGCGTCTTGATGACCTCGTGGATCGACAGCTGGACGAAGGGCGTCGTGTCGTAGGGGTAGATGACCTCGATGCCGGCCGGGAAGAAGGGCTGGAGTTCCGCCACCCGCGCCTTGACCGCCGCCGCGGTGTTCAGCGCGTTGGCGCCGGTCGCCAGCTTGATGCCGACACCCGCCGCCGGCTTGCCATTGTAGGCGGCGCTGATCTCGTAGGTCTCCGACCCGATCTCGATCCGCGCCACGTCGCGCAGCCGCACCTGCGACCCGTCGGGGTTCACGCGCAGCAGGATGGCGCCGAACTGCTCCGGCGTCTGCAGCCGCGACTGGGCGGTGATGGTGGCGTTGATCTGCTGGCCCGGAACGGCGGGGGCGCCGCCGAGCTGGCCGGCGGAGACCTGGGCGTTCTGGGTCTTGATCGCGTTGGAGACGTCGGTGGTGGTCAGCGCGAAATTGTTCAGCGCGTCGGGGTCCAGCCAGATGCGCATGGCATGCTGCGGCCCGAAGACGGTGATGTCGCCGACGCCCTCCACGCGGCTCAGCGTGTCCTGCAGGTTGGAGGTGACGTAATCGGCGATGTCGCCCTGGCTGAGGCGCCCGTCGCTCGACACGAAACCCACCACCAGCAGGAAGTCGTTGCCGGCCTTCGACACCTGAATGCCGCGCTGCTGGACCTCCTGCGGCAGCAAGGGAGTGGCCAGCTGCAGCTTGTTCTGCACCTGGACCTGGGCGATGTCGGGGTTGGCCTCCGGCTCGAAGGTCAGGGTGATGGTGACGTTGCCGGAGGAGTCGCTGTTGGAGGACATGTAGCGGAAATGGTCGAGCCCGGTCATCTTCTGTTCGATGACCTGGGTGACCGTGTCCTCCAGCGTCTTGGCCGAGGCGCCGGGATAGCTGGCCGTGATCGACACCGTCGGCGGCGCGATCTTCGGATATTGCTCGACGGGCAGCCGCAGGATCGCCAGCGCGCCCGCCATCATGATGACGATGGCGATGACCCAGGCGAAGACCGGCCGGTCGATGAAGAATTTTGACATGTGACGGTATCCTGGGGACGGTATCCGGGGATCAGCGGGCCGACGCAGCCTTTTCCGGCAACGACGCAAGGGCGTTCTGGGCCGGCACCGGCTTCACCTCGGCACCCGGTTTGACCTTTTGCAGGCCTTCGACCACCACGCGCTCGCCGACGGCCAGCCCGTCCGACACCAGCCAGACATTGCCGACCGCGCGTTCGGTCTTGATGGTGCGCGGGTTCACCTTGTTGTCGGTCCCCACCACCCAGACACGGGCGGAGCCGTCCGGCCCGCGGGCGACCGCGGCCTGCGGCACGGTGATGGCGTTCTCTGCCACCCCCTGCTCGACGCGGGCGCGGACGAACAGGCCGGGCAGCAGGTCCTTGTTCGGGTTGGGGAAGACCGCACGCAGCTGGACCGAACTGGTGCCGGCATCCACGGTCACGTCGGAGAACTGCAGCTCGCCCTTCGCCGGATAGGCGGTGTCGTCGCCGCTGCCGTTGCTGTTCAGGAACAGCGTCACCGGAATCTTGCCGGGCTCGGCCGGGCGGATGCGGCCGGTCGCCATATCCTCGCGCAGCTTCATCAGCTGCGAGGCGGTCTGCGTGACGTCGACATAGATCGGGTCGAACTGCTGGATGGTGGCCAAGGCCGTCGCCTGGTTGGCGGTGACCAGCGCGCCCTCCGTCACCGCCGACTTGCCGATGCGGCCGGAGATGGGGGCGAACACCTTGGTGTAGTTCAGGTTGATGCTGGCGAGGTTGTAGGCCGCCTTGGCAGATGCCAACTGCGCCTCGTTCTGCTTCAGCGACGCCTGGACGTCGTCGAAGTCCTGCTTGCTGACCACGCTGTTCTTGACCAGATCGCCGTAGCGCGACGCCTTGTTGCGGGCGGCCTGCAGGTTCGCCTCCGCCTTCTGAACGTCGGCCTGGGCGCTTGCCAGCGACGCCTCGTAGGTGGCGGGATCGATCTGATAGAGCTGGTCGCCCGCCTTCACCTCGCTGCCCTCGCGGAACAGGCGCTTCAGCACGATGCCGCTGACCTGCGGCCGGATTTCGGCAACCCGGTAGGCGGCGGTGCGGCCGGGAAGCTCGGTCGTCACGGTCAGGCGCTGCGGCTCGATGGTGAGGACCGACACCTCCGGCGGGCCGCCGCCCTGGGGCTGGCCGGACGCCTGCTTCTGCTGGTTGCAGCCGGCGAGCAGCGCGATCAGGCAGGCCGCCGCGGCCAGCGTCATGAATGGATTGGATCTGGACATCTGTTTCCTCGTCTCGGCGCCGCGCGTCGGCGGACCCGTCTCCCTGCTACGCTCGCGCACCAGGTGGTCCGGCACATCCCCGTTGCTTAGTACTGTCTCATACAGTACAGTGTACCAGACGATACAGTGAGAATGCTGCACCGCGCAAGAGGGTTCCGCGAATGACCGGTACGGGGTCCCGCGGAAAGGCGCTGGATAAAAATGAACCCGGCCGCAGCCGCCGCACCGGAAGGGAACGCACGATGACCAGCAGCCACAAGGCGCGGATCGACACCGCACCGGACTCACCCGCCAGTGGAACCGCGATCTGCGGCCCGTCCACCTGCGGTCCGCGCGGCATGGCGCGCCGACAGGCGATCCTGACGGCGGCCCGGCGGCTGTTCATCGAAAAGGGGTTCGAGAAGACGACGCTGAGCGACATCATCGCCGTCGCCGGCGGGTCCCGCGCCACGCTGTACGAGCATTTCGGCGACAAGGAGGGACTGTTCCGCGCCATCATGGAGGAGGACAACGCGATGATCCTCTCCGGCCTCGCCCCTGCCCAAGCGGACGAGCGCGTAACGCCGGAGGCCGGGCTGACCGCCTTCGCCCTGCATCTGGTCAAGGCGCTGCTGAACGAGGAGACGACCGCCACCGTCCGCATCCTGATCGCCGAGGGCGACCGCGTGCCCGACATCGCCGAGGCCTTCTTCCGCATCGGACCGGAAAACGCCATCGGCCGGCTGGCCGACTATCTGCGGCGGCTGTCCGACCGCGGAGACCTGCGCATCGACGACCCGGCCGCCGCGGCGCAGGCCTTCCTCGGCATGGTCACCGGCAATCTGGTGATCCGTCGCCTGATCCTGCCGCAGAGCGCGCCCGCCATCCCCGACCTCGACCGCTATGTCCGGCAGGCAGTGCGGCTCTTCCTGAACGGGGCTCGCGTGCCGCAAACCAAGACGGATTGACGACGACAAGCCGTCAGATCGTCTCTGCCGCCTCCTCTCCCACGCCTTGGTCGCGGTTGGCCTTGGTCAGCGGTTCGGCGATGTCCTCCAGCCCCTTGCCTTCGGCGTCGACGCCATAGAACAGGGCGACCATCCCGCCGAACATCATCACCACCGATCCCACCACATAGCCCCAGAACAGCGGGTCGCGCTCCGTCCCCTCCCCCACGAGCCAGCCGAACAGCAGCGGGCCGGTGGAGCCCACCACCTGGGCGATGGCGAAGAAATAGGAGATCGCCTGCGCCCGGACCTCCAGCGGGAAGATCTCGCTGACCGTCAGATAGGCGGACGAGGCGCCGGCCGACGCGAAGAAGAAGGAGATGCACCAGAAGATCGTGTGCGTGTTCGCCGTCAGCACCCCCTGGCGGAACAGGAAGGCCGAGACCAGCAGCACCACACCCGCCAGCAGATAGGTGCCGAAGATCATCCGCCGCCGTCCCACCGTGTCGAACAGCGGCCCCAGCAGCAGCGGCCCGATCAGGTTGCCGGCAGCGAAGGGGAAGAAATAGAGCGCGGTCTGTGACGGGTCGAGATGGTAGAAATTCTGCAGCACCAGGGCATAGGTGAAAAAGATCGCGTTGTAGAGGAAAGACTGCGTCACCATCATCGTCACGCCCAGGAAGGTGCGCGACGGGTATTGCCGGAAGAACACGTCGACCAGCTGGGCGTATGACACCGAATCTTCCGGAATGATGCTCATGGCCCGCTTCGGGTCGACCGGCGGCACCGTCCGTCCCTGTGCGCGCACGCTGGCCTCGATGTCGTCGACGATGCGCTCCGCCTCGTCCTCCATGCCGTGGGTGACCATCCAGCGCGGGCTTTCCGGGATGTGCCGGCGCAGATAGATGATGATGAGACCCAACAGCGGGCCGATGAAGAAGGCGATGCGCCAGCCGATATTTTCCGGCACCAATGAATGGTCGAGCAGGAAGACGCTGCCGACCGCGCCGATCATCGCCCCGCCCCAATAGGTGCCGTTGATAGCGATGTCGACCCGGCCGCGGAAGCGGGCGGGGATCAACTCGTCGATGGCGGAGTTGACGGCGGCATATTCGCCGCCGATGCCCATCCCGGCGATGAAGCGCCAGACATAGAGGAACCACGGCGTCCAGGCAAAGCCTGCGATGCCCGACGCGATCAGGTAGAGCGCCAGCGTGGTGATGAACAGCTTCTTGCGTCCCCAGCGGTCGGTCAGCCGGCCGAAGACCAGCGCGCCCACCACCTGCCCCATCAGATAGATGGTGCCGGCGAAGCCGACCTCGGCACTCGACATGCCCAAGGTTTCCTTGTAGCCGGAGGCGGAGATCAGCTGGATTTCGATGCCGTCCAGGATCCAGCTGACGCCCAGCCCGACCACCACCATCCAGTGAAAGCGCGCCCAGGGCAGCCGGTCCATCCGGGCGGGGACGAGGCTGCTCACCGCGGCGGTGCTGGTTCCTGCGGTCATGTCGGGTTGACTCCTAAAGGCTGGCGGTTGCGCGGCACACCGGTGAAACGCCCTGTGCGGCTGGAAGGTTTCCGCACATGCTGGACCCGATCAAATGTCTGGCACACGAATTATCACGACACTCCTCATTTTCCGTTGCGCTTTTGGATCGATCCAATTACCGTGTACGAACACTGAGAGAGCGGGACCGCCGTCGTCATGGCGTCCCGGCGATCCGGGTGAGCTTCCCCGGACGACAGCCCAAGCGGACAAAGGCAATCCGCGCGACGCCAGCCTTGAAGGGCGGCGCGACGCGGGTGCGGAGGAACGCCCGTGACCTACGATTTTCAATTCGACGCGGTGTTCGCGTCTTGGGATTACCTGCTCGACGGCGCCTGGCTGACGGTCAGGCTGTCTTTCGGCGCCATGGCCATCGGCCTGGTGATCGCCATCATCTGCGCGCTGGGCAAGACCTCCGGGCCGAAGCCGGTGCGCTGGCTGATCAACGCCTATATCGAGGTCATCCGCAACACGCCCTTCCTGGTGCAGATCTTCCTGATCTTCTTCGGGTTGCCGAGCATCGGGCTCAGGCTGTCTCCGGACGTGGCGGCGCTGATCGCGATGGTCGTCAATGTCGGCGCCTACGCCACCGAGATCATCCGCGCCGGCATCGAATCCATCCACAAGGGCCAGATCGAGGCCGGGCTGGCGCTGGGTTTGCGGCCGCTGCAGGTCTTCCGCTATGTCGTGCTGAAGCCGGCTCTGCGCACGGTCTATCCGGCGCTGACCAGCCAGTTCATCCTGCTGATGCTGAGTTCCAGCGTGGTGTCCGCCATCTCCGCCGACGAGCTGACCTCGGTCGCCAACAACATCCAGTCGCAGACCTTCCGCAGCTTCGAGATCTACATCGTGGTGACCGGCATCTATCTGGTGCTGGCGCTGATGTTCTCGGCGCTGTTCGCCGGCATCTACCGGCTGGCCTTCGCCTATACCGTCGACCGGCGCTGAGAGGGGACTGAGCGATGATCCGCGCCTTCGGATACAACGAATTCCTGTTCCTGCTCAGCGCCGTGCAATGGACGCTGATGCTGTCGGTCATCGCCTTCATCGGCGGCGGCATCGTCGGGCTGTTCGTGGCGCTGGGCCGCACGTCCGACGTGAAGCCGCTGCGCTTGCTGGCGACCGGCTACATCCAGGTCTTCCAGGGCACGCCGCTGCTGATGCAGCTGTTCCTGGTCTTCTTCGGCGCCACCGTGATCGGCATCGACATGAGCCCGTGGGTCGCCGCGGCGGTCGGGCTGACGCTGAACACCAGCGCCTTCCTGGGCGAGATCTGGCGCGGCTGCATCCAGTCGGTGCCGCGCGGCCAATGGGAAGCGGCGTCGGCGCTCGGCCTGCGCTATCCCGGCCTGATGCGCTACGTGATCCTGCCGCAGGCGGTGAAGGTCGCGGTGCCGCCGACAGTCGGCTATCTGGTGCAGGTCATCAAGGGCACCTCGCTGGCCGCCATCATCGGCTTCGTCGAGCTGACCCGCGCCGGGCAGATCGTCAACAACGCCACCTTCCAGCCCTTCCTGGTCTTCAGCATCGTCGCCGCGATCTATTTCGCGCTGTGCTGGCCGCTGTCGCTGTTGAGTCAGCGTCTGGAAGCCCGCTACGCAGCGCCTTCCCGTTAAATCCTTAAAAACGCTCGCATTCGGAGGAAACATCCATGGCCTTCACCGTCACCCGCCGCCTTGTCGTCGCCGGCGCTCTCTTGACCGCCGCAGTCGGCCTCACCGCCACGGCCCACGCCCAGAGCGTCGAGGACATCAAGGGCAAGGGCAAGCTGACCATCGGCATGCTGGTCGACTTCCCGCCCTTCGGTATCACCAACAGCGAAGGCAAGCCGGACGGTTACGACGCCGACGTCGCCAAGCTGATGGCCAAGCATATGGGCGTGCCGGTCGACATCGTGCCGGTGACTGGGCCGAACCGCATCCCCTACCTGCTGACCGGCAAGGTGGACGTGCTGGTCGCCTCGCTCGGCGTCACGCCGGAGCGCGCCAAGCAGGTCGCCTTCTCCGAGCCCTATGCGGCGATCGAGATCGGGCTGCTCGCCCCGCAGAAGTCGGCGGTCAAGAAGCCGGAGGACCTGTCGGGCAAGAGCGTCGGCGTCGCCCGCGCCAGCACGCAGGACCAGTCGCTGACCGCGGTGGCGCCGAAGGACGCCCGCATCATGCGCTTCGACGACGACGCCAGCGCCGTGCAGGCCCTGCTGTCCGGTCAGGTCGATGCGCTGGGCGTCAGCAACGTGGTGGCGCAGCAGATCAAGACGATGGCGCCTCAGGCTAATTACGAGATGAAGTTCGTGCTGAAGAGCCAGGTGCAGGGCATCGCCCTTCGCCAGGGCCAGGACAAGCTGATGGGCTGGGTCAACGGCTTCCTCGACACCGTGAAGAAGAACGGCGAGTTGAACGCCATTCATCAGAAGTGGCTGGGCACCGACCTGCCGGCGGCGGTCACCGCCAGCAAGTCCTAAGTCGAACGAAGCGCAATCCCCGGTGGAGGACAGGACCATGGAACCCACATCTGGACAGATGAGCGCGGATGTCGTCATCCGCATGGAAGGCGTCCAGAAATGGTACGATCATTTCCAGGTGCTGAAGGATATCGACCTGGAGGTCCACCGGGGTGAGCGCATCGTCATCTGCGGCCCGTCCGGATCGGGCAAATCGACCCTGATCCGCTGCATCAACCAGCTGGAACGCCACCAGAAGGGCCGGATCACCGTCAACGGGGTAGAGCTTGGGCCGCATCACCGCCAGCTCGACACCGTCCGGCGGGAGGTCGGCATGGTGTTCCAGAGCTTCAACCTGTTCCCGCACCTGACCGTGCTGGAGAACTGCATGCTGGCGCCGATGAAGGTGCGCGGCACCACCAAGGCCGAGGCGAAGGCCACCGCCATCCGCTATCTGGAGCGGGTCCGCATCCCCGAACAGGCCGACAAATATCCAGGCCAGCTGTCGGGCGGCCAGCAGCAGCGCGTCGCCATCGCGCGGTCGCTGTGCATGAACCCGAAGGTGATGCTGTTCGACGAGCCGACCTCCGCCCTGGATCCCGAGATGGTGAAGGAGGTGCTGGACACCATGATCGGATTGGCCGAAGACGGCATGACCATGCTGTGCGTGACGCACGAGATGGGGTTCGCCAAGTCGGTCGCCCACCGCGTGATCTTCATGGACCGCGGCGAGATCGTCGAGCAGAACACGCCGGAGGCGTTCTTCACCGATCCGAAATCGGAGCGGACCCGAAGCTTCCTCGGCCAGATCCTGGCCCACTGAGGAATTTTCTGTTTCATCAAGGTCGAATTGCCAAGGACGAGTTGCGATGAAGCCCGAAATCCTGCTGGTCGAACCCATGATGCCCGCCATCGAGCAGGCTCTGGATGCGGCCTACACCGTCCACCGCCTGTCCGCCGCTGCGGATCGCGACCGGCTGATCGCCGAGGTCGCCGACCGGGTGCGCGCCGTCGTCACCGGCGGCGGGACCGGCGTGAGGAAGGCGGTGGTCGAGGCGCTGCCCAATCTCGGGATCGTCGCCATCAACGGTGTCGGCACCGACGCCGTCGATCTGGAGCATGCCCGCGGCCGCGGCGTGCGCGTCACCAACACGCCGGACGTGCTGACCGACGATGTGGCCGACCTCGCCATCGGGCTGATGATCGCCGCCTCGCGCCGGATGATGGTGGGCGACCGCTTCGTCCGCGCCGGCCAATGGACCAAGGGCAAGCTGCCACTCGCCCGCAAGGTCACCGGCAAGCGGCTGGGCGTGCTGGGTCTGGGCCGCATCGGCGAAGCCATCGCCAAGCGCGCCGAAGCCTTCGGCATGACCATCGCCTACACCAACCGCAAGCCGCGCGACGGCGTGTCCTACCGCTTCGTCGCCTCGCCGGTCGATTTGGCGCGGGAGAGCGACATCCTGATCGTCGCCACCTCGGCCGGGGCGGACGCCCGCAACATGGTCGGCCGCGCCGTGCTCGACGCGCTGGGACCGGAGGGGCTGCTGATCAATGTCGCCCGCGGCAGCGTGGTGGACGAGCCGGAGCTGCTGGCGGCCTTGACCGAGGGGCGGGTCGGCGGCGCCGGGCTGGACGTCTTCGCCGACGAGCCGAATGTGCCGGAGGGCTTCTACGGTCTCGACAACGTCGTCCTGCAGCCGCATCAGGCCAGCGCCACGGTGGAGACGCGGATGGCGATGGGCCAGCTGGTGCTGGACAATCTGGAAGCCTTCTTCGCCGGCCGGCCGCTGCCGACCGCCGTGGTGTGAGGCGCCGCCGCCGTGGCCAGAGCGCCAGATAGCAGCAAGCCGGGAAGCGTCACCCTGACGGAGGTCGCCGGCCATGCCGGGGTGTCGCGCTCGACCGTGTCGCTGGTGCTGCGCGGCAGCCCGCTGGTGGCGGCGGAAACGCGGGAGCGGGTCCAGGCCGCCATGGCGGCGCTCGGCTACATCTACAACCGCGGTGCCGCCAACCTGCGCGCCGCCCGCACCCATACGGTCGGGCTGCTGGTCTGCGAACTGAACAACCCCTTCTATGCCGAGCTGACGGCGGGGGTGGACGATGTGCTGGACACCGAAGGCTTCGTCGCCTTCATCGCCAACACCGCCGAGCAGCCGGAACGCCAGGACCGCTTCCTGCAGCGGATGCGGGAGCACAATGTCGACGGGGTGATCCTCTGCCCCGCCGCCGGAACGCAGGCAGAGCTGCTGGACCGGCTGGACCGCTGGCGGCTGCCCTGCGTGCAGGCCTTGCGTCTCGTCTCCGACCAGGGACGCGACTATGCCGGGGTGGATTATCAGGCGGGCATGGAGACGGTGACCGAGCATCTGATCTCGCTGGGTCACCGGCGGATCGCCTTCGTCGGCGGGACGCTGGACCATTCCGCCTACGCGGCGCGGCATGCCGGCTTCACCGCGGCGATGCGGCGGCACGGGCTGGCCGACGATCTGGTGCTGCGCTGTCCGCTGACCCGGCGGTCGGGTGCTGAGATGGCTGATGATCTGCTGAATCGGCCGCAGGCTCCGATGGCGGCCCCGACGGCAGCCCTGTGCTACAACGACGTGGTGGCGCTCGGGCTGATGCTGGGGCTGGAGGCGCGCGGTCTCAGGGCCGGGCGCGATCTGGCCGTCACCGGATTCGACGACGTGCCGGAGGCCGCGCTCAGCCGGCCGGCGCTGACCACCGTCGCCACCTCCGCAAGGCAGATCGGGCAGGAAGCCGCCCGCCTGCTGCTGCGCCGCATCGCCGACCCGCAAGGCCCGCCGGAGCGGATCATCCTGCCCAGCCGGCTCGTGGTCCGCCAATCCTGCGGCTCCCCCAGCGACTCCCTGGGCGGCGCCCCCTCTCCTTCCCTCCACCACAGAGACCTGTCATGACCGATACCGTCGAGGCCCTGATCGCCGCGCGCGAGACCCGCCAGTGGCTGACCGGGCTGGACAACCGCCCCGCGACCGAAGCGGAGGCCTATGAGATCCAGGATGCCGTCGCCCGCCGCCTCGGCCCCGTCACCGCCTGGAAGGTCGGCGCCGCCACGCCCGACGCCGAGCCTTTCCGCGCGCCGATCAACGCCGCCACCGTCTTCGAGGGCACCGATCACCTGCCGGCCAAGCTGTTCCAGGTCATCGGCGTGGAGGCGGAGATCGCCTACCGCTTCGCCCGCGACCTGCCGGTGCGCGAGCAGCCCTACAGCCGGGAAGAGGTTCTGGACGCCGTCGCCTCGGTCCATCCCGCCTGGGAAATCGTCGACACCCGCTTCGCCGGGTTCGGCAGCCAGGACCGGCTGAGCCACATGGCCGACCAGTTCAACCACGGCGCCCTGATCGTCGGGCCGGCCATCGCCGATTGGCGCTCGCTCGATCCGGTGAAGGAAACGGTGACGCTGGAGGTCGATGGCGAGACCAAGGTCGATGTCGTCGGCGGCAACAGCGCCGGCGATCCGGTCCGTCTGCTGGTGTGGATGGCCAATGTCGGCACCCGCAGCTTCGGCGGCCTGCATGCGGGCGAGGTGGTGACCACCGGATCCTGCACCGGCACGATTTTCGTCGAACCGGGCAGCCGGTCGGTCGCCCGCTATGGCACCATGGGCACCATCACGCTGAAGGTGGATTGAGCGGAGAGTAACTCCCTCTCCCGGGACGGGAGAGGGAGTTATCCCCTCACGGCAGCAAGTGGCCCAGCCGCTGGCCGAGAGCGGTGAGGCCGCTGGAGGCCGGGACGTCGGCACCGGCGACCAGATCGACCGTCCGGCGGACGGCGCTGTCATAGTCGATGCGGAGCTTGCCGACGACGTCGCCGCGGTGGACCGGGCTCGGCAGTGGCTCGGCCAGGGTGGCGACGACATGCAGGCTGTTGCGGTCGGCCGGCGCCATGGTCACCGTCACGTCGTCGGCGACCGTCACCGGCACGCTGTCCTCCGCCCCCATCCACACCGGCGCCTGTTCGACCAACTCGCCCTTGTGCAGCAGGGGGTAGAGCTTGAAGCTGTTCCAGGCCCAGTCGAGCAGCCGGGTCGGCTCGTCGTTGCGCGACTGCGGGCTGGGCAGGCCGTTGACCACCAGAACCAGACGGCGGCCGTTGCGCTCGCCTGACGCGGTCAGGCCGTAGCCGCCGACCTCGGTGTGGCCGGTCTTAATGCCGTCAACGCTGACCGGATGGTAGAGCAGCGGGTTGCGGTTGCCCTGGCGGATGCCGTTCCAGGTGAAGGTCCGTTCCGACTCGTAATGGTAGAATTGCGGGAAGTCGCGGATCAGATGGGTGGCGAGGATCGCCAGATCGCGGGCGGTGGTGTAGTGGTCCGGGTCCGGCCAGCCGCTGGCGTTCATGAAATGGCTGTCGGTCATCCCAAGCTCGTGCGCCTTGGCGTTCATCAGCGCGGCGAAGGCGGATTGGCTGCCGGCCAGCCCCTCGGCCAGGGCCACGGCGGCGTCGTTGCCGCTGTCGATCAGCAGCCCGCGCAGCAGATCCTCCACCCGCACCTGACTGCCCAGCTTCAGGAACATGCGCGAGCCGCCCATCTTCCAGGCGGTCTGGCTGACCGGGAAGCTGGTGTCCAGCGTCGTCCGGCCATGGACCAGCGCGTCGTAGGTGAGATAGGCCGTCATCATCTTGGTCATCGACGACGGCGCCATGCGGGTCTCGCCGTTCTTGTCCAGCAGCACCTCCCCGTTGGTCAGATCGACCAGATAGGCCTGCTTGGCCGCCGTTTCCGGCGCGGTCAGCGCGACGGCAGGGGCCGAACCCAGAAGGGCGGCGGCGAGCGACAGGCAGGCGGCCAGACGGCGGAATGGATTGCGGAACGGGGCGGCGGAACGGAGCGGATTGGCGACGATCACCCTGCGGATCCTCTGAGGTGACGGATGGCTCTTTCGACGGCCGTTTCCATGGACCATCGCCGCGCCGTCTTCACCCCTTATTTTCGTATGGGCCGCAATTTTAATGTGGGACAGCGGCAGGGTCAGGCAGGGTCGAGCAGCCGCGGGCCGGCGCCGGCGTCGCCAAGCTCGTCCCACGGGTTGCGCAGGGGGCAGTCGCGGATCGACAGGCAGCCGCAGCCGATGCAGCCGTCCAGATTGTCGCGCAGCTTGGTCAGCTTGGTGATGCGGTCGTCCAGTTCCTCCCGCCAGCGCTCCGACATGCGTTTCCAGTCGGCGGTGGTTGGGGAGCGGTCCTGCGGCAGGGCGTTCAGCGCATCGGCGATTGAGGCGAGCGAGATGCCGAGCCGTTGCGCCACCTTGATGACCGCCACGCGCCGCAGCACGTCGCGCGAAAAGCGGCGTTGGTTGCCGGGATTGCGCCAGCTGCGGATCAGCCCCTGCGCCTCGTAGAAATGGATGGTCGAGACCGCCACACCGGAACGGCGCGCCACCTCCCCCACCGTCAGGTCCTTGTCGTACTCCTCCGGCGACAGCATTCCGGCCCCTCCCCTCTCCTGCAACCCTCCATCCCACCAATCTGACGGCTTTTTCGCTTGACCTCAAGTTCTATTGAGGTTTTAGGGTCGCCGGACTTTGCCGTCCGAACGGGCAAAGTGCCGATTGGGTAATCACGGGGATGGGGACCGAATGACCAGGGGAAAGTTTGCCGCCTTGCAGGAACGCTTGGTGGGATTTGGGGCGGGATTGGGTGAGCTTGTGTTCCGGCCGATCCTGCCCGGCGCCACGCTGCGCGACCGCATGATCGCCTGCTGCGGCGCGCTGCTGGGGATCGCGGCGACCGGATTGCTCTGCCGCAACATGCTGACCTTCATGTCCAGCGCGCCGGTTCTGGTGGCGCCGATGGGAGCGTCGGCGGTGCTGCTGTTCGCCGTGCCGGCCAGCCCGCTGGCGCAGCCCTGGTCGATCGTCGGCGGCAACACGCTGTCGGCCATCGTCGGCGTGCTGGTCGCCGCCGCCATCCCCGACCCGATGCTGGCCGGGGCCGCCGCGGTGGCGCTGGCCATCGCCACCATGTCGCTGACCCGCTGCCTGCATCCGCCCGGCGGCGCCGCCGCGCTGACTGCGGTGCTGGGCGGGCCGGCGGTGACGGAGATGGGGATCAAGTTCGCCTTCTTCCCCGTCGCAGTGAATTCCATCCTGCTGCTGACTGCCGGGCTGATGTTCCACCGGTTGTCCGGCCACCGCTATCCGCACAAGGCGGTCAACACCCACCGCACCAACGACCCGCCGGCGCAGCTGCGCCCCGGCCTGACCCAGGGCGACGTCGACGACGCCCTGCGCACCCTGGCCGAGACGCTGGACGTCAGCCGCGACGACCTGGGCGCCCTGCTTGTCAATGCCGAGCTGCACGCGCTGGAGCGGCTGCATGCCGACATCACCTGCCGGGAGATCATGTCGCGCGACGTGGTCACGGTGACGCCGGACACCCACCCGCAGGTCGCCCGCGCCCGCCTGCTGGAGCATGGCTTCCGCACGCTGCCGGTGGTGGATGGGCAGAATGCCGTCGTCGGCATCGTCGGGCACGAGCAGCTGTCGCATGGCGACGCCGTCCATCACGGATCGCGCGTCGGCGCCGTGATGACGCCGGCGGCGACCGAGCTGCCCGACACGCCGGTCTTCCGCCTGCTCGGCCGCCTGTCCGATGGCCGCACCCATGACGTGGTGATCGTCGACCAGAACCGCCGGGTGCTGGGAATGATCACCCAGACCGACCTGCTGGTGGTGCTGGCCCGCACCGCCCTGGCGCGCGCGGTGCAGACCGGGGTCGACGGGCTGAACGACGCCCTGCCGCGCGGCTATCTGCGCGACGTGGCGGCGGGTCAGGCTTAGCGGTTCGATACCGGCTCCCTCCCCCTTCGCCAGCCCTGGGGCGGAGGGGGACTGGAACGTTTGAAACGCCGTGAAACAGGATCCGGGGTTCTGTTCACCTGTTCCATCCGGGCGGAGTGGGTGGTTGGCGCGGCCGGCAACCCGCTGATATCCCGTCGGAAACCGCGGGAAGCCGGAGATCCGCGACGGACTGGACATGGTACACCCCCCTCGGTCGGTGATAGGTTCATAATCCTACCACGGAGAGGGCGAACGGATAAGCGGCTATGGGAAAATCGCCGCCGCAGGTTCGCTGTCACCGACGATTTTCCTTGAACTTTGGTGACGTCCGCCCGGTGTCGAAGGCCGGTGCGGTCAAAGCGCGATCTCGACGACGATCTTGCCGCCGGCACTGCCGTCGGTCAGGGCGGTGTGCGCAGCGTCGGCCTGCTCCAGCGAGAAACGCCGCGGATCGAGGCGGGGCAGCAGCTTGCCGGCTTCGACCAGGGCGGCGGCGCGGCGCAGGATTTCGCCATGGTTCGCCATTCCCTCCCCCGTCAGCAGGGGCAGCAGGGTGAAGACGCCGGAATAGGTCGCGGCGCGGAACGACAGCGGCGCCAGCGCATGCGTCCCCCAGCCCAGGCAGCTGACCACATGGCCGAAGCGCCGCACCGCCTGGAACGAGGCGTCGAGCACCGGCCCGCCGGCGGTGTCATAGACCAGATCGAAGCCACGGCCACCGGTGTGGCGGGCGACGTATGCTTCGACCGCCTCGGCCCGATAATCGATGGCGGTGGCGCCCAACTGTTCGACCAGCGCCAACTTCCCCGCCGATTCCGTCGCCCAGACGGTCGCGCCGAAGGCACGGGCGATCTGCACCGCCACATGGCCCACGCCGCCGGCGCCGCCCTGGACCAGAACCGTCTGGCCGGACTGCAGATTGGCGCGGTCGACCAGACCTTCCCAAGCCGTGATGGTGATCAGCGGCAGCGCGGCGGCTTCGCGCATCGTCAGATTCGCCGGCTTGTGCGCGAGCAGGTCGGCCTCGACCGCGGCGTATTCCGCCAGCGAGCCCTGCCGGCCACCAACGCCGCCGGTCATGCCATAGACCTGATCGCCGGGCTTGAAGGCGGTGACACCGGGACCGACAGCGACGACCTCGCCCGCCAGATCGATGCCGAGGATGGCGGGCAGCGGATGCTTCGCGTGGGCGGCGGCGCCGGCCCGGATCTTGGTGTCGAGCGGGTTGACGCCGCTTGCGGCGATGCGGACCAGCACCTGGCCGGGACCGGCCATCGGCCGCGCCACCTCGGTCAGGCGGAACGGGGCGTCATACGCATCCAGCACCAGCGCGCGCATCGTGTTGTTCGGATCCTGGGACATGACCTTGCTCCTCGTTGGGGTGCATCGTGGTGATGTCCCGAAGGATGTGCCCAACGCGGATGTTTGAAAAACAACGATACTGTTTGACCTCCATTCATTTATGTATGATGCGGCATGGAGTGGAGCGACCTTCGGATTTTCCTGGCGATTGCCCGCGAGGGCACGCTGGGCGCGGCGGCACGGCGGATCGGACAGACCCAGCCGACCATGGGGCGTCGTCTGCGCGCGCTGGAGGAGGCGGTGGGGCACACCCTGTTCCAGCGGACCAGCGACGGCTTCGTGCTGACCGACGAAGGGACCGCCGTGCTGCGCCATGCAGAGCGCATGGAAGAGGAAAGCCTTGCGCTGGAGCGCGAACTGGCCGGCCAAGGCGGACGGCTGGAGGGCTGCCTGCGGCTGTCGTCCTCCGACTGGTTCGGCCTGCACATGCTCACGCCGGTCATTCACGAGTTCACGCAGCGCCATCCCGGTGTGGTGGTGGAGCTGTTGACCGAGTCACGGCTGCTGAGCCTGTCCAGGCGCGAGGCCGACCTCGTGTTCCGCATCCGTCCGTTCGACGAGCCGGAAGTGGTGCAGCGCAAGCTGACCCGGATCGATTACGCCCTGTATGGGATCGTCGGCAGCCCGCCGCCGGAGGTGGGTGACGGCACCGGCTGCGCGCTGGTCACCATGGACGCCGCCTTCGGCGGCATGCCGGATGTGGAATGGCTGCGGCGGATGCTGCCGAATGCCCGCATCGCGTTTCGCAGCAACAACCGCGACGTCCAGGCTGCCATGGCCGCCTTCGGCGTCGGATTGGCGGTTCTGCCGCGCCCGATCGGCGATGCCCTGGACAGGCTGCGGGTCATCGACCTCGGCGAACCGCCGCCCGGACGCGATGTCTGGGTCGGCTATCACCAGGATCTCCGCCGGCTGGCGCGCCTGCGCGCCCTGCTGGATCTGATGATCGAGCGGTTCTCGTGACTGCCGGCCTGTGATGCGCAGCGTCACCAGAGTTCAAGAATCGGCGGGACCGGCGTCACCAAAGTTCAGCGGCGGGAGTCCGCAGGACATCAGGCGATGCGTGCCATCACCCGCTCGTTGATCGGCGGACGCGACGGGTAGAGGATCAGCCCTTCGGCCGCTTCCTCGACGCGGGCGTCCGGGTAGGCGGCCATGGCGTATTTCAGATTCGGGATGAACTTGGTCTTGAACTGGCGCACCAGGGCATAGCCGGCGCCGAACTGGCCATGCAGGGCCGCCCAGGTGATCGGGGTCGGCTTATCCAGCGAATGCAGGCGATAGGCCAGCCAGATATAGACGTCGAGCGCCATCGACTTGCCGCTGATCGCCTTCAGCGCCTCTTCCGCCACCGGGACCGGATGCTCGCGCAGAGCCTTGAAGAAGCTATCGCTGAGCCGCACCGTCTCGGTGAACAGCGTTCCCTGGCGGTCGTCGGGGCGGCGCAGCTGGATGGCGTCGGCGACGATCGATTCCTTGCTCTGCCGCCGGCCGCCGTCGGCGTCTGTGAAGAAGGTCAGATGGCAGGCGGAGAGCCGTGCCGCCTGATCCTCCACGTCGCGATAGGCCTTGCCGCAGATCGGAATGTCCATGCGCTTCAGCCAGTCATGCATGGAACCGCCCAGCTCCACCTCCGGATTGCCGGTCTGAATCGCGCGGGTCTGCAGATAGAGCAGGATCATGCGCGCCCGGCTGCCATAGGGGACGCCGATTCGGCGGGTGACGCCGTTGCGGTCCTCGATCACGCCGGGCTGGATCACCAGCTTCACCTTGTGGCCCGGCCGTTCCCAATGCTGGTCGTCGGGAAGCTGGCGGTGGGGCAGCGCCGTCTGGCAGAATCCGGCATAGGTGATGCCGAGCTTGCCGTTCTCCGCCGCCTGGACCGCGGCGGCGATGTCGATCAGGGGCCGTTCCTCGTCCGAAACGAGGGCCAGCGCGCCGTCGCGTCCGTGAGTCTCGATCAAACGATGAATGCTGCCCATGACGACCTCCCGCTTTTGGTCCCCGGTGACGGCGCCTTGGCCAAGCGTCCTGTGACCGGCCGGTGACCGAACCTGCCAGATACAACACCCCGGATCGTCGGGAAGGCAATTTGAACCTTGGTGACGCAGGCTAATTGGAAGCTATTTGGAACCAACTATTAGATTCGTCACCAAGGTTCAGGGGATAAGTCCGAGTCGCGTCACCACAGTTCAAGAGTGGCGTCACCAGAGTTCATGGGGAAAAACCGGGTCCCTGTGGACGAATCGGGTCTGCGGATTGCCTGACGGTTTGAACCTTGGTGACGCTGGACTTGTCGATTCGGCGGTGGAGTCGGGTGGTGGCGCCAGCGGGGCGTCACCAAAGTTCAAGGATTCCAGCGGGTAAGGTGAGCGGCGTGTTGGGCCTGTGAGAGGGACCCGCTCTCTGGTCCAGCCCGTGGACCATTGGAAAGCATGGGCTTTCCGTCATCCCCGCCAAGGCGGGGATCCAGGAGACGTTTCCCGTAAGCTCTTGAACCGGCTGGATTCCCGCCTTCGCGGGAATGACGCCGACCTGGGTTGGAGCCTGGGTGGAGGCTTGTCCCGTCCCTCATCATCGGTCCGCACTGTCCGGGCGTCACCAAAGTTCAAACGGCTGGTCGAGTCGATTCGAGACCCACGGCGTCACCAAAGTTCAAACCTCCGAACCGCTCCTGAACCGCCCGGCGTCACCAAAGTTCAGGAGTCATGCCGAGTCGGTCCGGCCGGAAGCGTCACCAAAGTTCAAATCCGGGCGGGCCATACCGTCGTCGGGGCGTCACCAAGGTTCAGGCGGCCTGCCGTCAGGGAACCGGCCGGCTGCGGCAGAGTTGTCTTGCCCTAGGGTAGGCCGGGAGGAGGGGGCGATATGGCGCGGAATGCGATGACGGCATCGGCCGGTAAGACCGAGGAAGGGGAATCGGGGAAGGTCGTCTTCGCCGCCATCGCCTCCAATCTGACGATCACCGTCACCAAATTCGTCGCGGCAATCTTCACCGGCAGCGCCTCCATGCTGAGCGAAGCGGTCCATTCCCTGGTCGATACCGGGAACGAGGCGCTGATGCTGGTCGGGCTGAAGCGGTCGAAGAAGCCGCCCGACGAGCGCCATCCCTTCGGCTACGCGCGCGAACTGTATTTCTGGACCTTCGTCGTGGCGCTGGTGATCTTCGCCGGCGGCGCCGTGGTGTCGATCTATGAGGGGGTGGAGAAGATCCTGCACCCGCAGCCGGTGGAGTCGCCCTGGATCAACTTCGTCGTGCTGGGCCTCGCCTTCGTGGCGGAGGGGATCAGTTGGACCATCGCCTTGCGCGCTTTCAACGCCAGCCGCGGCGACGCCGGGGTGATCGAGACGGTCCATGCCAGCAAGGACCCCACCATCTTCATCGTGCTGTTCGAGGATTCGGCCGCCCTGGTCGGCCTCCTCATCGCCGCCGCCTGCCTGGCGGCCGACCTGTTGCTGGACCAGCCGGTCTGGGACGGCATCGGTTCGGTCCTGATCGGGCTGGTGCTGGCGCTGACCGCCGCCTTCCTCGCCTACGAGACGAAGAGCCTGCTGATCGGCGAATCCGCCCGTCCCGACCTCGTGCGCGGGGTGCGCGCCCTGCTGATGGAGGATGCCGCCGTCGACCGGGTGAACGAGGTGCTGACCATCCATCTCGGTCCGCAGGTGGTGATCGTGACCGTCAGCCTGGATGTGCGGGACGAGGTCAGCGGCGGGCAGGTGGAGCGGGCGCTGGCCCGCATCGAACGGCGGGTGAAGGAGCGGTTCCCGGAAATCCGCCGAGTCTTCACCGAAGTGCGGGCGGCGGGCTTGAACACTGACTCCAACAGGAACGGGTGAGACCCATGCCACTGTCGATTCAAGCGGGCCTGTGGGGCCTGCTCAGCGGTTCGGCCCTTCTGCTGGGGGCGGGGGCGGCCTGGGTCGCCAACATTCCGCAGCGCGTGATCGCCGCGGTGATGGCCTTCGGCAGCGGCGTCCTGATCTCCGCCCTGTCCTTCGAGCTGATGGAGGAGGCGATCCAGCGCGGAGGCTTCATTGCCACCGCGCTCGGTTTCCTCGGCGGGGCGCTGGTCTACACGCTCGCCAACGTCGCCGTCTCCAAGGCCGGCGGCAAGCACCGCAAGCGGTCGGGCGGGCAGCAGAAGGCGTCGGACTCCGGTGGCGACAACGGGCTGGCCATCGCCATCGGCGCCCTGCTGGACGGCATCCCGGAATCCATTGTCATCGGCGTCAGCCTGATCGAAGGCGGGGCGGTCAGCATGGTCGCGGTCATCGCCGTCTTCCTCTCCAACGTGCCGGAAGGGCTGTCGAGCGCGGCGGGCATGCGCAAGGCCGGCAAATCCGTCGCCTATATCTTCGGGCTGTGGGCCGGCATCGCCCTGATCTCCGGACTGGCGGCGTGGCTCGGCTATGTGGTGTTCGCCGGGCTGGGCGACGCCGTGGTCGCGGCGACCCAGGCGGTGGCGGCCGGCGCCATCCTGGCGATGATCGCCGACACCATGATCCCGGAAGCCTTCGAGGCGACCCATGATTATGCCGGCTTCATCACCGTCGCCGGATTCCTCGCCGCCTTCACCCTATCCAAGATGGGCGAGTGAGGGCGTTTGTTGTGGCAACTCCGCGCAGGCTCCATTGACAAAGTTCCGGCAACTTGCTCAGACTCCGCGCGGCCGTATCCATGGGCCGCCGGAGTCGAGGGGGAGTTATCGGAATGCTGTCGACGAGGGGTGGGGGCGGGGGCGACGACATGCGCCAGCTGCGCGAGCGGCGCGGCGAGAACCAGACGCAGTTCGCCGAATGGCTGAACGCGCAGCTTGGCCGCAGCTACACCAAGGCGCGGATCAGCCGCTGGGAAAGCGGGGCGGAGCGGATCCCGCAGCAGCTGGTCGATTTCCTGACTCGCCACAAGGCGGACGAGCGGCCCCGCTCCGCAACCTATCTGGCCGTCGCCAACCAGAAGGGCGGCGTCGGCAAGACCGCCACCGCCGTCAACCTCGCCTATGCCCTGACGGAGGGCGGGGCGCGGGTTCTGCTGATCGACTGCGATTCGCAGAGCAATGCCACCGTCCATGTCGGTATCGGCAACGCCGCCATCGTCGCTTTGGAGCAGCAGCGCAAGACACTCTATTATGTGCTGCGCTCGGAAGAGCCGCTGACCTCGGTCATCATGCCGACGGCGGAGCGCGGGCTGGATCTGGCCCCGGCCGGGCTGTCGCTGGCCGACGCCGACGTGGAGCTGGCGGCGGACTCCACCGGCGGGCTGATCCTGCGGGAGAAGCTGGACGAGGTGCGCCACGCCTATGATTTCGTGGTGATGGACTGCGCCCCCAACCTGGGGCTGGTCACCGCCAACGCGCTGTCGGCGGCGGAGCTGGTGGTGGTGCCGGTGCAGACGGAAGCGCTGGCCCTGCTGGGCGTCAAGCGGCTGGTCGACACCATCGGCCGCATCCGCCGACGGGTGAACCCGTCCTTGCGCATCGCCGGCATCATCCCGACCATGTACAACGACCGGCTGACCCAGGACCGCGCGACCCTGCAGGAACTGCACGAATCCTATGCCGATCAGGTGCCGGTCTTCGCCCCCATCCCGCGCGCCACGGTCTACGGCAAGGCCGCCGCCGCCGGCATGATCACGCTGGCCGGCGATCCCAAGGCGCCGGGGGCCGAGACCTTCCGCGAGGTGGCGCGCCAGATCCGCGCCTATGCCCAGACCCGGGAGACGGCCCATGTCGCGTAAGTTCGAACGCAAGACCCGCGAACTGCTGGGCACCGCGGCGGAACCGGCGGGTGCCATGGCGGGCGGGCTGACGGTGGGCAGCGATCGGCTGTTCGGCACCTCGGCCGGCTTCCCGCATGTGGTGGAGCTTGACCTCGCCCGCGTCCACCGCAACCCCGACCAGCCACGCCGCCACTTCGACGAGGCGGAGCTGCGCAGCCTCGCCTCCTCGATCGAGCGGCACGGGCTTCAGAACCCGATCCTGGTCCACCCCCTGCCGCAGGGCGAGTATCTGCTGATCGGCGGCGAGCGCCGGGTGCGCGCGCATGAGATGCTGGGCCGCAAGACGGTCTTCGCCATCCTGACCTCCGGCGATCCGGACGAGATCGGGCTGATCGACAATGTCCAGCGCGTCGACCTGAACGCGGTGGAATATGCGGCGGCGCTGGCCCGCCTGATCGACAAGCACGGCTATACCCATGACGAGTTGGCCGCCGTGGTCGGGCGCGACCGCACCGACGTGACCAAGCTGCTGGCGATCATGGGCCTGCCGGCGGAGATGCGGGAGGAGTATGCGACGCAGTTCGCCCATGTCTCCCGCTCGGTGATGATAGAGATCGCCGCCGCGCCGGCCGAACTGCATGCCCGGCTGTGGGAGCGCGCCAAGGAGGGCGCCAGCGTCAAGGCGGTGCGGCAGGCCAAGCGCGACCATGCCCAGGGGGGCGCTGATGCTGTTCCGCAGGAACCGGATGCGAAGGAGGCGATGCGAACCTTGCAGGCCAGCGTGAAGCGCATCCTGCGCGACGTAGCCGTGGTGCGCGAACAGCGCCGCTACCTCGACCCCGACAACCGTGACCGGCTGATGCAGCTGCGGGCGGAGATCGACGCCATCCTGGAGGGGAGCGTTTAACACCACCCTGCCAATCTTACGTCTGAGAGAGGCTTGTCGGTTGCAGGTAGCCCCTCTCCCCCATAGGCGCTAACTTCCAGGTTCGTTTGCTGTCGAAGCCAAGCACATCCCTTATCGACCGTCATCCCCGCCTTCGAGCCTGTGAAGAAATCGAACGCCTATCGGAATCCTCTGCTCCGATAGGCGTCCACTTTTTCCGCTCGTCATCCCCGCGGAGGCGGGGATCCAGGCTGATCGGCAGATAAACCTTTGGAAAGCCTGGATTCCCGCCTCCGCGGGGATGACGGCCGAAGGACGCTTGCGATGAGTTCCGAAGGGAGGCGATTGAAACTTCAGGCGTCTCTCAGCGACTGCTCGATTCCCTCACAAACTCCTTCGCGGGGATGACGCCGAAAGAAGTGTAGACCCATTGGAAAGTGGGAAAAGTCCTGGAAGTTAGCGCCTATGGCCCCTCTCCCCTGGGGAGAGCAACCGTGTAGTTGTTTGAACCGCGGGTGCTCGCAGTCAAGGCTCGGGCTTGCGCCCGCCCGCCGGGCGGCGGAGGCCTTGACAGTTCCATGCCCGCGGTTCGTCGGCTTTGCAAGCCGGCGGCGGCGAGCGCCGACCGTCGGCCTCTCAGTCGTCTGCTCACATCAGGTCTTGCCGTGAATCAGCCTGGCGTTGAGGCGCACGATCGGTTTTCGCATCAGGCGGTCAGAGCAAGCTTCAGCGCCGGTTCGACCAGGGCTTTGGTCTCGGCCGGAAGCCGGCGCCTTAATCACGTCCCTCCGCGATTATGGGGCCGGACCCCAACGATTTCACCATCGGCCTCTGAACCGGAGCAAGACGATTACCGGGACATGAACATTTCTTCAGCTTTGAGCTTTACACTCTTTGCGGGGAGCCACAGCTCATAGTGTCGCGGCCGGTTCTTGGTCGCATCCTTGTAGAGGATGCTGAGATCCTGCAGCTTTACCTCCGGATCTGCTACAATGCCGTTGATCTCGTCGACGATTTTCGGCGCGTCGTTGGCGCATTCTTGAGGAGTGAAGCAGCGGAGTACGGCCTCCGGGGGGGCTTCGGGACTACTTCGATGCCGGGGACGATGATCTTCGAGCCACCCACGGATCTCTGCTCCAGCCTGAGTTCCAACTGACGGGCCACTTCCCGCGCACCGTCTGGAATCTGGATATAGACGCGCGGCGGCAAGCTGGAAGTTGGTCCGGACGGCGTCGGCTGCGGATCCTGGGCAGCGGTCTTGGCAGTATCCGCCAATTGACCCGCCTGTTGGGCGATAGAACTCACCGCAAGATTGATTTCCTGGGACTTATTTTCGAACGCCTTTACTTGGCCCGGATGGGCGGCCGGTTTGGGCACGATAGTGGCCCTCAGATTGGCCAAATCCGACTGCACCGAGGCAAGCAGCCTATTGGCTTCCTCCGCGGTCTCCTCCGCCCTGTCCCGAAGGTCGATAAGGTTTTCGCGTTCGGCCGTTGCCTCGGCTTGGTGGTTGTGATTACGATTAATTTCAAGTAATAGTTGTTGCGTTGCTGTCTGCAGCTCTGTGTTTTCCATCCAATAGTAATATAGCGCCACTATAGCAATCACAAAAAGCACAGAAAGAAAAATTAAGCTAAAAATTTTATTCTTTTTACTGCTTTCTGCGCGAAGCCGAGTTTCGCTTTTTCCTCCTGCCAGCGGTCGTAACTGGCTGCCATCAGCTTCTCGACATCCGCCCATTCGGCATCTTCTTTGGAATGGCCGCTTCCCTTTAGCCGTGCGCCTGTATCGTTCTGCCGGATACAATAGCGTGCTGCCCATGCGCGACGCTTGCCGATATCCTCGTACCATGCCCACCACTGCGCAGTGGTCCCGGGATCAAGGCACGCGGACTGATCGCGAATAAACGCCTGAGCCTGCACGGCCAGCGCACGCCAGATAAGGCCATCCTGGAATTCCCGATGCATCCATCCACGCGGCTTTCCGGACTTGGCGTCGGGCTTCGGATCGGAGATGCGCCGCCAGGAGCGGATCAGCGCTTCGTGGCTGATGTCGACCTCTGTATCGTCGGTCAGCGGCTCAGGCGGCTGAAGCACCAGGAAATTGCAGCCGGGGGCGCTGAACGCCTCGACAACCTGTGCCACCTTGATCCTGTCCATCCCCGCCACGGCAACCAGTTCTCCGAAGCGGCGTGGCCGCCGGATACCCCTACCCTCGCTGTCCTGGTCGATCAGGCTGCGGAACACCCACTCTGTGGCGCTTTTGAGGTGATGATCGCGCTTGCACAGCGCTGTCAGCACTTTTTCCGCGTGTTGCGAAAGGGCTCCTTCGCGTCCCCAGACATTGTCGAAATCCTCGAGAGTCACCGTCCAGCGGCCCGTTCCGCCGCTCCGCCTGCGGGCGCGGCGGAATGCCCGCATGAGAGTGTGCTGCAGGATTGGAAGAGCGTCTTCGCCGCGCCGGGCCATGCCGATAAGACGGTCGCCCACGGTGGCTTCCACCGTCCCACCGAACAACTGCCCGGGTTCGTGAATGGCACGCAGCAGCGCGAAATTATCCATCCGCGGCAAAAGGTACTGGCAGCGGTTGACAGTCTCGGCGAAGCCATCGAAGCGCGCGCATTCGCCGAGAT
This sequence comes from uncultured Azospirillum sp., assembly GCA_965650625.1. GTDB lineage: Bacteria > Pseudomonadota > Alphaproteobacteria > Azospirillales > Azospirillaceae > Azospirillum. Next base: position 33,973 of record CBFGPE010000017.1, on the reverse strand, counting down.
AGTCCGACCGCAGGGTAAGAATCAAGAAGACGTTCTGCGCCGCCGTCCCATCGGGAGCGGCAGCCCCTTGCAAAATTTCGATGAAGAGTTGAGCTTTTTCACGGCTCACGTCCTTCGCCCAGCGGAAGAGCTCCTCGAACTGATCCACGAGTATGCACAAGCTGCCGCCGCCAGTCTGTTCCAGCGCCGCTTCAATGTCGTCGAGCACGCTGCGTCCGAAGGCCAGCCGGTCGTGCCAAGCCGATATCAGGTTTAGGTTTTCGGTCGCTTCCATTTTGGGCGGCGGACATGCCAACACCTTTGCGAGCGCCATCGCGAGATTGCGTAGTGGTCCACCGCTTGGACGTATGATGGCTTTCCTCCACCGTCTCCCATTGCGCGCGTGCTCAATGCTGAGGCTGGGGAACACGCCGGCGCGGATCAGAGAGGATTTGCCACATCCCGAGGCGCCGTGTACGGCAATGAGATGGTGCTTTGACAGACGGTCGATCACATCGTCAGTCATAACTTCGCGGCCGAAGAAGATTGCCCACTCGTCCTGCTCGAACGGACGCAAACCTGGGTATGGTTCAGAGGGCAGGTCTGCCGTGACATCCACTTCAATCAACGGGTTGCTCATGGGGCACCGTCGCCGCGGTCGGTGCCGATGCCAAGTTCCGATATAACCCGGTCCGGCCCCAATCGGGTAAGCTCGTTTCCACTCGGGGCACCTGATAGGTGTCTGCGATGGGCAACGGACCGCCGACTTTGTCGACGATCACCCAGGGGAGATTCACCCGCTCTTTCTGATGCAGTCGCTGGCGATCCTTGAAGGCGGACATGACCTGAATGCGCAGCGTGTTTTCGTTCCGAGCCCGGAGAAGAACCATCCCGTCACATTGTGCGTACTCCAGCAAACGTTGATCGCGCAAAGTGTGTAAGGGGGAGGCGTTTCCGCTGCTCGTCGGCAGGCTTTCTGGATTGACGATGGCGTGATTCATCAGTGTCGTACGAACGGCTGTCCAGGGATCTATGTCCTCTGGATCAGCCTGCAAATACAGGACGACGTCATTCGGTGGCTTCTGCCTCTCTTGGTAGTCACGCCGAGCCTGAGTTCTGCGATGAATTTCCCTGAGCTTTTCCTTGATTTCGATGAACGTGCTTCGGGTGGTCTCCGTCAGTGTCGGATCCGAGTGATTCATGATTCCTATAGGCAACTCGGTCGCATCGTCCACGTAGTCGCGGTAGAAGACCGGTTTACCCATCCGATCTTTCAGTTCCTCGGGCCAATCGGTATCGGGGACCGGCCCGAGCAGGAGCACGACGCAGTGCTGCGCCAAATTGCGTCCGTCCTTCCTGGTTTGGTCGAAGAAACATGCAAGTTCCTCTCGGCACCAGGTACTTGTCACGTAATAGGGACTCATCATGATCAGCATCACGGCAGATCGTCGGATTCTGTCCTGAAAAACATCGGACAGATGCTCACCGGAGCGGAGGTGGTCCTGGTCCAGAGAGTCTTGGAATTGTAAATTCGGATTTTTGTTGAGCACAGAGGCAAGCTGCATTCTTAGCGTACGCGCTACGTGCTGACTCCAATTCATCAGGAGCGGCGCTCCAGTTTCCTTCTCGGCCCGGGCATAGCTTACAAAGACATCGTACTCGTACGGCTCTCCGACGTAAGACACGTTGTCCCCCCCCGATAGCACGCTGGTATGTGGATACAGCTTATTCCGTGCGAGAAGTTTATGCCTTGATGTAATGGGCACGCAACCGTCACATAACTGCGCCCGCGCTCATACCTCCGTAGGTTTTTCTTTCGTACAATTTGGTGCGCAATGTGTCCGAGGCATTGCTCTGCCTGTCTTTGGATTAGTCTTAAAGTGCAGATCGGCTATAGCAGCCATTTGACGAATTGACAGCGAAACCTTCGTGAGTTGCGTTGGGGCGTCGCCGCCTGTGCTTTCGCACCGCCTCGACCGCTGCCCCGGTCAGCGCCTCGATCCCGGCGAAGAGGCTGCGCGGGGCGAGCAGGCAGGTGCTACCTGCTGCCGGGGCTGCGGGCGCTGGTCGATCTGGTGCGGGAGCTTGGAGGCGGGTGGTAAATGGGCGATGTGGGACGTCCCACAATTCCATCCGCCCATCTCTACTCCACCAGTCGCCGCCTCCAGAAGGGACGGTCCTGCCAGCGACGTTCCAGGCCGTACCAGGCGCGCAGATGGGCGCGGTAGGCGTCGCGGATCGGGGCGAGGCTGGCGGCGTAGCCGGGTAAGGCCGTAAGATCGCCGGACAGGTGGCGGTCGGCGGCCTCCGCCGCGGCCAGGCCGGTGTAGAGCGCGTTGAAGATGCCTTGCGACGACAGCGGGTCGAAGCCCAGTGCGGCGTCGCCGACCGCCAGCCAGCCCTCGCCCGAGGCGGGGGACAGGCTGCTGCTGTGGGCGGCGCAGAAGCCGCCCCTCCCCTCTCCCTGCCTGTCCGGTTCGAAGCCGCAGGCGCGCAACGAGTCCGAAAGCACGGAGCAGCCGGACAGCCGGCGCAGCAGCGATGCGGTGTCGCGGGCATCCGCCGCGGCGGGCAGGTCGGCGTCGGTGTGGAAGGCGACCACCCGGCGGCCTTCGGGCAGCGGGGCGCTGTACCACCAGCCGTCCGGCTCCGCCTCGATCCAGGTCAGGCCGGACTGGCGGCCGGGGGCGTCCCGGCCATGGACCCAGCCGCAGACCAGCCGGTCCGCCACCGCCCGCCGGGCACCGAAACGCTTGGCGAGCGGCGAGCCGCGCCCGCCGGCATCGACCAGCAGGCGGGCGTGGACGGGAAGGCGGCGGCCGGCGGTCTCCACCTCCAGCAGCCAGCCCTCCCCTGCCCTGCTCACCGACAGCGGCTGGGCCGGGACCAGCAGGGCGGCGCCGCGTGAGGCCGCCACCCGGCGCAGCCAGCCGTCGAACCGGCCGCGGTCGAGATGCCAGCCCGGCCCGTCGAGGTCGCGCAGATTGTCGGCCTCGACCGGCAGCGGCCCGCCCCACACCGACCGGCCGCCATGGCAGGGGGAATGGCCTTCGGTGAGGAAGGTGTCCCACAGACCCATGTCGGTCAGCAGCCGGCGCGCCGCCGGGACCAGCGATTCGCCGATGCGGACGGCGGGGCCGGCCCGCCGGTCCAGCACCAGCACCCGGTGCAGCGGCGCGAGGTTGAGGGCGAAGGCGGTCCCGGCGGGGCCTGCCCCCACCACGACCGCATCCGCTTCGATCATGCCCGTCCGGATCACCGCAGTCCGCGTGGGAAGCGGCGGACCTTGTCGATCCGGCTGAGGTCGACCGGCTGGGTCGCCCGCAGCCCGGCCCCGCCGCCCGACGGGGCCGGCGCCTTGGTGGACAGGGTGCGGTGGGCGGTGCGGACGGCCTTGGTGTCCACCGTGTCGTCCACGTCGGGGATCGGGATGTGCTGGTCCTCCACCTCGATCAACGGCGGGAACAGCTTGGCGCCTTCCGGATCGGTCGGGCCGGGATTGACCTCGACCACGCCGAGATGATCGAAGTGATGGATCATGTTGTTGATCTGGTCGGTGTAGCTGGTGGTGCCCAGCGGCGCCACCCAGGCGGCGCGGTTGGCGAAGGCGGCCAGACGCACCTGGGCTGGCTGGGCGGCGTCCATCACGATGTCGTAGTTCTCGCGGGTCAGCACCTCGTTCGGCACACGGGCCGGCCAGAAGGTCGGGACGTTGGGGTCGTAGCTGGGATCATAGCCGGAGCGGCAGCTGCCGGTGTCGGTCTGCCACGGCACCGCCATCCAGCGGGTGATGCCGCCGGGAAGCTGGCCATAGAGCGGGCCGTTGGGGATGGTCACGGTGTCGCTGGACAGGATGGCGCCCAGACCCGGCTCGACCCAGCCCTTCGGCGCATGGGCGAAGCGGAACGGCTCCATATACATGGTGGCGGCACGTACCGGCCATGTCATCTCGCAGCCGGGATGGAAGGCGTCGGCGAGGCAGAAGTCCATCGCGGCGCGGGTCAGCACGTCGCCCTGCTCGTCCAGCGGGACCTGATCGAAGTCGGTGTAGACCGGGACCTTGCCCCAATCATCGTCGAAATCGCCGGCGACCCACTGGTCGAGGAACTCCAGCTGGGTCTGGGTCAGCGAGGTGTATTGGCGCGGCGTCTCGGCCGGCGGGATGTTCATCGCGTCGCCATAGACCCAGGGCCAGGGCGTCGGCGACCAGCTGTCGACCGCGTCGTGGCGGAAGGAGTTCTTCAGCACCCGGCGGGTTTCCTGGTTGGCGAGGCTGCGGTCGCTGAGCCGCGCGATCCACTCCGGCTTGGTGAAGTCGTTGGCGGAGTTCCAGCCGAATCCGGCGGCGAAGCCGGCATTGACCCATTGCAGCCCGGTCATCCGCTCGAACACCGGGTAGATGTCGTGGGTGAAGGACGGGCGGGTGGGCTTCGGCAGGGTTCCGGCCTGGATCGCCACGTCGCGCATCAGGTCCCACATGGTGCGCACCGACTTGCGTTGCGGCCCGTAGTTCGGTGGGGCGACGACGATCCAGGCGGGGGTGACCGGCAGTTCCATGCCGTTCAGCTTCACCACCGCATCGACCGGGCCGTCGGAGGTGTCGTCGTGCCAGCCCTCGTTGTTGCCGAAGGTGATCGCCTTGGTGCCGTTGTAGGAGGCCGACTTGCCGCGCCCGCCGGTGACCAGCAGGCGATGGTCGCCCTTCTCGCACCACATGCGGCCGAGATAGACCGGCTCACCCTGGTGCATGAACTTACCGGCGACCAGTTCGTGGCTCTGGCGGCCGTGGCCGGCGTGGATGGCATGCTCGCCGGCGTCCAGCACCAGCGCCTGACGGTCGGCGACGGTCGGGTTGCGCAGCGTGGTCGGGTCGGCCGACGCCGCTTCCGGAATGTCGAGCGCCAGCTGGAAGCCGTACCAGGCCGACTTCTTGTTGGCGAGGTGGACCTTCCAGGTGATGTCGGCGCCGCTGTCGGCGGCGGTCAGCTCGCGGACGATCCGGCCCATGGCGTTGACGCCATAGATGCGGAAGCGCGCCGCCTGCGGCAGAAGCCGGCCCTCAGCGTCACGGTAGGGATTCCGTGCCGGGTCGTCGCCGGCCATCAGCGGCTTCGGGTTCGGCACCTCGGGGCCGACGACATAGCCCTCCGGCGCGTTGCCGATGCGGGCGACGCCGATGGGCGGGTAGATCACCGCCTTGACGATGCAGTCGTCCTTGGGGAGCGGCGGCGCCTGGTCGCGGGGCTGCGTCGGCTGCTGCAGCGGCTGGCCGTTGGCCTGATGGCGGACGTCGGCGCCGTGGTTGTAGACCACCTTGCGCACCGCGGCGATGCTGCCCTGCGGCGCCTGCTCCACCGGGGTGCGCCAGATGTTGAAGGCGAGCTCCTGACCATAGTCGCCCTGGCCGCGGGCGCAGACATCCTGCTTCGGCAGGACCAGAGTCGCCACCGGCTGGTAGGGGTATTGGTCGGTCGGCCATTCCTCCGTCGCCTTGTCCAGCGGATAGCCGGCGCTTTTCGGCACCACCTGCACCATGAAGGTGAAGCGGTAGTCGTCCTCCAGCAGCCGGTTGGCGAGGTCGGTGGCGAGGTAGTTCTTGTCGTCGGTCGGGACATTGACCGCCGGATGGCCGGGCGGCGGCGTTTCCGGCACCAGCGAGTATTTGGCGTAATGGTCGGGGCCGAAGGCGAAGGGCAGGATCGCCCAATATTGAGTGGTCAGAACGCTGCCGTCGACCTGGGCCGACATGGCGTTGAGAATGTCGTCGGTCTTCGGATGCTTCTTGAGATAGCCGGGATAGTCCTTCAGGACCGTGCCGGCATAGGTGAACTCGCACATCTCCTCCGCGTTGTCGACGAAGAAGACGGGAAAGTTCTGCATGATGAAGTCGGCGACGTCGCCCGTCTCGCCCAGCGCGTTGACCCCGTCGACGCCCCAGACCTTCAGCCCGATGCCGAGCGTCGAACCCAGATCGGGCGAAGTCGGACTGGTGTCGCTGGAGAAGCGGACCCAGGCCGGCAACTCGTCCTTGGCGAAGACGCCGACGCGCAGCGCCTCCGGCCGGTTGGGGTCCATCACCAGACGACCATGGGCGGCCCCGTGCAGCTTGCGGAACACCGCGCGTTCCGCCGGCTTCTGGCCCAGCGCGATGCGCTTCATCTGGCCCATGGCGATGAACATCTCGTCCAGCCGCTGGGTGGCGTTGGTCGCGCAGTCGAAGCAGGGGGGACTCTTGTTGGGGTCTTTGGCCGTCATTCGCTCCGTCTCCTGTATCGTCCGGCGGCGCTGCCGGGGCGGGGTGGGCATGTCCGGCGCGGTAGGTTGTGTTTGTTCGTTGATTTTCCCGCGCCGTGACTCGTGCTTACGCGAGCACTTCAAGGGTTTCCACCGGAAATAATCGGGTGGGCGCACATTTTTCGCGGACGGGAGAGTTAATGGTGATGGAGGGCTGCCGGAGTTGAGAATTTCGGCGGCTGTTCGTGCCGGTGATCCGGAAGTGCGGATGTGGGACGTCCCACAATCCCCGCGTTACGCTGCTCCCCTGCCCCATTGCCGTGTATGATGGGCGGACCGTTTTGCAGGGGTCCGACCAGAATGAGCGACAACTTCTTCGACATCGCCGCCGCACGCTTTCCCGCCGATGCCGACAGCAGCTTCATCGAGCTGGAGTCCGGCCGCCGCTACAGCTACCGCGACCTGATGGAGATCAGCGGCCGCTATGCCCGGCTGCTGGCGGAGCTGGGCGTCGCCAAGGGCGACCGCGTGGCGGTGCAGGTGGAGAAATCGCCGGAGGCGGTCTTCCTCTATCTCGCCTGCCTGCGGGTGGGGGCCGCCTATCTACCGTTGAACACCGCCTATACGAAGGTCGAGGTCGGCTATTTCCTGGGCGATGCCGAGCCGAAGGTCTTCGTCTGCACGCCGGGCAACGAGGCGGCGCTGGCCGACACCGCGACGGGCGCCGGGGTGGGCACGCTGCTGACGCTGGGGACCGGTGGCGACGGCAGCTTGGCCGACCGGGCGGCGGGGCTGGATCCGCAGTTCGACACGGTGGCGTGCGCGGCGGACGATCTGGCGGCGATCCTCTACACCTCCGGCACCACGGGACGGTCGAAGGGGGCGATGATGAGCCACCGAAACCTGTCCTCCAACGCCGCCACCCTGCACCGCATCTGGGGCTTCCGGCCCGACGACGTGCTGCTGCACGCCCTGCCGATCTTCCACACCCATGGCCTGTTCGTCGCCACCAACTGCGTGCTGATGAACGGCACCGGCATGCTGTTCCTGGGCAAGTTCGATCCGGACGCCGTGTTCCGCCTGCTGCCGCGGGCGACGGTGATGATGGGCGTGCCGACCTTCTACACCCGCCTGCTGGCCGATCCGCGGCTGACGCCGGAGGCGGCGGCGCATATGCGGCTGTTCATCAGCGGCTCCGCCCCGCTGCTGGCCGACACCCATCGGGAGTTCAAGGAGCGCACCGGCCACGCCATCCTGGAGCGTTACGGCATGACGGAGACCGGCATGCTGACCTCCAACCCGCTGGACGGCGACCGCATCCCCGGCACCGTCGGCTTCCCCCTGCCCGAGGTGTCGGTGCGGGTCGCCGACGAGAAGACGGGGGAGCCGGTTGCGGAGGGCGGGATCGGCGTGCTGGAGGTGAAGGGGCCGAACGTGTTTTCCGGCTATTGGCGGATGCCGGAGAAGACGGCGCAGGAGATCCGCCCCGGCGGCTGGTTCATCACCGGCGATGTCGGCCGGATCGACGAGCGCGGCTATGTCCACATCATCGGCCGCGCCAAGGATTTGGTGATCTCCGGCGGCTTCAACGTCTACCCCAAGGAGGTGGAGACGGTGATCGACGGCATCGACGGCGTGGTGGAATCGGCGGTGATCGGCATCCCCCACCCGGATTTCGGCGAGGCGGTGATGGCGGTGGTGCTGCGCCGGCCGGGCGCTGCGGTCGATGAGGCGGCGGTGATCGGCGCCTGCAGGGAGCAGCTGGCGAACTTCAAGGTGCCGAAGGCGGTGGCCTTCGTCGACGAGCTGCCGCGCAACGCCATGGGAAAGGTGCAGAAGAACCTGCTGCGGGAAGCGAACAAGGGGCGTTTCGGGGCCTAAGCGGACCTCCGGCCAGGGTCCCCAAGATATCGCTTGTCCGCCGTCCGCGACGGGAGCAATGCTCGGCCTTCTGTCACACCCTACCCCTTTCGAAGGGAGGGGTGCGGCTCCGGCTTTTTCCATGTGCGCCCGCGATGATGACCCTGTTCCGCCGTGCCGTCCTGCCGCTGGCGGCGGCCCTGCTCGCCCTGCCCGTTTCGGCCATGGCCGGCCAGCGCAGCTATGCCGCCACCCATGGCGCCGCTCCCTTCGTGACGGAGCATCTGATCCCCGGATCGGACCTCGACCTCGATCAGGTCGACCGCACCCTGCCGCAGGCGCGGGTGGTGGCGCTGACCATCGACGACGGGCCGGATGCCAATGATCCGCACATCCTCGACATCCTGCGGGCGCATGGGGCGAAGGCGACCTTCTTCTACATCGGCGCCAAGATCCCGGCGCATCACGACATCGCCCGGCTGGTCGCGGCCTCCGGCAACGAGGTCGGCAGCCACACCCAGACCCACCCGATGACCACCGACCTGAAGCCGGCGGAGCGCGAGTGGAACATCGCGCAGGCGGAGAAGGCGCTGGCGGCGGTCGGGGTGACGGCGACGTGGTTCCGGCCGCCCTTCGGCGATGTGGACGACGCGCTGGCGGCGCTGGCGCGCCGGCATGGCATGGCGACGGTGCTGTGGACCGCCGACAGTCAGGACTGGAAGGACAGCGGTGCCGACGTGATCCGCCACCGGATCACCGAACGGCTGGAGCCGGGCGCGGTCGTGCTGATGCACAGCACCAAGGCGGCGACCGTCGCGGCGCTGCCGGCGATCCTGGAGGAGGGGGAGAGACGCGGCCTGCGCTTCGTCATCATGAGCGAGTGGGAGGCGGCGATGCGGCAGTCGGTGACGCCGGAAATGGCGCTGCTGCATCCGGCACCGCGGCGGCGCTGAGCGCCCGCGCCGGGGTGGGGTCGGGGCCTGGGGTAGGGATGCAAGGATGTCTCATCGGCGGGGATGCCCGGCCGGTGTAGGATGGCGGCGAGCGGCCATCATTGCTCCGAGCCGCCGCCGGGAATACCGCCATGCCAGTCGAACCCTTCACCCTGATCCTCTCGCTGCTTCAGCAGATGTGCGTCTATCTGGTGATCGCCTATCTGCTGAGCCGCACGCCGCTGTTCCTGCCGCTGACCCATGTGACGGTGCGCTGGCCGCACAAGCTGGCCTGTTACGCGATCTTCTCGATCTTCTGCATCATGGGCACCTATTTCGGCCTGCACGTCGACGACAGCATCGCCAACACCCGCGCCATCGGGGCGGTGCTGGGCGGCATCTTCGGCGGGCCGTCGGTGGGGCTGGCGGTCGGGCTGACCGGGGGCTTGCACCGCTATTCGCTGGGCGGCATGTCGGCGCTGGCCTGCGCCATCTCCACCATGGCGGAGGGGCTGATCGGCGGGCTGGTCCACCGCCACATGGTGCGGCAGGGCCGGATCGAGCCGCTGTTCAACCCCTTGCGCGTCGGCGCCGTCACCTTCGTGGCCGAGGTGGTGCAGATGCTGATCATCCTGGCGGTGGCCCGGCCGTTCGAGGCGGCGGTGCATCTGGTCGAGGTGGTGGCGGCGCCGATGATCGTCGCCAACACGCTGGGCGCGGCGCTGTTCATGCGCATCCTGCTGGAACGCCGCGTGCTGGACGAGAAGCAGTCCAGCGCCTTTTCCGCCAAGGCGCTGAAGATCGCCGCGCGCTGCGACGGCGTGCTGCGCGGCGGCTTCAACAGCGAGAACAGCACCCGCGTCGCCCGCATCATCTATGAGGAGACCGGCGTCGGCGCCGTCGCCATCACCGACCGCGAGAAGCTGCTGGCCTTCATCGGCATCGGCGACGACCACCATCTGCCGGGCACGCCGATCAGCTCAAGGCAGACGCATCAGGCGATCGCCAGCAACCAGGTCATCTATGCCGATGGCAACGAGGTGGCCTATCGCTGCTCGATCAGTCCGGGCTGCCGGCTGGGGGCGGCGCTGGTGATCCCGCTGGTGGGCGAGGAGGGCGGGGTGATCGGCACCATCAAGCTGTACGAGCCGAAGACCAAGATCTTCTCCACCATCAACCGAACGCTGGGGGAGGGCGTGGCGCGGCTGCTGTCCAACCAGATCCTGGCCGGCCGCTACGAGCAGCAGAAGGCGCTGCTGGCGCAGTCGGAGATCAAGCTGCTGCACGCGCAGGTCAACCCGCATTTCCTGTTCAACGCGCTGAACACCATCTCCGCCGTCATCCGCAACGATCCGGAACGGGCGCGGCAGCTGGTGCAGAACCTGTCGACCTTCTTCCGCAAGAACCTGAAGCGCCCGAGCCAGATGGCGACGCTGGCCGACGAGGTCGAGCATGTCAGCGCCTATCTGCAGATCGAGCTGGCGCGCTTCACCGGGCGGCTGGCGGTGGAGATCGAGGTGCCGGACGAGCTGCGTTCCGCCCGGCTGCCGGCCTTCTCGCTCCAGCCGCTGGTGGAGAACGCGATCAAACACGGCACGGCTCAGCTTCTGGGCGACGGCCGGGTGCGCATCGCCGCCCGGCGGGAGGGCGGCGATTTGCTGCTGTCGGTGGAGGACAATGCCGGGCTGTACGAGGCGAAGCCGGGCGGCGACGGGCTGGGGATGACCATCGTCGACCGCCGCATCCGCAACCGCTACGGTGAGGCTTATGGTGTTTCGGTCGCCTGCGAGCCCGATGCCGTCACCCGCGTCACTTTGCGCCTGCCGCTTGAGGAAACCGTGCCCGCATGATGGCCGCCATGAATGTCCTGATCGTCGATGACGAACCGCTGGCGCGCGAGGAGCTGCGCCGCATGCTGGAGGAGGCCGCCGACATCCGCATCGTCGGCGAATGCGCCAACGCCATCGAGGCGATCGGCGCCATCAACCGGCAGGCGCCCGACGTGGTCTTCCTCGACATCCAGATGCCGCGGGTCAGCGGACTGGAGATGCTGAGCATGCTCGATCCGGAGCGGATGCCGCGCATCGTTTTCCTGACCGCCCATGACGAGTATGCCGTCCAGGCCTTCGAGGAACATGCCTTCGACTATCTGCTGAAGCCGGCCGACCCGGCGCGTCTGGAGAAGACCCTGCAGCGCCTGCGCCGACAGCGCGCCCCGCAGGAGGTCGGCGTGCTGCCGGGGGCGGCGGAGCTGCGCCACATCCCCTGCACCGGGGTCAACCGCATCACCCTGATGAAGCTGGCCGATGTCGAGTATGTCGTCTCCCGTCCCGCCGGCGTCTATGTGGTGGGAGAGGACGGGCAGGAGCGCTTCACCGAACTGACCCTGCACACCATCCAGGAAAAGAGCACGCTGTTCCGCTGCCACCGCCAGCATCTGGTCAACCCGGACCGCATTCGGGAAATCCGCTTCGTCGACGGCGGGCTGGCGGAGATTCAGACCAGCGGCGGCCATGCGGTGCCGGTCAGCCGCCGCTTCCTGGGGGCACTCAAGGAACGGCTGGGGATGGGGTGAAGCCGGCGATTGCCCGCTCCACCGCCGCTTCGGCATGGATGGCGGTGGTGTCGAACAGGGGAACGGCGCTGTCCTCCGGCTTCACCAGCAGCATGATCTCGGTGCAGCCGAGGATGACCGCCTCCGCGCCGCGCTCCACCAGCCGGGCGATGACCTCGCGGTAGGCCTGCCGGGAGGCGGCCTCGACGCGGCCCTGGACCAGTTCCTCATAGATGATGCGATGGACGGTGGCGCGGTCGGCCTCGTCGGGGATCAGCACCTCCAGCCCGTGGCGGTCGACCAGCCGGCCCTTGTAGAAATCCTGTTCCATGGTGAAGGCGGTGCCGAGCAGCCCGACGCGGCGGTGGCCGGCGGCGCGGATACGCTCTGCCGTGGGATCGGCGATGTGCAGCAGCGGGATGGCGACGGCGGCCTGCACCTCGTCCGCCATGCGGTGCATGGTGTTGGTGCAGATCACCAGGAAGTCGGCGCCGCCGCGCTCCAGCCGGCGGGCGGCGTCGATCATCAGGGCGGTGGCGTCGTCCCAGCGGCCGGCATGCTGCAACGCCTCGACCTCCGCGAAGTCGAAGGACCACATCAGGCAGCGCGCCGAGCGCAGCCCGCCCAGCCGATCGCGGACGCCCTCGTTGACGATGCGGTAATATTCGGCGGAGCTTTCCCAGCTCATGCCCCCGATCAGGCCGATCACCTTTTGCGACACCGGGCGGATCTCCTGCCTTGCAGTGGATGTGACGCGGGTAGGGCCGTGAATTGCTGCCCGGCCACTGGTGCCTTCTTCCTATCACGGCAACCGGCGGAGCGGGTAGGGCGGGATGGAACGGTCGTTGCCGGTGTTACCGAAGGGAGGATCCGGGACGGAGGGCGGCGATGGCAGGCGTGCGGCGGTGGTGGGGGATCGTGGTCGATGCGGCCTATGGCTGGATGAACGACGACGCGATGAGCATGGCGGCGTCCATCGCCTTCTACACCATCTTCTCCCTGGCGCCGCTGGCGATCCTGGTGATCGCGCTGGCCGGGCTGGTGTTCGGCGACGAGGCGGCGCGCGGCGCGCTGGTCGACCAGCTGACCGCCCTGGTCGGGCACGATGCCGGGGAGACGGTGCAGGGCATGATCGCACGGGCCGGGGAGCGGGAGACCGGAATCGTCGCCAGCGTCATCGGCATCGGCACGATCATCGTCGGCGCCACGACCGTCTTCGTCGAGCTGCAGACCGCGCTGAACCGCATCTGGCGCGTGGCGGCGCCGCAGGAATCGACCATCACATGGCTGGTGCGGGTGCGGCTGAAGGCGCTGGCGCTGATCGGCGCCATCGGCTTCCTGCTGATCGTCTCGCTGGTGGTCAGCGCCGCCCTGGCGGCGGCCGGCCGCTGGGCCGCCGGCTATCTGCCGGCGATGCCGTCGCTGCTGTGGCTGGTCGACATGGTGACATCCTGGGCGGTGCTGACCGGGCTGTTCGCGATGATCTACCGCATCCTGCCCGACACCTACATCCGCTGGACCGACGTGTGGCTGGGGGCGGCGGCCAACGCCTTCCTGTTCGCGGTCGGCAAGTTCCTGATCGGCTTCTACATCGCCACCAGCGGCGTGGTGTCGGTCTATGGCGCGGCCGGATCCTTCGTGCTGATCCTGCTGTGGGTCTATTATTCGGCGGTGATCTTCCTGTTCGGCGCGGAGTTGACCCGCGCCTATTCCGAACGCAGCGGCAGCCGGGCGCGGATGCCGGGGCTGAACCCGGAGGCGGGGCCCGGGGGAAGCCCTGGAGCAGGGGAGGGGGCTACCGCCCGCAGCAGCCGCGTCCCAGAGTCATCAGGATCTGCCGGGCCTTGAAAGACCGCTCGTCGAGCGGCTCCTCCTCCGGGGCGAGGCGCGCCTGGGCCTCGCGGTAGCGGTCATAGGAGTCGTCGTTGAACAGGCGACGCAGGTTGGCGAGGACCGTGCGCAGGGGAGTGCGGGGGCAGGGAGTGTCCATCGGAGACCTCTGGCGGGAGTCGGCGTTGTGGGACGTCCCACGTTAGCGCCGTTGCCGCACGCACGGGGCCGGTTTCCGGCGAGCGGCGGTTTGACCGTTTGAGCGGCGGATTCCGGGGCTTGAGCGGTTCCGGGGCATCCTACCGGCCCGGGCGGTCACCGTGGCCCTCGCGCCTCACTGACAAGCCAGTCGACGAAGCCGGCAACCAGCTTTCCCGTATCGGCCTGACGTGGAACGAGGGCGACGTACCCCGTCCTTGGAACCCGGATCTCGGGCAGTGGCGTCATCAGCCTTCCGCTGGCGACGTCGATGTCCAGCATCGGCAACGGGCCGATCCCGATGCCAAGCCCGTCCTCCACCGCCTGGCGGGTTACGTAAAAGTGATCGAAGATCTGGCGGGGATGCCCGGCAAGATGCTGGAGCCCTGCCGCCTCGAGCCAGCCGGTCCAATCGCCCGGACGGGTTTCGCTCGCGAGCAGGGTGTGCCCCTCGATGTCGGCGGGCCTCATGATCGGCCGTTGGGCGAACAGCGCCGGGCTCATGATCAGCGTGTCCACATCGTCCAGCACCGGAACGACGCGATGCTGGGGCCAAACATGCTCCCGCGCGGCCCCTCGCCGGATCGCCACGTCGACGCCGCCGCGTAACTCCTCAAGCACGGTCGAAACCGTCGTAACCGCCACTTCGACCTGCGGATGGTCGGCGTGGTAGCGGCTGAGCCGCGGGATCAGCCAGCGCATCGCGAAGCTGGTCGGGGCGCTGACACGCAGGATGCGGCGCGCGTCGGGCCGGCCGCAGGCTTCCGCCGCGACGGCCAGCCGGTCGAAGGAAAGGCCGACCTCGGCGGCGAAGATCCTCGCCATCGGCGTCGCGACCATGCGGCGCCCGTCCTTCACGAAGAGCCTCTGCCCGAGCCAGCCTTCGAGCGTGGCGATCTGACGGCTCACCGCGCCATGGGTGAGGCCGAGTTCGGCCCCGGCCTCGGCATAGCTGCCGGTCCGGGCGGCGACCTCGAAAATGCGCAGGGCGTTCAGGGGAGGAAGGCGGCGCATGAGCGATCCCTGGGGGCGATCCGTGAGGAAAAGGAACGGTATGCGTGAATCAAAGCATGCTAGTCGCTGAATTTTCACACGTATAGCATGCCTTCGCAATGAGACCAGCCGGGCAATGCCTGTGGCGCCTCCGGGAAAGCCAGCGAAGATGAATCCGAGACAATGGTGGACAGAGAAGAAGAAAAGCCTGACGAGCGCGTGCCTTGCCCATGCGCTGCATGACGGGTACACCGACGCCCTCTATGTTTTCCTGCCGGTGTGGCAGGCGCAGTTCGGTCTTTCCTATGCGATGCTTGCCGTCATCCGCGCCCTTTATTCCGGAACGATGGGAGGACTGCAAATCCCGGCCGATCGCGCCCTTCGCGGCCTGTCGCCGCGGGCGGCGCTGATCCTGTCGACTGTCCTCGCGGCGGCGGGCTTGCTGATCATGGCGTTGCCGTTCGGCTTGCCGGGTCTGTGCGTCGGCCTCGTCGTGGCCGGCATCGGATCGAGCATCCAGCACCCCTGCGGTTCGATGCTCGTCACCGTCAGTTACGGATCGGCATCGCGGCGTCCGCTCGGCATCTACAATTTCTCGGGCGATCTCGGGAAAGCCGCCCTGCCGGCGCTCGTCGCGCTGCTGTTGCCGACGCTCGGCTGGCAGCCGGTGCTGGGGCTGATGGCGGCGATCGGACTCGTCGTGTCGCTTGCCTTGCTGCCGCTGGCGCCGGCGGTTCCCATCGCCAGGGCCGCAAAGACGAGGACCAAGGCGGGCCAAGGCCGCGGCGGCTTCGGCATCCTGACGGTGATCGGTGCGCTCGATACGGCGACCCGCATGGGATATCTGCTGTTTCTGCCCTTCCTCATCCATGGTCAGGGCGGCGACACCGCGACGGTCGGACTGGCCCTCGCCCTGCTGTTCATCGGCGGCGCACTGGGTAAGGCGACATGCAGCCTGCTCGGGGAACGGCTGGGCGTCGTCGGCAGCGTCATGGTGACCGAAGCCGCCACGGCCGTGCTGATCGCGGCGACGCTGTTCACGGCGTTGACGCCGACGCTCGTCCTGCTGCCGCTGCTCGGCATCGTGCTCAACGGCACCTCTTCGGTGCTTTACGGCACCGTGCCGGAGCTTTCCAACGGCGACACCGGCCGGGCCTTCGCAGTCTTCTACACCAGCGTCATCGGTTCCGGCGGGCTGGCCCCGATCCTCTACGGTGCAATCGCCGATCACAGCAGCCAGACGACCGGCGTGCTGGCCTCGGCGGCGACCGCCGCCCTGATCGTTCCGCTCGTCCTGATGCTGAGGCCCCATCTGGGCGCCGCCGCCGCGGAACCGCAGGGGAAGCCCGCCCTCCCGCGCTCCGCATGACCGTTTCGCCGCGATAAGGAGATCCTTCGGACGACCACCGTCTCTCAGGCACCGCTGATTCTGATAACGGGTGGCGGGCGTGGCGTCGGCTGGGGGCTTGAGCGTCGCCGCTCGCCCCTTGCCGGCTGCCGCTTAGCACGTCCTGGCTGCCGCTCGCGGCATTCCACCACACTAGGCTAAGCGGCAGGCGTACACCGGCGGCATATCCTTCTCAGGAGAGCCGTCATGGATCACGCCCTAACCTTTGTGATCGCGACACTCTGCATTCTTGCGCTCTGCTACCGCTTTTACGGCGTGTTCTTCGTGCGCAAGGTTCTCCGTGCCGACGATTCGGAAGTCACCCCGTCCCACATGCTGGCGGACGGCCGTAACTATGTGCCCACCAAGAAGTGGGTGAATGCCGGGCAGCATTTCGCCGCCATCGCCGCCGCCGGCCCGCTGGTCGGTCCGGTGCTGGCCGCCCAGTTCGGCTATCTGCCGAGCTTCCTGTGGCTGCTGATCGGCTGCGTCATCGGCGGCGCCGTGCACGACACCGTCGTGCTGTTCGCCTCGATGAAGCACAAGGGACAGTCGCTGTCCGAGGTCGCCAAGGCCGAACTCGGCCCGGTGGCCGGCTGGTGCACCGGCCTGGCGATGCTGTTCATCATCACCATCACCATGGCCGGCCTGTCGATGGTCGTCGTCCATGCGCTGGAACGCAACGCCTGGGGCGCCTTCGCGGTGTTCATGACGATCCCGATCGCCATCGCGCTGGGCCTCTACGAGAAGATCACCGGCTCGTCCAAGGGCGCGACCCAGGTCGGCATCGCCGCCATCGCCGCGTCCGTCTTCGCCGGCCCCTACATCCAGGGCACGCTGCTGGGCGACTGGCTGACGCTGCATGCCGAGACGGTGGCCGTCATCCTGCCGGTCTACGCCTTCTTCGCCACGGCGCTGCCGGTGTGGCTGCTGCTGACCCCGCGCGGCTACCTGTCCAGCTTCATGAAGGTCGGCGTGTTCGGCGCGCTGGTCGTCGGCGTCGTCTTCATCAATCCGGAAATCCGTTTCCCCGCCCTGACCGACTTCATCCATGGCGGCGGCCCGGTGCTGAACGGCCCGGTCTGGCCCTTCATCTCGATCACCATCGCCTGCGGCGCCATCTCCGGCTTCCATGCCTTCATCGGGTCGGGCACCACGCCCAAGCTGATCGACAAGTGGAGCGACATCCGTCCGGTGGCCTTCGGCGGCATGCTGGCGGAATGCGTGGTCGGCGTCATGGCGCTGATCGCCGCGACCTCGCTGCATCCGGCCGATTACTTCGCCATCAACTCCGCGCCGGCCGCCTTCAAGGCCCTGGGCATGGACGTCGTCGACCTGCCGCGGCTGAGCCAGGACATCGGTCTCGACCTCTATGGCCGGACCGGCGGTGCGGTGACCCTGGCGGTCGGCATGACCGAGATCTTCACCCGCGTGCCGTGGTTCAACAGCCTCGCCTCCTACTTCTTCCAGTTCGTCGTGATGTTCGAGGCGGTGTTCATCCTGACCGCCGTGGACAGCGGCACCCGCGTCGCCCGTTACCTGATCCAGGACCTGCTGGGCGACGTCTATGCCCCGATGAAGCGGCTGGACTGGGTCCCCGGTTCGATCATCGCCAGCGTCATCGCCTGCGTGGCCTGGGGGTATCTGCTGACGTCGGGCGACATCAACTCGGTCTGGGCCCTGTTCGGCGTGTCGAACCAGCTGATGGCCTCGGTCGGCCTCATCATCGGCGCCACCATCATCCTGCGGCTGGCCCAGAAGCGGATCTACATGCTGACCTGCCTGGTTCCGCTGGCCTACCTGTTCGTGACGGTGAACGTCGCCGGCTACTGGATGATCGCCAACGTCTATCTGAACAAGGCGGCCAAGGGATACAACCCCTTCAACGCCGGCATCTCGATCATCATGCTGGTGCTGGGCTTCATCATCCTGATCGCCGCCTTCCGCAAGTGGAAGGAACTGCTCCAGGCCCGCGCCGTCGAGGTTCCGATGGTCGCCACCCCGGCCGAATGACGGTTCAGGTGTCGTAAAAAGCGAACGGGTCCTGTGGAGTGTTCCACAGGACCCGTTCGCTTTGTCCGTTCGGAGAGGGGAGGCGGGGGCGGCGGTCAGGCCGCGACGCGCTCTTCCTCTGCGTCCACCGCCACCGGCGGGATCCAGGCGATCAGCTCCCGCCCGGTGTTGGCGAGGCGCTTCGGCTCGATCCGGCCAATGACGCGGGTGCCTTCCTTGGCGATGCGCAGGATGTCGCCGTCCTCCGGAACCAGCGCGCGTTCGACGCCGCAGCTGCGGGCGAGGCGGGCGTGGGCTTCCATATGCTCGATGGTGCCATGGACCGGCACGGCGAAGCGGGGGCGGACCAGCCCGTACATGCGGGCGAGGTCGTCGCGCTTCGGGTGGCCGGAGACATGGACCGGCGCATCGGCCGGGGTGACGATCTCGACACCCATGCCGCGCAGATGCTCATGGATTTCAGCCAGGGCCTCCTCGTTGCCGGGGATGGCGCGGGCGGAGAAGATGACGGTGTCGCCCTCTTCCAGCCAGAGGTCGCGGTGCTCGTTGCGGGCCAGACGGCTGAGCGCCGCACGCTCCTCGCCCTGGCTGCCGGTGCACAGGAACACGAGGTGGTCGCGCGGGGTCCAGGAGGCCTCGCGGACATCCATGAAGTCCGGCACATGGTCGAGATAGCCGCAGGCCTGCGCCGCCTTTTCCATGCGCAGCATGGAGCGGCCGACCAGAACCACCTTGCGCCCGACCGCCGCCGCCGCTTCCGCCACCGCGGTCATGCGGGCGACGTTGGAGGCGAAGCCGGTCACGGCGATGGCGCCGGAGCGGCCGGCGAAGGCGCCGATCAGGCCGGCGCGGGCGTCGGCCTCCGAGCCGGTCGAGCCGGGCACGTCGGCGTTGGTGCTGTCGCACATCATGGCGAGCAGCCCTTCGTCGCCCAGACGCTTCAGCGCGGCGAAATCGGTGCTGCGGCCGACCAGCGGGTTGGGATCGAACTTCCAGTCGCCGGTGTGCAGGACCGTGCCGGCCGCCGTGCGGATCGCCAGCGACATCGGTTCGGGGATCGAGTGGGTGACGGCGATGGTCTCGATCCGGAAGGGACCGATGTTCAGCGTGTCGCCGATCTCGAAGGTCTGCACCTTGGCGGCGCGGTGCGCGCCCTTTTCCTTCAGCCGGTCCCGGATGATGTGGGAGGCGAAGGGGCTGGCATAGATCGGGCAGCGCAGGCGCGGCCACAGATGGTGGATCGCGCCGATATGGTCCTCGTGCGCATGGGTCACCACGAGGCCGACGACGTCCTGCATCCGCTCTTCGATGAAGGTCGGATCGGCCATCAGGCTGTCGATGCCCGGCGCCTCGTCGCCCATGAAGGCGACGCCGGCGTCGACGATCAGCCATTTGCCGGCGTGACCGTAGAGCGCCATGTTCATGCCGATGCGGGAACAGCCGCCCAGCGGAAGGAACAGGATCTCGTCCTTGCCCGGAACCGGGCCCGTGGGGCCGCCGCCATGGACCGTGTTGGCGGTCGGGCGGGAGCCGTCGAAATCATCACGCGGACGCGGGTTGCGATTGCGTGCGCGGTTGTTCGGCGCCATCCGGCGCCGCTTTGAATCAAACGTCATGCCTCTGTCGTACGTCTCACATAAGCCGGCATTCGACGCTGCCGGACGGGCGTGCATCGCTCGTCGATGCGGATCTCGGGGTGGGAGGGACCCGGCCGGAGGCGCCTTGGCGGCGGCCGTCGGACGGCTGGGATCGAATGTTTCGTCAGGGCTTATGTGGGCAAAGCGAGGCGTACGTCAAGGGCGCGCGTGAAAGGTCACACGAAATGGT
Source organism: uncultured Azospirillum sp. (assembly GCA_965650625.1). Lineage (GTDB taxonomy): Bacteria > Pseudomonadota > Alphaproteobacteria > Azospirillales > Azospirillaceae > Azospirillum. The sequence goes on along the minus strand of CBFGPE010000017.1, from coordinate 14,166 downwards.
GGGGCATTGCTGGGATGCGTGGGGCAGGAGGGGGCGCGCACAGGCGCCCCCGGTGCTCCATCAATGATTGTCGCGCGGGATCCCCATCGTCTGGGCGACGCGCTGGTACTTGACCGCCGGCTTCAGGACCATGCCCTCGTCCAGCTGGTCAACGATGCCGCGCTGGATTTCCTGCCACGGGGTCTGCGACGGCGGGGCGGGGTAGCCGCCGGCGGCTTCCAGGGCGGCGCGGCGGTCGGCCAGTTCGGCTTCGGAGATCAGGATGTCGGCGCTGCCGCGGCGCAGGTCGATCCGCACGCGGTCGCCGGTGCGCAGCAGGCCGAGGTTGCCGCCGGCCGCCGCTTCCGGGGCGGCATTGAGGATGGAGGGTGAGCCGGACGTGCCCGACTGGCGGCCGTCGCCGATGCAGGGCAGGGAATGGATGCCCTGCTTGATGAGGTCGGCGGGCGGACGCATGTTCACCACCTCCGCCGCGCCGGGGTAGCCGATCGGGCCGGCGCCGCGGATGACCAGGATGGTGTAGGCGTCGATGCCCAGCGACGGGTCGTCGATGCGGTGGTGGTAGTCCTCCGGACCGTCGAAGACGACGACCTTGGCCTCGAAGGCTTCCGGGTCCTTCGGGTTGGACAGGTAGCGCTCGCGGAACTCGTCGGAGATCACGCTGGTCTTCATGATGGCGGCGTTGAACAGGTTGCCGCGCAGCACGACGAAGCCGGCGTTGATCTTCAGCGGGTCGTCGATCGGGTGGATGACGCGGGTGTCGAGGATCTCGGTGTTGCGGCAATTCTCGCCGATGGTGTGGCCGTTTACGTTGGGGGCGTCCTCGCGGATCAGGCCCTTGGTCATCAGCTGGGCGACGACGGCCGGCACGCCGCCGGCGCGGTGGAAGTCCTCGCCCAGATATTCGCCGGCGGGCTGGAGGTTGACCAGCAAGGGCACGTCCAGGCCGTGGGTCTGCCAGTCGTCCACCGTCAGCGGCACGCCGATGTGCTTGGCGATGGCGTTGATGTGGATCGGCGCGTTGGTCGAGCCGCCGATGGCGGAATTGACGACGATGGCGTTGAGGAAGGCGTCGCGGGTCAGGATGTCGGACGGCTTGATGTCCTGGCGCACCATCTCGACGATGCGCTTGCCGGTCTCGTAGGCGGCCTGCTGACGCTCGCGGTAGGGGGCGGGGATGGCGGCGGAGCCGGGGAGCTGCATGCCCAGCACCTCCGCCAGCGAATTCATGGTGGAGGCGGTGCCCATCGTGTTGCAGTAGCCGGTCGAGGGAGCCGACGACGCCACCAGCTCGATGAAGCCCTGATAGTCGATCTCGCCGGCCGCCATCATCTGGCGGGCCTTCCACACGATGGTGCCGGAGCCGGTACGCTCGCCGCGGAACCAGCCGTTCAGCATCGGGCCGACCGACAGCGCGATGGCCGGAATGTTGACGGTGGCGGCGGCCATCAGGCAGGCCGGGGTGGTCTTGTCGCAGCCGATGGTCAGCACCACGCCGTCGAGCGGATAGCCGTGCAGAACCTCGACGAGGCCGAGATAGGCGAGGTTGCGGTCGATCGAGGCGGTCGGCCGCTTGCCGGTCTCCTGGATCGGGTGGACGGGAAACTCGATGGCGATGCCGCCGGCGGTGCGGATGCCTTCACGCAGGCGTTCGGCCAGAACCAGATGGTGGCGGTTGCAGGGGCTGAGGTCGGATCCGGTCTGGGCGATGCCGATGATCGGAGCGCCGGACTGCAGCTCCTCCCGCGTCAGGCCGAAGTTCAGGTAACGCTCCAGATAGAGCGCGGTCATGTCGGGGTTGGCGGGGTTGTCGAACCACGCGCGCGACCGCAGCCGACGCCCTGAATCCTGGGCTGAACCGGCGGAGGCGGAGGGGAAGGGAGTCTTCGTATCGGACATGTCGACACCGGTTTCAGGTTGGGGCGCGGAGCGGATGGCTGGGCGCCGGAGTTGGGATGTGTCCCGTCGGGTTGAATCGGTTGGGTTGGCTCAGGCCGCGCGCATGTCGGCCAGGAAGCGCGACACGCAGTCGCGCAGGTCGTCGGCCTCGCCGGACAGGCCGTCGGCGGCGGATTTGACCTGACGCGAGGCGTCGCTGGTGGTCTGAAAGGCGTGGGTCACCCCGGTGATGTGGTCGCGGACGTCCTGGGTGCCGCGGGCGGCGCGCTGGATGCTGCCGCTGATCTCCTGGGTGGCGGCCCGCTGCTCGCCGATGGCGCTGGCGATGGTGGTGGAGACCTCGTTGACCTCGCCGATCACCTTGGTGATCTCGGTGATGGCGCCGGCCGCCTGGCTGCTGACGCGCTGGACGGCGGCGATCTGGGTCTCGATCTCCTCGGTCGCCTTGGCGGTCTGGGCGGCGAGGCTCTTGACCTCGTTCGCCACCACGGCGAAGCCGCGCCCCGCCTCGCCGGCCCGCGCCGCCTCGATGGTGGCGTTCAGGGCCAGCAGGTTGGTCTGGGCGGCGATGGAGCCGATCAGCTGCACCACGTCGCCGATCTGGCGGGCGACGCCGGTCAGGCTGCGCACCGTCTCGTCGGTGACGCGGGCGATGCCGACCGCCTGTTCGGTCACTTGGGCGCTATGGGCGACATGCTGGCTGATGGCGGCGATGGAGACGGCGAGTTCCTCGGCGGCGGCGGCCACCGTCTCGACGCTGCCGGTGGTCTCGCCGGAACTGCGGACGGCGTCGCTGGCCAGACGGCTGGTCTCGACGGTCGTCGACTGGATGGAGTCGGCGGTCGATTGCAGCTGGGTGGCGGCGCTGGCGACGCGGCCCAGCGTGCTTTCCACCATCCGCTCGAACTCCTGGGTCAGGCGGTCGATGCGTTCGCCCCGGCGGATGCGGGCCTCATGCTCGGCGGCCTTGTCGGCAGCCATGCGGTCGGCCTCGATCAGGCCGGCCTGGAAGACCTGCACCGCCTTGGCCATGCCGCCGATCTCGTCGCGGCGGTCCAGGCCGGGGATGGCGACGGAGCGGTCGCCGCCGGCCAGACGGGTCATGGCATCGGTCATGGCGACCACCGGGCGCGACAGGCTGCGGGCGATCAGCACCGCCGCGGCAAGGCCGAGGATCAGGCCGGCGGCCGAGGCGAGCGCCATCGCACTGCGATAGCCGGCGATGTCGGACATGGTGCCGGCGCGCAACTGATGTTCGTCGGCGACGCCCTGGTCGGTCAGGGTCCGCGCCTGTTCGCCGATGGCGGTGCCGAGCGGGGTGAGGGTGCCGGTGACCAGCCCATCGCGGCGCTGCGTCGTCTCCACCAGCCGGTCGAAGCCGGCGGCATAGGCGTCGAGCGTCTTCAGGAAGGCGGCGACCAGCCCGCGCAGGGCCGGGTCGGTCAGCGTCTTCGCCATGGTGTCGCCATTCTGGGCGGCGGTCTTCAGCTCGGTCCGGGTGGCGGTGGCGAGGCCGGCCGTGCCCTCCCCCTGGAAGCGGGCGGCAACGGTGCGGGCGGCCTGGACATGCATCGCCGCCTGGGCGGCGAGGTTCAGCGCCTCGACATTGCCGCTGCCCTTGGCGTTGGTCAGGATGGTGCTGAGCATGGTCTGCAGCTTAGAGCCGTATTTCGCCACCTCGGCCACCGCTTCGCTGCGCTGGGCGTGGGCGGCGCGGACAGCGGCGAAGCTGTCGCCGTACTGGGCGACGCTGGCCTTCATCTGCTCGACCGCCACCTGCTGGCGGGCGGTGTCGCCGCTGCCGGACAGGCGCTGGTCGACGGCGGCGACGAGGCTTGCGGCCTCCGCCGCCAGCGAAGCGACGGCATCGGCGTCCTCGTCGTGGCCGTTCAGCAGGAAGGCGGTGGTCTTCAGGCGCATGTCCAGCATCAGCGTCTGCATGCGGCCGAGATCGACCGCCTGTTCCGCCAGCATGCCGTTGCGGCGCACCACCGTCTCCGTTTCCGACAGGGCGTTGATGCCCACCCCGGCGACGGCGGCGAGGAACAGCAGGATTCCGGCGCTGCCGGCGGTGATCCGGTGGCCGATGCGGGTGCCGATTTGCACGCGGGTGGCGATGGACATGCGGGACCTCCCTGTTGCCGGACCCTCTCCCGGGGCCTTCTACCAGTCGAAGGAGTCGGTGCGGTGCCAGCGCCCGACCATGCAGGCGTCGGCAACCAGCGACAGCGGACGGGCGTCGACGTCGCTCGCCCCATCGCTGATCAACCGGTGAAAGTGGCGATAGATGCGCTGGTATTCGGTGTCGGGCTCGGCCAGGACCGGAACGCCGTCCACCAGCAGACGGGTGCCGCCATGGGTGAGGTCGAGGCGTCCGCCATCGGTCTCGATGACGATGGACCAGGTCTGCTCGCCCTGCTGGAGGAAGTCGAAATCGGCGGTGACGCGGCCGATGCGGGAACCGGGGGCCGCACTCATCTCCAGCGTCGCGGCGATGGGGGTGTCGCGGTTGGCCGGGACATGCAGGTCGGCGGAACGGACGAAGACCGGGGCGGGCAGGATGTCGGTCAGGATCGACAGGGCGTTGATGCCGGGATCGAAGACGCCGAAGCCGCCGGCCGCGAAGATCCAGTCCTGGCCCGGATGCCAGCGCCGCACATCCTCCTTCCAGGTGATGGCGACGCTGCGGATGACAATGTGGGCCAGCCGGCGGCGGGTTTCCTCGACCGCCGGGTTGAACTGCGAATGCCAAGCGGTGAACAGGGTGCGGCGGGCGGTGTCGGCCTCCGCCACCAGATCGTGAAGCTCCGACAGGGTTGCGGCGGGCGGCTTCTCGATCAGCACATGCTTGCCGGCCCGCAGTGCCTCGACCGTCAGCCCATGGCGGACGGCGGGCGGGGTGCAGAGCGCCACGGCGTCGAGGTGGGGCAGGGCCGCCAGCATCTCCGCCTGGGAGCGGAAGGTCGGAACGCCGCCGGTTATGTCGCCCGGGCCGATGCCATCCGGGCTGACCACGGCGGCGAGATCGAACAGGCCGGTGGCGGCAATGGCCGGGATGTGCTGGTCGCGGGCGATCTTGCCCAGGCCGACGAGACCGAGGGTGGGGAGCGTCATGGCGGTAAGTCCGGTCGGGGCGGAAAGCCTCAGGCCTTGCCCTTGTTGTAGACGTCGAAGCAGACGGCGGCGAGCAGCACCAGACCCTTGATGACCTGTTGCCAGTCGATGCCGATGCCGACGATCGACATGCCGTTGTTCATCACGCCCATGATGAAGGCGCCGATCACCGCGCCGGTCACGCGGCCGACGCCGCCCGAGGCCGAGGCGCCGCCGATGAAGCAGGCGGCGATCACGTCCAGCTCGAACGAGACGCCGGCCTTCGGCGTGGCGGTGTTGAGGCGGGCGGCGAAGATCAGGCCGGCCAGCGCCGCGAGAACGCCCATGTTGACGAAGGTGTAGAAGGACAGGCGGCGGGTATCGATGCCCGACAGCTTGGCGGCCTTCTCGTTGCCGCCGAGCGCGTAGATGCGCCGGCCGATGGTGGTGTCGCGGGTGACGAAGGCGTAGAGGCCGATCAGCAGCGCCATGATGATGAGGACGTTCGGCAGCCCTTTGTAGGTGGACAGCAGCCAGCCGACATAGGCGACCACCGCGAACAGCCCGGCGCTTTTCAGCACGAACAGGACCAGCGGCTCCTGCTCGATGGCGAAGCGGTGACGGCGGATGCGGGCGGCAACGCTGAAGCCGATCATGATCGCCGGGGTGGCCAGGCACAGCACGAGCGTGGTGGTGTGGAAGCCGGCGGTGCCGAAGATGTCCGGGATGAAGCCGGAGCTGAGGCGCTGGAACTCGACCGGGAAGGGGCCGACGGACTGGCCGGCCAGCAGCGCGAGGCTGAGGCCGCGGAAGACCAGCATGCCGGCCAGCGTCACGATGAAGGACGGGATGCGGAAATAGGCGACCCAATAGCCCTGCGCCGCACCGATGGCCGCGCCCGCCAACAGGCTGACGATGGCGGTGGGGATGAAGTGCCAGTGGAACTGGACCATCAGGATGGCGGCCAGCGCGCCGATGAAGCCGACGATGGACCCGACCGACAGGTCGATGTGCCCGGCGACGATCACCAGCAGCATGCCCAGCGCCATGATGACGATGTAGCTGTTCTGCAGCACGAGGTTGGTCAGGTTAAGCGGCTGCAGCAGCGTGCCGTTGGTGACGTACTGGAAGAACGCCACGATCGCCAGCAGCGAGATCAGCATGCCGTAATCGCGCATGTGGCTCTTCAGGAACTTGGCCATCGAGGCCTGGCGTGGCTGCTGCGCGGGCAGGTTCAGTTCGGCGCTCATTGCAGGGACTCCCGGGCAACCATGGTCGGTGTGGCCGCCGAAGACTTGGAGGCGGACGACATGATGGCGTGCATGATCTTTTCCTGGCTGGCCTCGGCCGCCGGCATCTCGGCGACCAGCGCGCCTTCGTTCATCACGTAGATGCGGTCGGCGACGCCCAGAAGCTCCGGCAATTCCGACGAGATCAGGATGACGCCGCGGCCTTCGGCCACCAGCTGGTTGACGATGGTGTAGATTTCATATTTGGCGCCGACGTCGATGCCGCGGGTCGGCTCGTCCAGGATCAGAACCTGCGGGTCTGCGAACAGCCATTTGCTGAGCACGACCTTCTGCTGGTTGCCGCCGGACAGGTTGACGGTGTGCTGGAACACGTCCGGACAGCGGATGCGCAGGCGGCGGCGGAAGTCGTTGGCGACCTCGATCTCGCGCTCGTGGTGGATGACGCCGCGCTTGGCGACGCCGTCCAGCTTGGCCAGCGTCACGTTGTGGCGGATGTCGTTGTCCAGCACGAGGCCGTAATGCTTGCGGTCCTCCGTGGCGTAGGCGAGGCCGTTGTTCATCGCCTTGGCGATGGTCGACACGTCGATCTCGCGCCCGGCGAGGAAGGCCTTGCCGCGGATGTTGCGGCCGTAAGAGCGGCCGAACAGGCTCATGGCGAATTCGGTGCGGCCGGCGCCCATCAGGCCGGCGATGCCCACCACCTCACCCCGGCGGACATGCAGGTCGATGTCGCGCACGACGCGGCGGCCGGGATGGATCGGGTGGTCGGCGCTCCAGCCCTTCACCTCGAACAGGATGTTGCCGGGGTTGCTGGTGCGGCGGGGATAGCGGTCGGCAAGGTCGCGGCCGACCATGCCCTTGATGATGCGGTCCTGGCTGATGGGTGCGTCGTGGCAGTCCAGCGTTTCCACCGTGGTGCCGTCGCGCAGGATGGTGACGCGGTCGGCGACCTTGGCAATCTCGTTCAGCTTGTGCGAGATCAGGATGGAGGAGATGCCCTGTTCCTTGAAGCGCAGCAGCAGGGCCAGCAGGGCGTCGCTGTCGCTTTCGTTCAGGCTGGCGGTCGGCTCGTCCAGGATCAGCAGCTTGACCTCCTTGGACAGGGCCTTGGCGATCTCCACCAGCTGCTGCTTGCCGACGCCGATGTCGGTGATGAGGGTTTCCGGCGAATCGGTCAGGCCGACCGTGCGCAGAAGCTCGCGCGCGCGGGCGGTGGCGGCCACCCAGTCGATGACGCCGCGTTTGGCCTGCTCGTTGCCGAGAAACAGGTTCTCGGTGATCGACAGCAGCGGGACCAGCGCCAGTTCCTGGTGGATGATGATGATGCCCAGCTTCTCGCTGTCGGCGATGCCGCGAAAGGCAACGGGCTGGCCGCGGAAGCGGATTTCGCCCTCGTAGGTGCCGTGCGGATAGACGCCGCTGAGCACCTTCATCAGCGTCGATTTGCCGGCGCCGTTCTCGCCGATCAGCGCGTGGATCTCCCCCTCGCGGACCGAGAGGTTGACGTTGTCGAGCGCCTTGACGCCCGGAAACGTCTTGGTGATGCCGCGCATCTCAAGAATGCTGTCCATTTGTAAACCCCTGAACGCCCGACTGTAGGGGCCGACCTGCCGCTGGGCGGAGCGCGGGGGAGGCTGCCGGATGACAACCCCCTCCCGCACCGCTCACTCACTTGATCTGCGATTCCTTGTAGTAGCCGCCGTCGACCAGGACCTGTTTCCAGTTCGTGGCGTCGACCAGCACCGGCTTCAGCAGATAGGAGGGGACGACCTTCTTGCCGTTGTCGTAGGTCTTGGTGTCGTTGACCTGCGGCTTGCGGCCGGCCAGCAGGTCGTCGACCATGCCCACCGTGACCTTCGCCAGTTCGCGGGTGTCCTTGAAGACGGTGGAGCGCTGCTCTCCCGCCAGGATCGACTTGACCGATTGCACCTCGGCGTCCTGGCCGGTGACGACCGGCATCGGCTGCGAGGCCGAGCCGTAGCCGACACCCTTCAGCGACGAGATGATGCCGATGCTGAGCCCGTCATAGGGCGACAGCACGGCATCCACCCGCTTGTCGCCGTAATAGGCGCTGAGCAGGTTGTCCATGCGGGCCTGGGCGACGGCGCCGTCCCAGCGCAGGGTGGACACCTTGTCCATGCCGACCTGGCCGCTCTGCACCTTCAGCTTGCCGCTGTCGATGTAGGGCTGAAGCACCGACATGGCGCCGTTGTAGAAGAAGTAGGCGTTGTTGTCGTCGGGCGAGCCGCCGAACAGCTCGATGTTGAACGGACCCTTGCCCTCCTTGAGGCCGAGAGCCTTTTCGATGTAGGAGGCCTGGAGGACGCCGACCTGGAAGTTGTCGAAGGTGGCGTAGTAATCGACGTTGGCCGAGCCGCGGATCAGGCGGTCGTAGGCGATGACCTTGACACCCTGTTCCGCCGCCTTCTGCAGCACGTCGGTCAGCGTCGTCCCGTCGATGGCGGCGATCACCAGAACCTTGTCGTTCTTGGTGACCATGTTCTCGATCTGGGCGAGCTGGTTGGGGATGTCGTCCTCTGCATATTGCAGATCGGTCTTGTATCCCTTTTCCTGGAAATACTTGACCATGTTGTTGCCGTCGTCGATCCAGCGCGCCGACGACTTGGTCGGCATGGCGATGCCGACGGTCGGCTTGTCCTGGGCCATGGCCGGGACGAGCGCGCTGGTGGCGACGAGCAGGCCGACGGCGAGGCCGGCGAACTTGGAGCTGAAAGAAAACCCTTTAGGAGACGACATGGACCGAAATCCTCCCCGTTACTGCGGCACGCGATACGCCGCCCCCGCGTTCTGTGGCGCGGATGGCGTCGGACGCGATGGTTTGTGCGACTAGCAATCCTCCGTTTCCCCATAACTGTCAAATATGATTATTCAGCAAATCGATATGCATTTAGGTATCAGCCATCACATCGCTCCGGCGGTGGCCGACATCAGGCGCATCTTGAGCTCCGACGCCGCCCGCACCGCCGACAGCACGGTGCGGGCACCCGGCGACAGCGGCCGGTCCTTCAACCAGAAGATGCCGTAGGGTTCGACGCTGAAACGCTTGTGGAAGGGCATGATGGCGCAGCAGCCGCTGGGCGAGAACACCTGGGCCAGCGCGCGGGCGAAGACGGTGATCGACTCGGTTTCCGCCACCATCGCCATCGAGATGACGGGGGAGGCGCTTTCGATCACCCGGTGCGGCAGCCGGGCGCCTTCGGCCCGGAACAGCGCCTCCACCCGGTCGCGCAGCAGCGTGCCGACCGGCTGCAGGATCCAGGTGGCGTCGGACAAGTCGGCGGCGGTCAGCGGACGGCCCAGCTGCAGAAGGGGGTTGCCCTCGCGGCAGATGAAGCACAGCTCCTCGCTGCTGATCTCCTGATATTCGAAGGCGGTGGGGTCGAAATGGCCGGGCAGGCGGCCGATGGCGAAATCCATCACCCCCTGATGGACGCGGTCGGCCAGCACATCGCTGGTCTCCACCGCCACCGCGACCTTCAGGTTGGGATGCTCGCGGGTCAGGCTGCTGATGACCGGCACCACCAGTTCCACCGCCGGGGCCATCACCGTGCCGATGGACACCCGGCCGCTGTGGCCGGCGAGCAGGGCGTTCAGTTCCTCCCCCGTCTCCTGCAGCTCGCTGAGGATCATCCGGGCGTGGCGGATCATGAGGCTGCCGTACCAATTCGGCTCGATGCCGCGGCCATGGCGGTCGAACAGCTCGATGCCCAGCGTTTCCTCCAGATCGCCCAGCAGCTTGGAGGCGGCGGGCTGCGACATGTTCAGGCTGGCGGCGGCGCGGTGCAGGTTGCGGTGCTCGTCGAGCGCCGCGAACAGCTGGAGATGGCGCAGCTTCAGCCGCGCCTTCTGGAACCAGTTCGGGGAAAAGCGTTGCGGGGTCACGGGGGGAATGCCTCCGGTCGGGCAGCGGCGCCGGGATACGATATTTGATATCGTAAGCGCCGATCTTCATATTGGACGATTATCAAGAGGCCCCTTATCGTTTGGGCCGTCAACAAATTTTGAAAAAGGCCGCCGACGAATGGCGGTCCGCCAGGGTGAGGGGGGTCGAGCGGTATGGCGCAGGAAGCGCGTTGCGTCTGGCAGGCCCGGGCGTTGCTGGGGGAAGGTCCGCTCTGGTTTCCGCGGCAGGATGCCGTGTATTTCGTCGATATCCGCGGCTCCCGCATCCTGCGCCACGACCTGTCCGACGGTTCGCAGGCTGGGTGGGAGCTGGATGATGCGGCCTGCTGGCTGGTGGAGAGCGCCGACGGCGACGGCTTCATCGCCGGGCTGCGCTCGCGCCGGGTGGTCCGGCTGCGGCTGGAGCCGGGGCAGGCGACGGTCGGCGAGGAGATCGCGCGGATCGAGCCGGACATGCCGGGCAACCGCCTGAACGACGGCAAGGCCGACCGCGACGGCCGGCTGTGGGTCGGCAGCATGGACGATGCGGAGGAAGCGCCTGCCGGCAGCTTCTACCGCATCGACGGCGATGGCGCGGTCACGCGGGTCGATCAGGGCTACACCGTCGCCAACGGGCCGGCGCTGTCGCCGGACGGCCGGACGATCTACCACACCGACAGCGCGGCGCGGACGGTCTACGCCTTCGACATCGGCGCCGACGGCGGCCTGTCGGGCAAGCGCGTCCACATCCGCTTCACCGAGGCCGACGGCTATCCCGACGGCATGACCTGCGACGCCGAGGGTGGGCTGTGGATCGCCCATTGGGACGGCGCGCGGATCAGCCGCTTCCGCCCCGACGGGACGCTGGACCGCGCCATCGCGCTGCCGGTGTCCCGCGTCACCTCCTGCGTCTTCGCCGGTCCGGATCTGGACCGGATGTTCATCACCACCGCGGCGCATGGCCGGGACGAGGAACCGCTGGCCGGCGCGCTGTTCGAGTGCGATCCGGGCGTGCGCGGCCTGCCGGCCTGCGGGTTCGGACCCGCCTCGCGCTGAATGCTGTCCGGACTTCCACACCGGATCTAAGTGCCGGATTTCGATGAAGGATACGATTGCTATGCCGCCCAGCGCCCGCCCCTATCGCGGCGTCTTCCCCGTCGTCCCCACCATCTTCACCGAATCGGGAGAGCTGGACCTCGACGGGCAGAAGCGTTGCGTCGATTTCATGATCGACGCCGGCTCCACCGGCCTGTGCATCCTCGCCAACTTCTCCGAACAGTTCGTGCTGACCGACGACGAGCGCACGGTGCTGATGGAGACGATGCTGGCCCATGTCGCCGGCCGGGTGCCGGTGATCGTCACCACCACCCATTTCAGCACCCGCGCCTGTGCCGAGCGCAGCCGCCGCGCCCAGGAGCTGGGGGCCGCCATGGTGATGGTGATGCCGCCCTATCACGGCGCCACCATCCGCGTGCCGGAAGCCGGCATCGTCGAGTTCTTCCAGCGGGTGTCGGACGCCATCGACATCCCGATCATGATCCAGGATGCGCCGGTCAGCGGCACTGCGCTGTCCGCGCCGTTGCTGGCGCGGATGGCGCGGGAGATCGCCAACGTCTCCTACTTCAAGATCGAGGTGCCGCAGGCGGCGGCCAAGCTGCGCACGCTGATCGAGCTGGGCGGCGACGCCATCGAGGGCCCGTGGGACGGTGAGGAGGCGATCACGCTGCTGGCCGACCTCGACGCCGGGGCGACGGGGGCGATGACCGGCGGCGGCTATCCCGACGGCATCCGGCAGATCGTCGATCCGTATCTGGCGGGCGACCGCGAGGCGGCGGTGGCGGCCTATGGGCGCTGGCTGCCGCTGATCAACCACGAGAACCGCCAATGCGGCATCGCCACCGCGAAGATCCTGATGAAGGAGGGCGGCGTCATCAAGTCCGACGCGATGCGCCACCCGCTGGCGGGTCCGCACCCCATCAGCCGCGACGGCCTTTTGGACGCGGCGCGGCGGCTCGATCCGCTTGTGCTGCGCTGGGCGCGCTGAGCGGCGTTCGAGTAAGGAGAGACCCCACATGACCATCACCGGCGAGATGCTGATCGGCGCGCACGCCCACCGCGGCGGCCAGGGCGAGTTCCGCGCCGTCGACCCCGCCACCGGCGAGGCGCTGGAGCCCGTCTTCGGTGGCGGCGGCGCGGCCGAGGTCGAGCGCGCCTGCGCCCTGGCCTGGGCCGCCTTCGACAGCTTCCGCGAGACCGGCCTGGAGCAGCGCGCGACCTTCCTCGAAGCCGTCGCCCAGAACATCCTCGACATCGGCGACGACCTCATCACCCGCGCCATGGCCGAATCCGGCCTGCCGCGCGCCCGGCTGGAGGGCGAGCGCGGCCGCACCGTCGGCCAGCTCCGCCTGTTCGCCCAGGTCGTACGCGAGGGCAGCTGGATCGAAGCCCGCATCGACCCGGCCCTGCCGGCCCGCACGCCGCTGCCCCGATCCGACATCCGCCAGCGCCACATCGCGCTGGGTCCGGTCGCGGTGTTCGGCGCGTCGAACTTCCCGCTCGCCTTCTCGGTCGCCGGCGGCGATACCGCGTCCGCCTTCGCCGCCGGCTGTCCCGTGGTGGTGAAGGGCCATGGCGCCCATCCCGGCACCTCGGAGCTGGTCGGCCGCGCCATCCAGGCGGCGGTCGCCTCCTGCGGCCTGCCCGAGGGCGTCTTCTCGCTGCTGCTCGGCACGGGGAACGAGATCGGCACGGCGCTGGTCGCCGATCCGCGCATCAAGGCGGTCGGCTTCACCGGCTCGCGCCGCGGCGGGCTGGCGCTGATGGAGGTGGCGGCCAAGCGGCCGGAGCCGATTCCGGTCTATGCCGAGATGAGCAGCATCAACCCGGTCTTCCTGATGCCGGCGGCGCTGGCGTCGCGCGGCGAGGCGCTCGGCAAGGCGTTCGTCGCCTCGCTGACCATGGGCGCCGGGCAGTTCTGCACCAACCCCGGCATCCTGCTGGGGGTGGAAGGGTCGGACCTCGACCGCTTCGTCGATGCTGCGGTTGCGGCGCTCGGCGGCAGCGCGGCCTCGACCATGCTGACGCCGGGCATCCACGCCGCCTATGACGCCGGCGTCGCCAAGCTGGCCGGCAGCGGCGCGGTGACGACGCTGGCGCGCGGTCTGGCCTGCAGCGGGCCGAACCAGGCGCAGGCGGCCTTCTTCACCACCACGGCGGACGCCTTCCTGGCCGACACGGAGTTGCAGGAGGAGGTGTTCGGCGCCGCCTCGCTGCTGATCCGCTGTCCGGATGTGGCGGCGATGACGGCGGTGGCGGAAAAGCTGGAAGGGCAGCTGACCGCGACCTTGCAGATGGACGCGGAGGACAAGGGCGCTGTGGCCGGGCTGATCCCGACGCTGGAGCGCAAGGCGGGCCGCATCCTGGCGAACGGCTGGCCGACGGGGGTGGAGGTCTGCCACGCGATGGTGCATGGCGGCCCGTTCCCGGCGACCTCGGACCCGCGCAGCACCTCGGTCGGCACGCTGGCGATCCGCCGCTTCCTGCGCCCGGTCTGCTACCAGGACATTCCCGTCGACCTGCTGCCGGAGGCTCTGCGCGACGGCAATCCGCTGGGGCTGTGGCGCCGCATCGACGGGAGACTGGGACAGGACTGACCGACACCACCAACCCGCAACGGCTGCGTCGGAGGGAGCGCTGACGCAGGGTACCGTCGGAGCCGGCCGCGTGCCGGGACCGACGGCCGGGCACGGCGTGCGTCCGCGCACCACCGGAGCATCGCTCCCACACAGGGTATCGAAGCAAGAACAAACCGCATTAAGAGGAAAACCTGATGGTGAGATCCGCTCTGCTGCTTGGCGCAGCCACCCTTTCGCTCGTCTCCGTCATGGGCACGGCACCGGCTTTCGCGCAGGCGAAGTTCGACGTGGTCATCGGCGGTGACGCCTATTTCGAAGCCGGCTATGTCGACCAGGACCGTGACGCCGGCCTGCGCTCCACCGAGTTCCGCAACCGCCTGCGCCTG
>CBFGPE010000016.1:0-65828 GCA_965650625.1 uncultured Azospirillum sp. | reverse complement strand
CAATCGCGATCAGGCCGTAAATCGCCCCAAGCGACAAGCCGTTGATCAATTGCTGTATGAAATAATCCATCAGACAGGCTTCTCCCACTCTCCCAGGACACCGATTAGACAGGCACGCGAGACTTGGTGCTTGAAACTTGAATTAAGCCGTGTGCGGCAGCGGAGTTCCGATCCGGATGAACGGGGGAGAACATCCAGGACCGAGGCAGGGGACGCTTGGAACCCCGCCGCCGCACCCGGTTCCTGCCGAAGCCCCGCCGGATGCGGGATCCGGCGGGGCTTCGGGCGAATTCTTTATCGGGGACCGCCGCGGGACGGCATGTAGCGGGTCGGAATCGTCCGGCGGCCCGCGGTCGGGCCTTCCGTCGTCCGGATATGCGACGACAGCGCGGGGGTGCGGTTCTGCACCCGAGCGGCGTTCCGTCGTTCGACCATAGCCAACAGCTCCCACTTGCGCGGCACGGCCTGTGGCCGTGGCGTCCCCACCGGCATCGCTGCCGGACATCCTGTTTGTGAATCACGGCTCAGATCGGACGGAATGACCGCCCGATCCGGACCAGTCGGCGAAAGGCGCCGCGCCTTACCCTGTTCAAAACTGTTCTTTGTCTTCAGCCCCGGCACTTAGGTGCCGGTTGCGTATGCTGTCGGTTTTCTTGACACAGACAGGTAATGCAACTTGATCAGTAGGCGCAACACTCTCTTTCCGAAGGCTAAAAAAAACAACAAACATTCTGGACCGTGCCGGAAAATACGGCGGAAATTTTCCGATACCGTATTTTCCAGAAATTTCCTTCTGTTTCTTGTCGATGGTTGTTCACATCATCAGCCGACCAGGTCGCGGGGGTCGGTGAAGGGCTGTCCCAGGGCCTCGGCCACCGCCCGATAGGTCAGACGGCCGGCCTGGACGTTCAGCCCGGCCAGCAGGTGCGGATCCTCGGCCAGTGCCCGTTTCCACCCCTTGCCGGCCAGCGCCTGGACGAAGGGCAGGGTGGCGTGGTTCAGCGCCTCCGTGCTGGTGCGGGCGACCGCGCCCGGCATGTTGGCGACGCAGTAATGGACGACGCCGTCGACCACATAGGTCGGGTCGGAATGGGTGGTGGCGTGGCTGGTTTCGAAACAGCCACCCTGGTCGATGGCGACATCCACCAGCACCGATCCGCGGCGCATGCCGGCCAACTGATCGCGGCGGACCAGCTTCGGCGCAGCGGCCCCCGGCACCAGCACGGCGCCGACCACAAGATCGGCGTCGGCGACCAGCCGGTCGAGCGCGTCGGCGGAGGCATAGACCGTCTTCAGCCGCGGCCCGAACAGGTCGTCGAGCTGGGCCAGCCGCGGCATCGAGCGGTCGGCGATGGTGACGTCGGCGCCGAGGCCCATCGCCATGCGGGCGGCGTTGGTGCCGACCACGCCGCCGCCGATGACCAGCACCTTGCCGGGCAGCACGCCGGGCACGCCGCCCAGCAGAATGCCGGAGCCGCCGTTGCTCTTCTGCAGGGCGACGGCGCCCACCTGGATCGCCATGCGGCCGGCGATCTCAGACATCGGCGCCAGCAGCGGCAGGCGGCCGGCGCGGTCGGTGACGGTTTCATAGGCGATGGCGGTGCAGCCGCTTTCCATCAGCAGCCGGGCCTGTTCGGGATCGGGGGCGAGGTGCAGATAGGTGAACAGCACCTGATCCGGGCGCAGCCTGCGACATTCCGCCGGCTGCGGTTCCTTGACCTTCACGATAAGGTCGGCCTTCGCGAAGACTTCCTCGGCGGAGCCGGCGATCTCGGCCCCTGCCGCGCGGTAGGCCTCGTCGGAAAAGCCGATCTCGGCACCGGCGCCGCTCTGGACCAGCAGGGAATGGCCGTCCGCCGCCAGTTCGCGGACCGAGGCCGGCGTCAACCCGACGCGGTACTCGTGGTTCTTGATTTCCTTGGGAACGCCGATACGCGTGACCATGCGAGAACTCCCCGATCCGAACGACTGCTCAGCCGGTCCGATCCAGTATCCCCGATCTGGTAACCAGGGAAACCATCGGTCTGGCTGATTGTCTCAGTAAAGTCACTATACGGCCGGCGGACGGAGAGAATCTCTGCAAAGCCTTGCATGAATCCCCCATAGTGTGGTGGAGCTTTCGCACGATCCGCCACGTCTTCGAATAAAGTTGCATGCACGCCCTGGACGCCCTGGACCACAAGATCCTGCGCCTTCTCCGCAAGGACGGCCGGATGAGCAACGCCAAGCTGGCGGTGGAGGTCGGGCTGTCGCCATCGGCCTGCCTGCGCCGCCTGCACATGCTGGAGCATTCCGGTGTGATCCGCGGCTATACCGCCATCATCGAGACGGCGGACGAGGAGCGGTCGGTGACGGTCATCGTCCAGATCACGCTGGAACGGCAGACCGACGACTACTTGCGCCGCTTCGACGCCGCCGTCCGCCGCTGTCCGGAGGTGCGGGAATGCTATCTGCTGTCCGGCAGTTCCGACTATCTGCTGCGGGTGGTGGCGCAGGACCCGGCCGATTACGACCGCATCTACAAGGACTCGCTGTCGCGCCTGCCCGGCGTGGTGCGCATCCAGTCAAGCTTCGCCATCCGCAGCGTGGTGCGGCCGGGCAGCCTGCCGGCGCTGGAGGAGTCCGCCGACTGAAACCGGGGGCTGTTTAGAGCGCCCGCTCCAGGATTGCCCTCGCCGGTGCGTATTTCTCGGCAACCATCCGAGGCCCTGCGGCGAGGGCGGCGACACGGGCAGGATCGCTGTTGTCCAGATTGTCGGCCAGCTTGACACGGATCGCCGTGACGTTGCCGCTTGCGGCGATCCGTCCGATCCAGTCGAGATAACTTCCGTCGGGATCGAGGTTCCGGCTGACCAGTCGGATGGCGGCGATGGCTTCCTCCTCGATGCCCGCGTCACGGAGATCATCCGCGGTCACGCCGGCATCCTCTATCGCGTCATGGAGCAAGGCAGCCTGAATCTGGGCCTTTGTGGCGTCCGGGAACCGCTCCATCAGACGGCGGGCAACCCGTTCCAGATGCATCCAATAGGGAGCGCCGGCCTTGTCGACCTGGCCGTGATGGAGGGTCTTGGCGAACTCCAAAGTGTCCCGGAACCAGTCCGCGTTCTGCATCCTGCCTGCTCCTCGTTCACGTCTTTGCGTCGCGATGTTGGTTGTAGGGTCGCCCTTCACCCGAACAGGTCCAGTTCCGGGTCGGGGGCGGTTTCCGGGTGGGTCAGGTCGGTGCAGCCGATGCCGATCAGGCGGAAGGCGCGGCCGTCGACCTCGCGCTCCAGCAGGGCGATGCCGGCGGCCAGGATCGCGTCCGCCGAGCGGGTCGGTTCCACCCGGCGGGAGCGGGTCAGCTGCTGGAAGTCCTTGGTCTTCAGCTTCAGCACCACGCTGCGGCCGAGGAGCCCTTCACGCTCCAGCCGGCGGGCGACCTTGTCGGCCAGCGGGCGCAGCTCCTGCGCCAGGGCGGGCAGGGTGGTGACGTCCCAGTCGAAGGTCTCCTCCGACGAGATGCTCTTGCTCGGCGACTCCGGATGGACCCGGCGGGAATCCTCGCCGCGGGCGTAGCTGTAGAGGACGCGGCCCATGGCGCCGTAGCGCTTGACCAGCCAATGCTCGTCCTTGTCCTGCAGGTCGCCGACGCGGGTGATGCCGTCGGCGAACAGCTTGCGTTCCAGCGCCGGGCCGACGCCCCACAGGATGGTGACGCGCTTGGGCGCCAGGAAGGCCGCCGCCTCCGCCCGGCCGAGCGCGGAGAAGCCGCGCGGCTTGTCGAGGTCGGACGCGATCTTCGCCAGCAGCTTGTTGTAGCTGAGGCCGATGGAGGCGGTGATGCGCAGCTCCCGCTCGAAGCGGCGGACGATCTCCACCAGCGCCTGGGCCGGGCTGATGCTGAGGCGGTCCTCGACGCCGGTCAGGTCGAGATAGGCCTCGTCGATGCTGATCGGCTCGACCAGGGGGGTGAAGGCCTCCATGATCGCGCGGGCCTGGTGGCCGACCTCTTTGTATTTGGCGATGTTGGGGCGGATGATGGTGGCGTCGGGGCAGCGGTCCAGCGCCTCCCGGATCGTCATGGCGGAGCGCACGCCGGACATGCGCGCGACATAGCAGCAGGCGGCGACCACCCCGCGATGGTCGTCGCCGCCGACGATCACCGGCCGGCTGGCCAGCTCCGGCCGGTCGCGCTTCTCCACGGTGGCATAGAAGCTGTCGCAGTCGATGTGGCCGATGGACAGGCTGTGCAGCTCCGCATGGCGGAACAGCCGCCGGCTGCCGCATTTCGGGCAGCGCGTGACTTCGCCCGGCAGGGCGGCGGCGCAGTCGCGGCAGACGCTGTGCACGGCGGTGGTCATCGTGGCTGACCCGTGGCTTTCTCGGTCCGGCGGTCGGAAAGGCCGACAGTAGCAAGACGCGGCAGTGGGGGCCAGTGTTTGGGTACGTATGGTGAACGGAACTGACAATCTGTGTTAGGGCTTACCGTTGGGCGGCGGAGGGTGCGCCGGCAGATGGTCGAGCGGCAAGGCGCCGCCGGCTTTGACCGTCTGGATGGCGAAGTTGCTCCGGATGTCGGCGACGCCCGGCAGCTTCAGCAGGGTTCCCAGCAGGAATTTCTCGTATCCGGCCAGTTCGGGAACGACGACCTGAAGCAGGAAGTCGGACTCCCCCGAGACCAGATGGCAGGACACCACCTCCGGCAGCGCCTTCACCGCCTCGCGGAAGGCGGTCGCCTCTCGGTCGTGGTGGCGCTCCACCTTGATGCCGACGAACACCGTCAGGCCGAGGCCGACGGCCTTGCGGTCGAGCGAGGCGTGGTAGCCGGCGATGACGCCGGCCTCCTCCAGCAGGCGAACCCGGCGCAGGCAGGGGGAGGGCGACAGCCCGACCTCCTCGGCCAATTCGACATTGGTCAGCCGGGCGTCGCGCTGCAAAGCCGCCAGGATGCGGCGGTCGATGGCGTCGAATTTCATGATTGGTATAACCTTGATGCTGAGGGCCAGTCTCTTGGCATGATCCACCAGGAGATTGCCCGTCGGCAGCGCAACTCGCAAGGACCTGCCAGCGTTCCCGGCGCTAAAGTCGCTCATCGATTTCGGGCGAGGGAGGCGGATATGCCGGGACTTTCGATCTTCATCGGCGCGCTGGCGGTGGCCTATCTGGTGCCGGGAGCCGACATGCTCTTGCTGTTGCAGACGGGGGCGCGGCGGGGGCGGCGGCATGCTCTGGCGACGGCGCTGGGGCTGGCGATGGCGCGGGCGGCCCATGTGGCGCTGGCCGGTCTGGGGCTGGCGGCGTTGCTGCAAACCGCGCCCGCCGTCTTCGACCTCGTCCGCATCGCCGGAGCCGCCTATCTGGTGTGGCTGGGCATCGGTGTTCTGCGCATGCCGCCACTCAGCCCCGCTGCCGCGGGTGGTGCGGCGGGGCTGCAGGGGGAGGGGGGCGCTGCGTCCTACCTTGCCGACATCCTGCGCGGCCTGCTGACCAACCTGCTGAATCCGAAGGCTTTGCTGTTCTGCTCGGTCCTGCTGCCGCAGTTCATCCAGACCGACGCCGGCGGAGTCGCGGGGCAGTTCGCCCTGCTGGGGGCGATCCTGGTCGGCGTCGGGATGGCCTTCGACGGCTTCTATGCCCTGGCCGGTGCGGCGCTTGCCGGACTGGTCGCCCGCCACCGGATCGTGGAGGCGGTGCAGCGCTGGAGCTTCGCCGCCCTGCTGATCGGTTTCGGCCTGCGGCTCGCCGCCGTTCAGCGGCTGTAGGGACTATCTGAGAACGTCGCCACCCACCGCCAGCCGGCCGGCGACGACGGCGGCCTGGGTGCGGCTGACCACGTTCAGTTTGCGCAGGATGCTGGAGACGTGGACCTTCACCGTCTGCTCCGACACGTTCAGTTCGCCGGCGATCTGCTTGTTCAGCTTGCCGTCGACGATCATCGTCAGGATGCGCAGCTGCTGCGGCGAGAGGGAGGCGAAGCGGCGGGCGGCCTCGGCCTCGTCGGCCTCCGACGAGGTGGCGGACAGCGGCGGCGCCCAGGTCTCGCCCGACAGGATGGCGCGGATGGCGTCGGCCATCGCCGGCATCGACAAGGATTTCGGGATGTAGCCCGACGCGCCATAGGCGAGCGCACGGCGGATGGTGTCGGAATCCTGCAGGGCCGACAGGATGGCGACCGGCACGGTCGGGTGGTGGGCCAGCATCAAGAACAGGCCGGCGAAGCCGTTGGTGCCGGGCATGTTGAGGTCGAGAAGGACGAGGTCGATGTCGTCCGGTTGCCGTCCCACCGCGATCATCACCGAGTCGAGATCCGGGCATTCGATCACCCGCACCTCCGGCATCGCCTTGCCCAGTGCGTCGCGCAAGGCGGCCTGGACCAGCGGATGGTCGTCGCCGATGACGATTGTCGTCTCTTTTACCGCCGCGCCCGCTACGCTGTCCTCGCCCATGGCTTCCGCACTCCCCCCATTTGCGGCCGCCCGGCTTTTGTCCGGTTCCGGCCTTACCGTTCGGCCACGGCCGCCGTCTGCAGTGCCGCCCCGTTCAGGAAGCGGCGCAACGACGCCGGCTTCACCGGTTTGTAGAGCACACCGCAGCCGCAACGCTCCGCCTCGGCCCGCACCGCTTCGGAACGGTCGGCGGTCAGCAGCAGCCCCTTGACCGGACGGTCCCACAATTCCCGCAACCGCTCCAGAACCGCAAGCCCCGTCTGCCCGCCACCGACGTGATAATCGACGCAGACCACGTCGGGAAGCGCCCCGTCGAAGGGAGCCAGCGCCGCCAGCGCCCCGGTGACGTTCGACGCCGTCGCCACCCGGCAGCCCCATTGGCCAAGCAGGGCGCGCAAGCCCGCCAGGATCGGCTCCTCATTGTCGATGCACAGGACCAGCAGCCCGGCGGACAGGGCGGCGGGGGTGGAGACCGGGCGGTCGACCGGGGTGGCGCGGGCCTGTTCCAACGGCACCTCCACCGCGAAGCCGGTGCCGCGCCCGACGGTGGAGCGCAGGCTGACGGGATGGCCGAGCAGCCGGGCGATACGGTCGACGATGGCGAGGCCGAGGCCCAGCCCCTTGTCGGCGGGGTTGCCGCCGCCGTTTTCGCCACCCAGCCGGCGGAACTCCTCGAACACCTCGCGGCGCTTGGCCTCTGGGATGCCGGGGCCGGTGTCCCACACCTCGATGCGCAGGCGGTCGCCGTTGATCGGGTCGCGGCGGCGGCGGCAGCCGAGCAGCACCCGGCCCTTGGGGGTGTAGCGGATGGCGTTGGACAGGAAATTCTGCAGGACGCGGCGCAGAAGCTGCGGGTCGGAGCGCACCACGGCGCCGCAACTCACCACCTTCAGCGTCAGGCCGCGCTCCTGCGCCAGGGCGGAGAACTCCACCCCCAGCCCGCCCAGCAGCTCGTCGATGGCGAAGCTGCGCTTCTGCACCCGGACATTGCCTGCGTCCAGCGAGGAGATGTCGAGCAGCCCGCCCAGCAGCATCTCGGTCGAACGCAGCGAAGCGGCGGCGTTGTCGATCATGCCGCATTCGGCCGACCGCTGGTCGGGCGTCGGCAGCGGCCCGCGCATGCTTTCCTCCAACGCCGAGACGAACAGGCGGGCGGCGTTCAGCGGCTGCAGCAGGTCGTGGCTGGCGGCGGCGAGGAAGCGGGTCTTGCTGGCGTTGGCCGCTTCGGCCTCCGCCTTCGCCTGCTGCAGGGCGTCGGTGCGCTCCCGCACGCGGTGCTCCAGGCTTTCGTTGGCCTCGCGCAACGCCTCGGCGGCGCGGTAGCGCTCGGTCACGTCGGTGTAGGTGGAGACGTAGCCGCCTTCGGGCAGCGGATTGGCGACGATCTCCAGCACCGTGCCGTCGGGACGCCGCCGCTCGTAGCGGTAGGGCCATTGCTGGTTGGCGGTGTCGCGGTTGGTCAGCAGCGCCTTCATGTCGTGGGCGCTGTATTCGCCGCGCCGCTCGTTGAAGCGGACAAGATCGGCGAAGGGCACGCCGACCCGCACCATGTCGGCCGGCAGGTCGAGCAGTTCCAGATAGCGATGGTTCCAGGCGGCGATGCGGTGGTCGGCGTCGATCACGCAGATGCCCTGGCCGATGTTCTCCAGCGTCGCCTGCAGGAGTTTACGATTGAAGCGCAGCGCTTCCGACGCCTCGTCCAGCATCGCCATGGCGTCGCCGCGCGACAGCGAGCGGCCCTGCAGCGAGGCGGCCATCACCACCCGCGCCGACGCCGCGCCGATGGCGCCGGCGATCAGCGTCTCGGTGAAGCGGACGGCGTCGAGGTCGGCCGGGCCTGCCTCGCCCTTGCGGCCGGCGGAGTTGAGGAGGCCGCCTCTGGCGGCGTAGGCGAGATAGCCGCCTCTGGCGGCGTAGGCATCGAAGGCGGCGTTGCCGCGCTCCGCCCCGACGAAGCGGATGGCGAGCGCGCGCAGGTCGGCCAGCTTGGCGAGAGCCTGGGGGGTGTCGTCCTCGTCGCGGTCGGCGGTGGCGGTGGTGTAGAAGACGGCCTGGGTGCGCTCCACCGCGCTGGGGCGGGCCAGCAGCGATCCGGCGACGAAGGCGATCAGGTTGGCCAGCAGGCTCCACAGGCTGGCATGGGAGATGGGGTCCAGCCCTTCGACCCCGAACAACGCCTGCGGGCGCAGCCAGCCGATGCCCCAGGGGCCGAACTCCAGGAAATCGGCCGACACCGGGATGATGCCGCCCACCGACGGCACCAGCAGCGTGTAGCCCCACAGCAGGAAGCCGGCGCTCAAGCCCCCCAGCGCCCCCACCCGGTTGGCGCGCGGCCAGTACAGCCCGCCGAAGAAGGCCGGTCCGAACTGCGCCACCGCGACGAAGGACAGCAGGCCGATGACGGTCAGCGGATAATCGCGGTCGACCAGCCGGTGCATGACATAGGCCAGCAGCAGGATGCCCAGCACCGACAGCCGCCGCACCAGCAGCAGCGTGCCGACCATGTCGCGCCGGCCGACGCGGGCGGCGAAGCGCGGGCGGCTGAGCAGCAGCGGCATCACCACGTCATTGCACAGCATGGTGCTGAGCGACACCGCGGCGACGATGACCATGCCGGTTGCCGCCGACAGGCCGCCGATGAAGGACAGCAGGCTGAAGCCGCTGGCCCCCGCTGCGATGGGCAGGGTGATCATGAAGGTGTCGGGGTTGATCCCCCCCTCCCCGAACGTCACCAGACCGGCCACCGCGATGGGGATCATCAGGGCGCTGAGCGCCAGCAGGTAGGTCGGGTACATCCAGGCGGCGGCGCGCAGATGGCGGGGGCTGTCATTCTCCACCGTCATCACATGGTACATCTGCGGCAGGCAGAGGAAGGCGATGATCGAGATCGCCGTGTTCGACCACCAGGTCGGGTCGGTGAAGTCGGGCGACAGCAGCGGATCCGCCGCCGGCCGGGCGATCAGGTCGGTGTAGCCGTCGAACATGCCCCAGACGATGAAGGCCGCGACCGCCAGGAAGGCGGTCAGCTTCACCAGACTCTCAAACGCGATGGCCAGCATCAGGCCGCGGTGATGCTCGCTGGCGTTGATGTGGCGGACGCCGAACAGGATGGTGAAGACCGCCATCGACAGCGCCACCGCGAAGGCGGTGTCGCCCCAGATCGGCGGCGGCAGGGCGGCCGGGGCGGCCAGCGAGGGCGCCGTCAGCACGTCGAAGCTGGCGGCCACCGCCTTCAATTGGAGCGCGATGTAGGGCAGCACGCCGACCAGCGCGGTCAGCGTCACCAGCGCCGCCACCGCCTGGCTCTTGCCATAGCGGGCGCCGATGAAGTCGGCGATGGAGGTGACGTTCTGCGCCTTGGTGATGGCGATGGTCTTGGTCAGCACCGGCCGCGCCGCCAGCAGCAGGATCATCGGCGCCAGATAGATCGGCAGGAAATCGAAGCCACTGGCCGACGCCCGCCCGACCGAGCCGTAGAAGCTCCAGCTCGTGTTGTAGATGCACAGCGTCAGCGCATAGAGGATGGCGGCCGCCCGCGGCGACGCCGACAGCAGCGCACCCCCGGCGGTGCGGCGGTCGCCCCACCAGGCGATGGCGAACAGCACCCCCAGATAGGCCGCCGAAACGGCCAGCACCAGCCAACTCTGCACGACCGACGGACCTGTTGTGGGAGGAAAGTACGCGATGACCCTATCCCAAGCCCTGGCCCGCCAACAACGGCCGGGCTCGATGTTGCTCAAAAACTGTGCAGCGCTGAACGAAGGTAGGGGGCGCACATGGTTCGCCGTTCGAACTATTCTGTGCCTGCCGAACGCCGCCGTCCCGGTCGCCGCTGGTGCGACGGCCGGCGTTCCTGCTCCCGACCCTGGGCAGCCGCTCAGGATCGGGGACCGCCGAAGCGGCCGTTTCCGTCTCCTCCCTCGTACGGGGACGGCCGCTTCCGCGCTTCCCGTTTTTGCGCCGGGGAAATGGGACAAACGGGGGTCCCTGTCGGTTTACTGCGTCGTCATCGCTGGGAAAGCGCCACGAACGGTCCAATCTATGGCAAGATGGTTCATCGTGAGGGAGACCGGCCGTCGGTGCCGGACCCGGTGCGTGGCCTGAAACGGAAGACGGACGCCCAACAGAATGCTGATCGACGCCTATTTGGGATTCCGGGTCGGGGACGTGGTCCTGGACCGTGCGGAACTGGCGGCCGGCACCGCCACCATCAAGGAAATCCACGTCGTTCCCTGTGACTGGGCGCATGGCCTGACCGGCATCGCCGTCATGGAGAATGGTGCCGAGCGTTTCATCGTCCAGCTGAAGAAGGTGCGCCCGGTGGAGGAAGAGGTCGAGACCGAAAGCAACGTCCGGCCGCTGCGGCATCGCGCACGCTGATATCGGTGTTTAACACGGCAAGGCCCGCCGCCCCGGATCGGAGCGGCGGGCCTTCGTTTTTTCGGCGGCGGCGGATGTTGCCAGCCGCTCAGTGGCGAAGCTGGACGCGTCCGCCGTTCCTGCGCGCGTCGTCGACGCTGGCGATGACGGGAAGGCCGCGCAGGAAGGCGGCGCCGGTATCGGTCGCCTCGAACAGGACATGGCCCTGGCGGTCCTGGCCGCGGAAACGGGCCTCGGTCGCCATGCCGGCATTGCGGACGGCAGCCGACAGTTCGGACACGGCCCTCCAGATGCGGGCGCGGTGTTCGGCGGCGCTGGCGCAACCGGTCGCATCCGCGACGGCCAGTGTTACGGTGAAGGAATGAAGCTCGATCGCCATGGTGGCACCACGGAACTTGGAGTGCGGGATTGAAAAACCCGGAGCGTTCCGGCCATCGCCGGATACGGTGCCGGCCCTAGGGATCGAGAAACTCAGTCGTAACGGGGAAGCTTCGACAGGACAATGTCGCTGATGAGACCGCGGAGCTGGCTGACCGGGAGCTGTTCGACCGGAATGCGGACGGCGCGGGCGTAGGTCTCGCAAACGTGCCAGGCATGGTCAGGTTCGACCAGGATGTGCCGGGCGAGATCTTGATCATCGGCGTTCGCCCGACCGGGGAGCGCCTTTTCACAGGCCAGGACGGTTTGAACCATGTCGCTGGCCAGACTGTGCAGATTCATGGATGGCACCTTCCCATGTTCGGGAATTCGTTGGGAACACGAACAGACTAGACCTTCGGACCGGTCTGCACAATGGTGCCTATGACGTTCGGTTGTGACAATTCAACGATGGTGTCACATCGAACATTTCGGCAATGCCGCTGCGGACCGGCCGATACCGTCATCAACATAGGTCGGGGCGAAATATTCCGCCTGTGACCGTTTCGCGGGTCAGACGCGGCAAATTCCGGCCCGGTCCTCCGGCAATCCCCTCTTGCGCCGGACACGGTTTTGCCCATGGGGGGCGGCGATTGCCGCCGGTCAGGTCCGGATCAGGCCGTCCTGCTTCGGCGGCGCCGGGGTTGGAGCCGGAGCCGGGGTGGCGGGCGGCGAGAGCTGCCAATTGTCGAGCGCCCGCCTCAACGCGTCCAGCCCGGCGCCGGCGGAGGATTTCGCCTCGTCGGCGGCGCGGGTGATGGCGGCGCAGAGGGCGGCGCGGCGCTGTGGGTCGTCGCGGCTTTCCTCCAGCGCGCGTCCGACATCGTCCGTCGTGTCGCCGCCCCTGGCGTCTGGCTGCGCCGTCTTCGGGTCGATGCCCAGCAGCGGCAGCAGATATTCCCGCCCCTTCTCTCGCGCCAGCGCCACCGCCTTGTCGCCGAACCGCTCCGCCGCCGCCAGACCGGTGTCCCAGGCGCTGAGCGCGGCCGAGACGGTGGGGCTGCAGCGGCCGGCCGCTGCCTCCGGGGGTGGCGCCGCGGGAGGCGCCGTCTGGGCGTGCAGCGGCGCGGCGCTCAGCAGCAGGGCAGCGAGGGCCGGCAATGCAAGGCGGCGGAGGGGGTTGGTTGGGCACGTCATACGGGAGGACCTGCGGTCGAAGAGGGGGCTTACGAAGATTTGGGGAGGCAGCCGGCGGCTTTCCATGGCCCCCCTTATGGGTCGGCGTCCGGCCGGTTCGGCGGGAAAAAAGCGGCGATATGCCGCGACCTGTGGCGATTTTGCTACCGAATGACGTTTTCATGGCGTTTACATGACATCCCGCCGCTGCACCGCACCGCGAAGCGTGGTAAGAGCAGCCCGAAACCTCACCAGTCCCCTATCCAGATACAGGCGAGTCACCGTCCCATGCTGCTGCGCGCATTCCGTTCGCTGATGCCGAAGGAGGAACGCTTCGTCGACCAGTTCGTCGAGCAGGCCCGCCATATCGTGGCAGCATCCGCTGCCCTGGAAGCGGTGATGGACGCAGGACCGGACGACCGCACGCAGAAGATCGCGGCGCTGAAGCGGGTGGAGAAGGACGCCGACCGCGTCGCCAAGGATGCAGGGCGCGACCTGCACCGCGCCTTCATCACGCCATTCGACCGCTCGGACATCCTGTCGCTGATCAACGCGCTGGACGACGCCATCGACCTGATGGACGAGGTGCCGCGCCATGCCGGCCTGTACGGCGTCGAGGTGTTCGACGAGCCGATGCGCCGCTTCGTCGCCCTGATCCGCCAGCAGGCCGACGTGCTGCTGGAACTGATGCCGCTCCTGGGCGCCATCGCCCGCAACGCCGAGCGGATCGACCATCTCTGCGGCCGGCTGTCCGATCTGGAGGACGAGGCCGACGATGTGCTGCGCGACGCGCTGAAGGCGCTGATCGCGGAGAAGCCGGACATGATCGCCTTCCTCGGCCGGCGCGAGCTGTACGAGATGCTGGAGGCGGTGACCGACCGCTGCGACGACGTCGGCGACCTTGTCGCGGGCATCACGCTCGATCAGGTCTGAGGCTGCGTCGATGGAGGCCCTGCAACTCGGTCTGCCGGCGATCGTCCTCATCATTCTGGTGGCGCTCGCCTTCGACTTCATCAACGGCCTGCACGACGCGGCGAATTCCATCGCCACCGTGGTGTCGACCCGCGTGCTGTCGCCCAAGCTGGCGGTCCTGTGGGCGGCCTTCTTCAACTTCATCGCCTTCCTGTTCTTCGGCCTGCATGTCGCCACCACCATCGGCACCGGGCTGGTCGATCCGCTGGTGATGGACCCGGCGGTGATCCTGGCGGCGCTGATCGGCGCCATCGGCTGGAACCTGATCACCTGGTGGCTGGGGCTGCCGTCCTCCTCCTCGCACGCGCTGGTCGGCGGCATCGCCGGGGCCGGCATCGCCAAGGCGGGATTCGGCGCCATCGTCGCCAGCGGCTTCACCAAGACGGCGGTCGCCATCGTGCTGTCGCCCGGCATCGGCCTGCTGCTGGCGCTGTTCCTGATGCTGGTGGCGTCCTGGGCGCTGCGCCGTACCGCCCCCTTCACGGTGGATCGGCAGTTCCGCCACCTCCAGCTGGTGTCGGCGGCGCTCTACAGCCTGGGCCATGGCGGCAACGACGCGCAGAAGACGATGGGCATCATCGCCGTGCTGCTGTTCAGCCAGGGCATGCTGGGCGATACCTTCCACGTCCCCTTCTGGGTCATCATCGCCTGTCAGGTGGCGATGGGGCTGGGCACGATGATGGGCGGCTGGCGCATCGTCCGCACCATGGGCTCGCGCATCACCGACCTGAAGCCCTATCAGGGATTCTGCGCCGAGACGGCGGGCGCCATCACCCTGTTCGGCGCGACGTGGCTGGGAATTCCGGTGTCGACCACCCATACCATCACCGGCGCCATCGTCGGCGTCGGCTCCGCCCGCCGCACCTCGGCGGTGCGCTGGGGTCTGGCGGGTCGAATCGTCTGGGCCTGGGTGCTGACGATTCCCGCCTCCGGCATCGTCGCCTGGCTGTCCTACCTGCTGGTCGCCGCCGTGCTGCGCCCGTAAGGGCGCCGAATTGGGGGGAGAACGCCCGCAGAACGACGGGACGAACGGATAAGCCCTTCGTGATGCAGCGCGGCCTTGACCCGCAAGGGCGGGAACGGCAGGATCGATGCGGTGGAGACAGGATACCGGTCATGCCGCATATCGAACGCACCGATCAAGGTGAGCAGTATGTGTTTCCCGGCACCGAGCGCCGGACGGTCCCCGGC
This sequence comes from uncultured Azospirillum sp., assembly GCA_965650625.1. GTDB lineage: Bacteria > Pseudomonadota > Alphaproteobacteria > Azospirillales > Azospirillaceae > Azospirillum. The sequence continues at coordinate 51,324 of CBFGPE010000016.1, read as the reverse complement.
TTGCCCTACGCGGCGGAAGCCGACGGCCAGCTGACCCTGCATTTCTACGCCCCGCCCGAGAAGTCCGAACGCCGCCAGCGCCCGACCTCGGCGCGTGCGCTGTCGTCCACGCCCCTGCCGGTGACGGCGCTGCCGGCCAATGCGGCGATGGCCCCCGCGATGGCGCAGGCGCCGGCGACGACCGACTCCGCGCCGCAGAGCCTGTTCGGCCGCCGGCTCGCCCATTTCCCGCGGGTGTTCGACCAGCCCTGAGCGGCTGACGTCCGAAAGGCCCTCAGGCCGCGCCGGTGCGGCTCCGCGCGGCATCGAGCGTGCGGGCGACCTGACGCAGCAGGATCTCGCGGTCATAGGGCTTGCCGACATGGCCGTTCATCCCGGCCTCGCGGCAGTCCCGCCGTTCCTCCTCGGACGAGCCGGCGGTCAGCGCCAGGATCGGCAGGTCGCCGCGCGGCGGCGGCATCGCGCGGATGGCGCGGCTCGCTTCCAGCCCATCCATGCCCGGCATCTGCACGTCCATCAGCACGAGGTCGTAGTCGCCGGCCTCCACCGCCTCCACCGCCGCGGCGCCGTCGGCAACCACATCGAAGGAGTAACCGCTGTCGCGGAACAGGGCGGCCAGCAGTTCGCGGTTGATCGCCAGATCCTCGGCGATCAGCAGGCGCGGCGGCCCGGGGGTGCGTTCAGCAGGATGGGCGGCGGGCCGGGCCGCGGGGGACGGGGAGGGCGGAGCGGCGGCCGTCGCCGGGCGTGCGGCTCCGCCTTGGCGGGCGGCGATGCGGGCGAGCTGCCGGCGCAGCTCGTCGATGGCAAAGGGCTTGGCGATCATCGCGACGTCTGGGCCGAAGGCGGACGGGGTGCCGGCGGCATGGGCGGCGAAGCCGGAAGCAAGCAGCACCGGCAGGCCGGGGCGCATGCGGGTGGCGTGCCGCGCCAGCTCCGTCCCGTCCATGCCCGGCGGCATGACGACGTCGCTCAGCAGCAGGTCAAGCGGCTCATGACCGTCCAGCACCACCAGCGCCTCGTTGGCGTTGGCCGCCGCGATCACCCGATGCCCCCAGCCGCGCAGCAGCCCGGCCACCATGTCGCGCACCGTCGGGTCGTCGTCCACCAGCAGGACCGACAGCGGCCCGGAGGGCGGCGCCCAGGACGGAACGGGGGCCGGAACGGGAGGCGGTGGGGCAAAATCCCCGGCGGACTCCGGGACAATGTCCGGGGCGGCGGCGGATTCGACCGGCGGCGCGCCCGTTTCCCCGGAAGGCAGGGTCTCCGGCAGCAGGCGGCTTGCCGGCAGGCGCACCGTCACCGTGGTGCCGACGCCCAGCGTGCTGCGCAGGGAGAGGGTGCCGCCATGCAGTTCGACCAGCCGCTTGGTCAGGGGCAGGCCAAGCCCGGCGCCCTCCACCCCGCGGTTGGCGGCGTTCCCGGCACGGGCGAAAGGCTCCAGCACGCGGTCGATGTCCTCGGCCGGGATGCCGAGCCCGGTGTCGATGACGCGGATCACCGGCGCGCCGTCGTCCAGGGCGGCGGACAGGGTCACCGACCCGCCCGACGGCGTGTATTTCACCGCGTTGGCGATCAGGTTCAGCAGGATCTGGCGGATGCGGCGGTCGTCGCCGTACAGGTTGCGCACCGCCGGCGCCACCGCCGCCGACAGAAGCACGCCGGCATGCTCGGCCCGCGGGGTCAGCATGCGGACGGCGAAATCGGCGGCATCCTCCAGGTCGCAGGGGCCCTCCTCGATTGTCAGCGCCCCGGCTTCCGCCCGCGCATGGTCGAGGATCTCGTTGATCAGTTCCAGCACATGCTGGCCGGAATCGCGGACGTTGGCGGCATATTGCCGATAGGAGGGCGTACCGACCGGCCCTTCCGCCTCGCGGGCGATCAGGTCGGAGAAGCCGATCACCGCGTTCAGCGGCGTGCGCAGTTCGTGGCTCAGGCTGGCCAGGAACTCGCCCTTGTCATGGTTGGCGGCCTCGGCGGCCCGGCGCGCCGTCTCCGCCATGTCGCGGGCCTTGTCCAGCTCGGCGGCGAGCCGCGCGGTCTCGTCGCGCTCGGCACTGGTCCGTTCGACGGCGCTGCGCGCCTCGGCCAGCGCCACCTGCGCCTTGCGCTCGCGGTCGAGGTAGCGCAGGCCCCAGCCCAGCGTCGCCAGGATCGCCAGCAGCCCGACGATCGTCTCCAGCACCGTGTGCAGGGTGCGGGTGCGCCAGTCGGCCATCGCCTCGTCCCGGCCGATGCCGGTCAGCACCACCAGGCCATAGTCGCGCACCGTCCGGTAGGCGGCGATGCGCAGCACCCCGTCCAGCATCGACTGCAGCAGCAATTGGCCTTCCGGCGCCTCGCGCAGCTTGGATTGGAACACCAGCCCGCCGGCCACCGATTTGCCGGCCGACTCCACGGTGGCCGGGCGGCGGGCGATGACCTCGCCGGCCGGGCCGTAGACGCCGATCAGTGGATCGAACTCGACGCCCAGCAGGGCGTAGAAATCGGTCAGCGAGTCCACCCGGATCGTCGCCGACGCCATCCCGACGAAACGCCCTTCATCGTCATACAGGGGACGCGAGACGGGGAAGACCGGCGGCTGGCCGCCGCCGCGGACGGTCTGCGCCGCCCCGACATGCAGGCGCGCGCCGCCGCGCAGGGCGCCCAGCCCGGCCGGATCGGCGAAGTCGGCGATGCGGTTGGGAAAGCTGGCGGATTCCAGAACGGGCCGGCCGTCGGCGTCATAGATCCAGATGGCGTCGACGCCCTCGACCTGGGCGGCATATTCGCGCAGCCGGGTCCAATGCTTCAGGTCGCGCACCTTCTGCGGGCCGCCGGCCTCCGCCACCATCGCCGCGGTCTGGTCGAGCGCCACGTCGGCCGTGCGCACCGTGCGGTGGACGTGGTCGTCGACCAGCCGGGCCATATCCCGGACCATGGTGAAGCGGCGCTGCAGCGTGTCCTGGTAATCGTGGTAGATCCGGTGGCCCGCATTGCCCGCCAACGCGGCCAGCACCACGACCATCACCAGCGCGCCCCGTAGGAAGCGTCCCACGAATCCCCCTTCTTATGCCGCCTTCCTGTGCTTATGCGCGATGCGGCCCGAACAATGCTTCAGGCACAAACTATCACGAATCCGGTCGGGCCGATGCGGGATTCGGCCGGACAATCCCTCGGGGTTTGTCCTGATGGCCCGCCGCTTTTCGGGAGGGACGGTCAGGCTTCCTGGACGGTCTCGATCTCCGAAAGGTCGGACAGGCGGCGGGCCAGACGTTCGGTGCAGCGGACTTCGAGGATGCCGAAGCCGGCGTTGGGGGCGATGGTGTGCAGGTCGCCGGCCATGCCGTTCTCGCTGGCCAGCCGCCGCACCCGCTCCACCATCGCGTCGCGTTCCGGCCGCCCCGGGCGCAACCCCGGCAGCGGACGGGTGAAGTGGAGCTTGTAGCGCTTGAAGATCGAAGGGGCCATCAGGTCACGGATGCGATGTGGGGGCGGTCAGCCGGGGGCGTGGGGTCCCTGGATGCCGTCCCCCGGATCTCGCACAGGCCGGCGGTGCGATGCCAGCCCGAAAAGGCGCTATGCCGGCCGCTTACTTCTTGGGTTCGACGTTTTCGGCACCGGCGCGGGTGCCGCCGAAACGGTCGGCGCCCTTGGCGTCGGGGGCGTCCGGCTTCTTGTGGTTGCCGGTGTTCTGCTCGCCCTCCGTATGGCGGACGGTCTGCTCGGTGTGGGGCTGCTTGTTCTGCTGGCCGGTCATCGGTTGAGTCTCCCTTATATAAGGTGTCACACCCTTAACCGGATCGGCCCGCTTTGGTTTCGGTCGTGGTTGCGGTTGACCTCAGCGTTGCCGGGCAATCGCCTGCGCCACCGTCATCCACCGCTCTTCCTCCGCCGCTCCCTCGTCCGTATCCCGCAACGCGCGCAAGGGGGGCCAGACGCCGAGCCGGCTGGAGCGGCGCAGCGCGAAGAAACGGTCGAGTTCCTCCGCGGTCGGCAGCCGGTCTTCCTTGCGCTGGTTGCAGCGGCGGTGCGCCAGCACGACGTTGGCCGGATCGTCGATCCCGCCGTATGCCTGCGGGATCAGATGGTCGAAGGTGGCCTTCGCTCCCACCGGCCCGTCGCAGAAGAAGCAGCGCCCGCCCTGCTGGACGTCCATCAGCCTGGCATCGTCCGGCGTCACGGGCACGGCGCTCTCCGGTTGGCGGGGGTTACAGGTCGCGCTCGACGCTGCCCCACAGGTCGTATTCGTCGGCATGCTCGATGGTGACGTCGACCATGTCGCCGGGCTTCAGGCCGGTTTCGCCGTTCAGGAAGACGTTGCCGTCGATCTCCGGCGCATCGGCGTAGGAACGGCCGATGGCACCTTCCTCGTCGACCTCGTCGATCAGCACGCCCAGCGTATAGCCGACCTTCTGCTGGAGCCGTTCGGCGCTGATCGCCTTCTGCGTCTCCATGAAGCGCTCCCAGCGCTCCTGCTTGACCTCTTCCGGGACGGCGCCGGGCAGGTCGTTGGCTGTGGCGCCCTCCACCGGCTCGTACTTGAAGCAGCCGACGCGGTCGAGCTGGGCTTCCTTCAGCCAGTCCAGCATGAACTGGAAGTCCTCCTCCGTCTCGCCGGGGAAGCCGGTGATGAAGGTGGAGCGCAGGACCAGATGCGGGCATTCGTCGCGCCACTTGCGGATGCGGTCGAGCTGCTTTTCCTGGGCGGCCGGGCGGCGCATCGCCTTCAGCACGGTGGGCGAGGCATGCTGGAACGGGATGTCGAGATAGGGGAGGATCCTGCCCTCCGCCATCAGCGGAATGACCTCGTCCACATGCGGGTAGGGGTAGACGTAATGCAGGCGGACCCACAGGTCGAAGTTCGCCAACTCGTTGCACAGGTCGAAGAAGCGGGTGCGCACCTCGCGGTCGTACCATTTCTCCGTCTTGTACTTCACGTCGACGCCGTAGGCGCTGGTGTCCTGCGAGATGACCAGCAGTTCCTTGACGCCGGCGACCGCCAGCTTCTCCGCCTCGCGCAGGACCGAATGGATCGGCCGGCTGACCAGATCGCCGCGCAGGGACGGGATGATGCAGAAGCTGCAGCGGTTGTTGCAGCCTTCGGAAATCTTCAGGTAGGCGTAGTGGCGCGGGGTCAGCCGCAGCCCTTCCGGCGGCACCAGATCGGTGAAGGGGTTGTGCGTCGGCGGCACCGCGTCGTGCACCGCGCTGACCACCTGTTCATACTGGTGCGGACCGGTGACGGCCAGCACGTCGGGGTGGATTTGCCGGATCATGTCCGATTCCACGCCCATGCAGCCGGTGACGATGACCCGCCCGTTCTCCTTGATCGCCTCGCCGATGGCGTCCAGCGACTCCTTCTTGGCGCTGTCGAGGAAACCGCAGGTGTTGACCAGAACGACGTCCGCGCCGTCGTAGCTGGGGGAGATCTCGTACCCCTCCGCGCGCAGGCGCGTGAGGATGCGCTCTGAATCGACGAGCGCCTTCGGGCAGCCGAGGCTGACGATGCCGACCTTCGGGGCGCCCATGGTCTGGGCGGCGGCCGGCGATGCGGACTTCGGAACGGGGGATGTGGTCATCGCGCGCGTATACCGCCGAATCGAAGATTACGCCAGTGAAACATGGCGACAAAGCGCGCCGGCATGGCCGATATGCTGATTCCGCCTGAGTTTGCCTGGAGTTCCGGCGCCTCCGGTCCTTTGGCTGCGCCCAAAGCAATGCGACAATTTGCAACAAAAGGATGAAGTGTTCGATGTTCCGTTTTTTGTTCAATCACGCTAGCATATGCAGTGATGTCATGAACGACGTGGCCGCCGCTTTACAGCGATGGCCGCTGCCTTTTGATACGGCCATCGTATAGCCACTAAACTTTATAGAGTGGAAAAAATGGACTTTGCAAAAGTGCGCGGCGTTGCTGCGGGCCGGATGACAATGCGGAACAACGGGGCGCTGGATCGGACGTCGATCGGGGCCGGATCCATTGGAGCCGCCATGGACTTCACCGAACCGGATCATGCCGGCGGCGCCTCTCCGCAGGCGATCGCCGACGTCATGCTTCAGATCGCCCACATCGCCGACAGCCTTGGCTATACCCACGGATTGAAGCCGTCGCAGTGGACGGCACTGCGCTATTTCGCCGGCGCCAACAACAGCCAGCGCACCGTGTCGGCCTTCGCCGACTTCCATGCCACCACCCGCGGGGCGGCCTCGCAGATGGTGGAGGTGCTGGTGGGCAAGGAGCTGTTGGTCCGTGTGCCGGTTCCGGAAGACCGCCGCGTCACCCAGCTGCACCCGACGCCGAAGGCGCTGGAACTGCTGCGCCACGATCCGCTGAACGATTTCGCCGACGTCATCGCCGGGCTGCCGGGCGACGACCAGTACAAGCTGGCCGAGACGCTGACCAGCCTGCTGCGCGGCCTGCTGGAAAAACGGCAGTCGGTCTGATCCGGAGCCGTCAGGGCTTGCGGCAGATGGCGACCGCCGCCTCCAGCCCGCGCTGATCGCGCTCGCTGAGGCGGTTGGCGACGAATCCCTCCCACACCCCGTTCCTCACCAGTTCCGACTGCACGCAGCGGCAATTGGCGGTGCAGGTCGCCGACGACACCCCGGCGCGCTCGCAACTCGACACGCAGGCCGCCTGGAAATCGCGTGCGGCGGGTGTTTCCACCGGCGACAGCTGCGCCGCGGCCCAGGCGATGCCGAACAGCAGCGGCTGGTGCAGCAGATAGACCGCAAGGCTGTGCCGCCCGGCCAGGGCCAGCAACCGCCCGGCGAGGCCGTTCACCGCCACGCCTTCGCCCATCGCCGGCCATAGCCGGCCAAGTCCGATCCCGGCCAGAACACCGCCGATCCAGGGCAGCAGCGGCACGAAGTCGTTGGAATCCGGCGCCACCGTGGTCAGCCCGATCCAGCGCAGCCATGGGCTGTCGAACAGTGGAAAGGATTGGGTCGTCCCGATCAGCACCGCTGCAGCCGCCGCCGCAAGCGTCACGGCGGCCGGCAGGCGGACGAAGGCGAGGCCGATGACGCTCGCCACCGCGATGTGGTGCAGCACGCCGAAGAAGATCGGGCTGTCGGGGAACAGGGCGTAGGACGCCGCCGACACCGCCGCCGCCCCGGCCGCCACCCGTCCCAGCCGGCGCAGGAAGCGTCCCGGATCGAGCCCGTCGCGGGTCGCCAGCACCAGCCCGATGCCGGCCAGCAGCAGGAAGCTCGACAGGATCACGGTGCGCGCCGCCAACCACAGCGGATCGCCCAACAGGTCGAAGCGGGCAAGGCCGAAATAGGTGGCGTCCCAGCTGCCGTGATAGGCCGCCATGGCGACCAGCGCCAGCCCACGCGCGACGTCGATGGCCGGACGGCGGGAGCCCCGCGCGAGGTCCTGTTGTGCCGGCGCGATGCCGATTGCCGTCATGATCCGGTCGTCCCCACCCCGAAAATCCATCCCTCTTGCCGCCGCGCGGTGTCGTCCAGTTCCGGCGGCGTCCAGGCTGCCGCCTTTGCCGCGAGCCAGCGCAGGCCGGCAGCCGACACCAGGGCGTCGCTGTCATGGTCGCTGACCATACCGGAGCGCTGCAAAGGGGGCGAGCCCAGCCGGCGCAACGCCTCGTCCATTTCCGCACCGTCGCGGATCTTGCGCTGGCCGAAGCCGGTGTGTTTCAGGAACAGGCGCGGGTAGATCTCCACCATCGCGCTTTGCCCCGGCGCCGGATCCTCGAAGGGCCAGACCGCCAGCCGGCCGGGCAGGGTGGCGCGCAGGGCGCGCAGCACCCGCATGCCTGCCAGCGCCCCCTTGCCGACCTGCTTTGACCCGATCAGCTTGTAGGGGCTCTGCGGGTGGCCCAGCCCGTCGGCGCGGCAGGCCCATTCGGTGGCGCGGTGCGGGTCCGTGTACCAGTCCGGCTGCGGCCCGCCATGCCAGAAGCCGGCGCCGTGAAGCGGATGGCTGGCGAAGGGGCCGCCGCCGAAGTCGGGCTCGCCGGCGCAGACCTCCTCCACCGCGTCCCACAGGTCGAACGCCGTCGCTTCCCGGCCGGGAAAGCCGCGCACCGCCACCGCGAAGGGTAGGGAGAAGGCGCAGTCGATGCCGACAAGCGCCGGTTCGCGGGGCAGTTCCGCGCGCAGCCACTCGAACACGGCCGTCCGCGACCACCAGCCGCCCGGCCCTTCAACCAGCCGGGGTGCGGCGTCGCCCGCCATGCACTCCGCCACCGCGATGCCGGCATAGCGCTTGCCGCGGGCGCCGGACCAGTCGATGGCGATGAAGCGGCCGAAGGCGGGCGCCGCCGTCCGGGTCAAAGTTCGGCCACCTCCACCACGCCCGGCACCGCCTTCAGGGCGGAGCGGCTCTGGGCGGTGATGGTGTAGCTGCCGGGCAGCTCGATCTCGATCTCCTTCAGCGGATCGACCTCCACCAGCACGTTGATGCGGCTCTTGCCGCGCGACAGCCGGTCGAGCGTGGCGCGCAGATGCTCGATCGGGCCGGGGTCGCGCAGAACCACGCGCAGGCCGGCGCTGACCGAGGCGACGGCCTCCTCCAGCGGCTTGATCTCCTGGCAGGTCAGGCGGACCTCTTCGCCGTTCAGCTGGGCGTCCACCGTCATCAGCACCGGGCGGCCGGGCTCCAGCAGGTCGCGGTTGGCGGCCAGCACCTCGGAGAACAAGGTCACCTCGTAGCCGCCGGTGGCGTCCGACAGCTCGACGAAGGCGAAGCGGTTGCCGGACTTGGCGGTCTTCTCCTTCTTCGACACGACGATGCCGGCCATCTTGTAGCGGGTGGAGCCGCCCTTCGCGATGGCGGTCTGGAGTTCCGCCGAGCGCACCACCTTCATGCGGCCGAGCGGGCCGGAATAGGCGTCCAGCGGGTGGGCCGACAGGTAGAAGCCGATGGCGCCGAACTCGTGCTTCAGCTTCTCCAGCGGTTCCCAGTCCTTGACCTTGGGCATCTCGGGTTCGGGCAGGCCGCCCCCGCCGCCGCCGAAGAGGTTGCCGATGCCGCTGTCGCGCTCCGCCGCCTCCGCCTGGGCATAGCGGATGATGGTCTCCAGCGCGGCGTGGACCTGGGCGCGGTTGGGGTTCAGCCCGTCGAAGGCGCCGGCGCAGGCCAGATTCTCAAGCTGGCGCTTGTTGATGGTCTTCAGATCCAGGCGGCGGGCGAAGTCGAACAGGCTCTTGAACGGGCCGTTCTTCCGCCGCTCCTCCACCACCGCCCGCATGGCGGGCTGGCCGACGCCCTTGACGGCGGCCAGCGCGTAACGCACCGCCTTGGTGCCGTCGGGCAACTGCTCCACCCCGAAGATGGCGTCGGATTTGTTGATGTCCGGCGTCAGCAGCCTGATGCGCAGCCGCGCCAGTTCCTGGCGGAAGACGTTCAGCTTGTCGGTGTTGCCGAGGTCGAGCGTCATCGACGCCGCCATGAACTCCACCGGGTGGTTCGCCTTCAGATAGGCGGTGTGATAGGCGACCAGGGCATAGGCGGCGGCGTGCGATTTGTTGAAGCCGTAGCCGGCGAACTTCATGACCTGATCGAAGATCATGCTGGCCAGATCGGCCTTCACGCCGCGCGCCTCCGCACCGTCGCAGAAGATCTTGCGCTGGTTGTCCATCTCCTCCTTGATCTTCTTGCCCATGGCGCGGCGCAGAAGATCGGCGCCGCCCAGCGAATAGCCGGACAGCACCTGGGCGATCTGCATGACCTGTTCCTGGTAGATCATGATCCCGAAGGTCTCCTTCAGGATGCCTTCCAGGCTGTCATGCATGTAGTCGGCTTTTTCCTCGCCGTTCTTCACCCGGATGTATTTCGGGATGTTGTCCATCGGGCCGGGACGGTAGAGCGACACCAGCGCGATGATGTCCTCCAGCCGGTTCGGCTTCAGCCGGCGCAGAACGTCGCGCATGCCCGAGCTTTCCAGCTGGAACACGCCGGTCGCCTCGGCGCGGCTGAGAAGCTGGTAGCTCTTCTCGTCGTCCAGCGGGACGGTGGTCAGGTCCGGCTTCTCGGGGATCAGGTCGACCGCCGTCTTCAGCACGGTCAGCGTCTTCAGGCCGAGGAAGTCGAACTTCACCAGACCGGCCTGTTCGACATACTTCATGTTGAACTGGGTGACCGGCATGTCGGAGCGCGGGTCTCGGTACAGCGGCACCAGCTCCTGCAAGGGCCGGTCGCCGATCACCACGCCGGCGGCGTGGGTCGAGGCGTGGCGGTAAAGACCCTCCAGCCTCAACGCGATGTCGATCAGGTGGCGCACGGTGTCGTCGCCGTCGCGCGCCTGCCGCAGCATCTCCTCGCTGTCCAGCGCCTGCTGCAGCGTCACCGGGTTGGCCGGGTTGTTCGGCACCATCTTGCAGATCTTGTCGACCTGCCCGTAGGGCATCTGCAGGACGCGGCCGACGTCGCGCAGCACGGCGCGCGCCTGCAGCTTACCGAAGGTGATGATCTGGGCGACGCGGTCGTAGCCGTACTTGTTCTGGACGTAGCGGATGACCTCTTCGCGGCGGTCCTGGCAGAAGTCGATGTCGAAGTCGGGCATCGACACGCGTTCGGGGTTCAGGAAGCGCTCGAACAGCAGGCCGAAGCGCAGCGGGTCGAGGTCGGTGATGGTCAGCGCCCAGGCGACGACGGAGCCGGCACCCGACCCGCGGCCGGGGCCGACGGGGATGTCGTGGTTCTTCGCCCATTTGATGAAGTCCGACACGATCAGGAAGTAGCCGGGGAACTTCATCTTGACGATGACGTCCAGCTCGAACTCCAGCCGCTCGAAATAGGTCTTGCGGGTCTCCTCGCGCTGTTCCGGCGTCATGTCGGGGGTGAAGACGACCTTCTCCAGCCGCATCTCCAGGCCGGCGCGCGACTGGGCGCGCAGCTCGTCATCCTCGGTTCGGCCGCCTTCGCAGGCAAACGGCGGCAGGATCGGCTTGATCGGCTTCAGCAGGAAAGAGCAGCGCCGGGCGATGGCCACCGTGTTGTCCACCGCCTCCGGCAGATCGGCGAACAGCAGCCGCATCTCCTCGGCCGACTTGAAGCGGTGGTCGGGGGTCAGGCGGCGGCGGTCCTCCTGGCTGAGATAGGCGCCCTCGGCGATGCAGAGCAGCGCGTCATGCGCCTCGTACATGTCCTCGGTCGCGAAATAACAGTCGTTGGTGGCGACCAGCGGCAGGTCATGGGCATAGGCGAGGTCGATCAGCGCCGGCTCGACGGCGTTCTCCACCGTGGCGAAATGGCCGCGCCCGCCCTCGTGCCGCTGCAGCTCGACATAGAGGCGGCCGGGGAAGAGGCGCTTCAGACGCTCCAGAACGTCGAGCGCCAGATCCTTCTGCCCTTCGTGCAGCAGCCGGCCGAGGGAGCCGCCGGGGCCGCCGGTCAGCGCGATCAGTCCGGCGGACCGGCCCTCCAGCGCATCCAGCGTCACCTGCGGGCCGGCCAGCGGGTCCGACTCCAGGAAAGCCTTGGACACCAGCGCCGTCAGGTTGCGGTAGCCCTCCTCGTTCTGGCAGAGCAGGACCAGCTGGTCGGGGGTGGCCGCCGCCTTGCCGGGCAGGCCGGGCTTGGTCTGGGCGGGACCGACGCGGGTGATGCCCAGGACGGTGCCGATGATCGGCTGCACGCCGGCATCCGACGCCGCCAGCGCGAATTCCAGCGCGCCGAACAGGTTGCCGGTGTCGGTGACCGCGACGGCCGGCATCTGCTGTTTCAGGCAGAGCTTGACCAGCTCCTTCACCTTGATCGCACCTTCCGACAGCGAATAGGCGGAATGGACGCGCAGGTGGATGAAGTCGGCGTGGGGCATGGCAACCGGGGGCTTGCTGCGAAATGGGCTCCCGGTTCTAGCACAGCCCGGACGGTTCCCGCGACCGTCGCGCGGACGTATGCAAACGTGGTATGGAAGTCGCCGCATCATGACCAGGGATGGGGAGGACGCCGCGATGGATCGGCCGCACCTTGCACCCGTCGTCCGACTGCGGCCGGCCTTCAGGGACCGCCGTGCCGTCCGGGCGGCGACGCCTTCGACCCTGCTGGCCGGCGCCCTGCTGGCCGGCTTGGCGCTGGCGCTTTCCGCCTGCGAGACCGTGCCTCCTCCTCCGGCTTCGCCGCCGCCCGCCGCCGGGCTGGAGGACGGGCCGGCCAAGCCCTTCAATTCCGGCAAGGGCTGGACCGTCACCATCCACACACCGCCGAGCGGCAAACGCTTCTGCGTCGCGGAGCGCGGGATCCCGGTCGGGCAGAATGCCGCACCGCGCCTGACCTTCCGCACCGCCTCGGTCGAATCGGGCTTCATTCTGTCGGGCTTCACCCCGTCGGACAGTGGGGCCGTGGTGAAGCCCGGCGAGCGTTACGACCTGACCGTCAGCCCCGATCTGGGGACGCGGCTGTCGCTGAGCGCCCGCGGCCTACCGAACGGCAGCCTCTACGTCGCCGTGCCGACCAAGGGCTATCTGGAGGAGATGGAGCCGCTGGCCCGCGCCCACCGCGTCAGCTTCCGCAGCAGCGGCCTTGGGGAACTCGGTTCGATGCTGCTGTCGGGATCGTCCTGGGCGATCAACGCGTCGGACGAATGCCGGATCATGCACGCCGATCCCTGAAGCCTGATCGTGGCGGCAGGGCGCAGGTCAGCCACGCGGCAGGCGCGCCCCGTCGCCGATTGACCGCCCTTGCGGCGCCCGTTTAGCCTCCCGATCATGCGTGCTTCCCACATCCTGCTCGCCGTGGCGGTCGCCGCGGTCTGGGGCTTCAACTTCGTCGCGATCAAGGTCGGATTGCGCGATTTCCCGCCGCTGCTCTTCTCCTGCCTGCGCTTCGCGCTGGCGGCGTTGCCGGTGGTGGTGCTGGGCTGGGGCAAGGGGCCGCCGGTGCCCTGGCGCTTCGTGATCGGCATCGGCGTGATGCTGGGCGTGGTGAAGTTCCCGCTGCTGTTCCTGGGCATCGATGTCGGCATGCCGGCGGGGCTCGCCTCGCTGGTGCTGCAGGCGCAGGCCTTCTTCACCGCCATCTTCGCCGCCTTCGCGCTGGGCGACCGGCCGGGGCCGCGGCAGATCGGCGGCATGGTCGTCGCCTTCGCCGGCGTCGGGCTGATCGCGCTGGAGATGCCGGCGGGCGACTCGCTGCTCGGCCTTGGGCTGACGCTGGCGGCGGCAGCGGCCTGGGGCGTGTCGAACATCGTGATGAAGCACGCCAAGGCGCCCGACCTGTTCAGCCTGATGGTCTGGGTCAGCCTGATCCCGCCGCTGCCGCTGCTGGCGATGTCGCTGGCGCTGGAGGGGCCGGATCGCATTCTTCATGCCTTCACCACGCTGACTCTGGTCGGGGTCGGATCGCTGGTCTACATCGCGGCGGCGGCGACGCTGTTCGGTTTCGCCGCCTGGGGCTTCCTGATGCGGCATTACCCGGCCAGCCTGGTCGCCCCCTTCTCGCTGCTGGTGCCGATCTTCGGCATGAGTTCCAGCGCGCTGCTGCTCGGCGAGACCTTCACCGCGGCGAAGCTGGGCGGCGGGCTGCTGGTCTTCGCCGGGCTGGCACTGTCGGTGCTGAAGCTGCCGTCCACGGTGCGGGTGCGGGCCTGAGCGCCCGTTCCGCCGCGAAACGGCGGTCTGGACTCTGAAATCGTCAAGGTCCCATTAACCTTGACAAGCTTGACGCAGCGCTATGGCCTTTGGATCATTCCGGTCGATCAGTGCGTCACTAAACCATAGGCAAGCTTTGATCTCTCCCGAAAGGACCGCGCAGCCGGACGGTGGCACACCAGGCGGCACACCGGTTCCGCCGGCCTATCATTGGTTGGCCCATCTGCGCGCCAGCCGGCCGTTGCGCATCCTGCTGCTGATCGGCGGGCTGTCGGTTGCCGTGCTGCTGACGGCGACGATCCACTACATCGTCAGCATGCGCGAGCGCGAACTGGCGGGGGCGGAGCGCGAGCTGTCCACCCTGAACCTGTCGCTGGCCGAACAGACGGCCAGCGCGACGCAGAGCGTCGATCTGGTCCTGACCACGATCATCGAGCAGCTGAAGGCGGACGGCATCGCCACGCCCGAAGACTATGTCCGCCGGATGGGCGGGCGCGACACCTACCAGATGCTGCGGGCGCGGATCTCCGGACTGCCGCAGCTGGACGCGGTGACGATGATCGCCGCCGACGGTCACCTGATCAACTTCTCGCGCTATTACCCGATTCCGCCGGTCAACGTGTCCGATCGGGATTATTTCGCCTATCTGCGCGACCACGACACCACGGACCCCTTCATCAGCGAACCGGTGCGCAACCGCGGCAACGGCAGCTGGACCATCTATCTGGCACGCCGGATCAGCGGCCCGGACGGCGGTTTCGTCGGGCTGGTGCTGGGTGCCATCGAACTGAGCTATTTCGAGAGGCTTTACAAGGCGCTGCAGCCGGATGCCGACGGCAGCATCAGCCTGTGGCGGCGCGACGGCCTCCTGCTGGCCCGCCATCCGAGGTTGCCGGATATCGGCCGGGCGGTGGGCCAGCGCCAGTTCCTGGAGGTGCTGGAACGCGCGAAGTCGGGCGTCTTCCTGTCCGCCAAGGGGCTGAACGACGGCGCCCGTCTGGTGGCGACGCGGGCGCTGGCCGACTACCCGCTGGTCGTCAACGTCACCCGCAGGATGGACGCGGTGCTGAACGAGTGGCGCATCCAGGCCTGGACCATCGGCGCCGCCGGAGCCGTCGGCATCGCCGCGCTGCTGCTGTCGCTGTGGGCGCTGGCCCGCCAGTTCAGCGCGTACGAGGCGGCGACCTGGGCGATCGACGCCGCCCGCCGCGCGGTGGAGGGGCGGGAGCAGGCCGAACATGCCTTGCGCCAGAGCCAGAAGATGGAGGCGATCGGCCAGCTGACCGGCGGTGTCGCCCATGATTTCAACAACCTGCTGCAGGCCATCGGCATCAACCTGCATGTCATCGGCAGCCGCACGGACGACGAGCGCATCGCCGGCCCGGCGCGGCTGGCCCTGCAGGCGGTGGAGCGGGGGGCGACCCTGACCCAGCATCTGCTGGCCTTCTCGCGCCGGCAGCAGCTTCGCCCGGTCCCGGTCGACGTCGCGGCGCTGGTGGAGCGGGTCAGCCGCCTGCTCGCCCGCACGCTGGGCCAGTCGGTGCGGATCGAAACGGAGGTCGCCCCCGACCTGTGGCCGGCGATGATCGACCCGACCCAGCTGGAAATGGCGGTGCTGAACCTGGCGCTGAACGCCCGCGACGCCATGCCCGGCGGCGGCACGCTGTGGATCCTGGCCGGCAACCGGTCGGTCGGCGCCGGGCCCGTGCTTGGGATGGCGGCCGGCGACTATGTCGTGCTGCGGGTGCGCGACACCGGCACCGGCATGCCGGCCGAGGTGCAGGCGCGCGCCTTCGAACCCTTCTTCACCACCAAGGAGGTCGGGCGCGGCACCGGGCTGGGCCTCAGCATGGTGCACGGGCTGGCGACCCAGTCAGGCGGCGGGGTGGAGCTGGACAGCCGGCAGGGGCTGGGCACCACGGTGACGCTCTATCTGCCGCGCGCCCGTCAGGAGGCGGATGCGCCTTCCGCCGGAACAGCTTTCACCGGAATCGCCGCCACCCCGGCGCCGGAAACGGAGAAGGCGGACGCGGCCGGCATCGGCGAGGGCTGCGCCGTTCTGCTGGTGGATGACGAGGAGCTGGTGCGGAGCGCCACCGCCGGCTATCTGGAACAGGCGGGCTTCGCGGTGCGCGAGGCGGCCGACGCGGCGGCGGCCCTCTCGCTGCTCGACCACGGCTTCCGGCCGGACGTGATCGTCACCGACCACATGATGCCGGGGATGACAGGGCTGGAGATGGCCCGCACCCTGCGCGCCCGTCGCGATGCGACGCCGATCCTGATGGTCACTGGCTATGCCGAGGATCTGACCTCCACCGCCGCAGCGCAGGAGGTGGAACTGACCGTGCTGTCCAAGCCGATCGAGCCGTCCCGGCTGGTCCGCTCCATCCGCGACATGGCGGCGGTGGAAGGCTGAAGGGAACAGGACCCAAGGGAACAGGAAGGGGCGCTGCGGCGTTGGAAAGGGCGGTTTCAGTCCATTCCAGCCCCGGAGCAGCCATGAACGCCCAATCCACGATCCGCGACGCTTACGACAGCGTGTTCGAAGGCCACACCAACATGGGCATGGGCGAGCGCATCGTCTCGACCGGCCTCGGCCTCGCCGTCGCGGCGGGCGGCCTGCGCAAGGGCGCCAGCATCCCCGGCGCCATCATGGGGCTGGTCGGCGCCGCCCTGGTCGCCCGCGGCATGAGCGGCCATTGCCCGGTCAAGGAACGCCTGTCCGGCCACCAGCATGACCAGTTGGGCCATAGCGGCTCCCAGGGGGGCTCCTATGGCGAGTCGCGCGGCGTCAATCATTCGCGCATGGCGGAGACCTACTGACCGGCGGTGCATCGGATCGGATCCGTTCACCGTCTGTCGCATTCCATTCACGGGAATGCGTGACGCCATTAACCCTGATGGTGAATTGTTGGGCAGACCAGCGACGGGGTGAAGACCGGGGAAGGCGGGTGTGACATCCTGCCTTGATCCGGGCTGCGGCCCCCGACCTGACGTCCCGCTCAGGAGATTCACCGCATGTGGTTCCCCGCTTTCCGATCCCGTTTGCCCGTTGCGGCGCTGGCGGCGCTCTGCGTCGGCTCGGCCCTCGGTTCGGCCTTCGTGCTGCCGGTGCCGGCACTCGCCCAGAAGGCCACCTCCGCACCGGCCTCGGTCCGCTATGACATCGGCTACGACATCTTCTATCCCGTCCGCGGCGAGAACGGGATGGTCGCCTCCGAACACCGGCTGGCGACCGAGATCGGCGTCGACATCCTCAAGCGCGGCGGCAATGCGGTCGATGCGGCGGTGGCCGTCGGCTTCGCCCTGGCGGTGGTGCTGCCGAACGCCGGCAATGTCGGCGGCGGCGGCTTCATGGTTGTCCATGACGCCAAGAGCGGCAAGGACGTCGCCATCGACTTCCGCGAGATGGCCCCGGCCAAGGCCTTCCGCGACATGTATCTCGACCAGCAGGGCAAGGTGGTCCCGGACCGCTCGCTCTACACCCATCTGGCGGTCGGCATCCCCGGCACCGTCGCCGGGCTGGCCCATGCGCTGGAAAAATACGGCACGATGAAGCTGGCCGACGTGATGGCCCCGGCGATCAAGCTGGCGCGGGACGGTTACACCGTCACGCCGCAGCTGGCCGGCCTGCTGGAGGTCGAGCGCGACCATCTGGCGGCGTGGGACGCCACGAAGTCCATCTTCTTCAAGGACGGCCGGCCGCTGACCGCCGGTGAGACGCTGGCCAACCCCGACTTGGCCAACTCGCTGGAGATGATCGCCCAGCAGGGGCCGAAGGCCTTCTATGAAGGCGCCATCGCCGAGAAGATCGCGGCGGAGATGGCAAAGCACGGCGGCTACATCACCAAGGAGGACCTGAAGGCCTACAAGGTGGTGGAGCGCGAGCCGGTCAGCGGCACTTACCGCGGCTACACCGTCAAGTCGATGCCGCCGCCCAGCTCCGGCGGGACGCACATCATCCAGATGCTGAACATCCTGGAGCGCTGGCCGCTGAAGGACTACGGTCCCGACAGCGCCAAGGCGATCCACCTGATGGCGGAGGCGATGAAGCTCGCCTATGCCGACCGCTCCGAGTATCTGGGCGATCCCGACTTCACCAAGGTGCCGGTGAAGGGGCTGACCTCGCGCAAATACGCCGACGAGCTGGCGGCGAAGATCGATCCGGAGAAGGCGACCCCGGCCAGCAGCATCAAGCCCGGCAAGCCGGCGCCCTACGAGAGCGACCAGACCACCCATTTCTCGGTGGCGGACAGCCAGGGCAACGTCGTCAGCACCACCTATACGCTGAACCTCAATTTCGGCAGCGGCATCGTCGCCGAGGGCACCGGCATCCTGCTGAACAACGAGATGGACGATTTCTCGGCCAAGCCGGGCGTGCCCAACGCCTTCGGCCTGGTCGGTGGCGACGCCAACGCCATCCAGGCCTACAAGCGGCCGCTCAGCTCCATGTCGCCGACCATCGTGCTGAAGGACGGCAAGCCCTGGCTGGTCACCGGCAGCCCCGGCGGCAGCCGCATCATCACCACCACCATGGAAACGGTGATCGACCACATCGACTTCAACATGAACCCGGCCGAGGCCGCCGCCCTGCCGCGCGTCCATCACCAGTGGACCCCCGACGAGCTGCGGGTGGAGAAGGGCCTCAGCCCCGACACCGTCCGCCTGCTGGAGCAGATGGGCCACAAGGTGGTGGTGAAGCCGACGATGGGCCGGACCCAGACCATCCAGCTGCGCAAAGATGGGCTGTACGGCTATTCCGACCCGCGCAACCCCGACGGCATGACTCTCGGATATTGATGGCGGATACTGACGGCGGCTACTGAGGGAGAGGAGCGACGAGGCGCCCGGCGCAGGCCGGGCGTCACATTCCCGTGTACAAAGAAAAAGCGGCGTGCTTTGGTAACCATTGATCCGCCGTGCCGGATGGCGCGGGGTCGCGACGGCTTGCGCCGGTCCGGGAAAGGCAACGGAACAGTTGGCTTGAGGCGGGCCGGTCGGTTAGCCTTTGCAGGAGTGAACCGGAGCATTTGCCGTGGACAAGGCCTTGGTCGAAAAGAACCGCGATTGGACCTATCAGCGTGAAGGAAAGCAGCCCGTCACCATCCGGGTCGCCGATTTCGAGCGCGAAGGGAAGCGCATCGTCGCTTTCCTGGAACAGACCGACATCGCCAAAGCGGCCGGGTCGCCCCAGCCGGCCGTGAATGACTGGCCCGGCATCGCCGAAGCCTATGCGCAGGAACAGGGCGTGTCGCTGAGCGACATCTATTGGTACGAGCTGCACCCGCGCCGTTTTGCCAATGGCCGGCCCAACGTGTCGGAATACCGCCCCGGCATGGCCGAATGGCGGTTCGAGACCAGCATCCCGCTCGCCCGCGCCATCGTGGAGCAGCTGGGCTTTGACCCCGACAACCTGCCGCTCGATATCTGATCGTCCGGCATACCGCCCTCGACGGGCCCCGCATGCGCAGCCCCTGTGATGCGCCGCGGGACAGGTGTATGATGCCTGCCGGAGCCATGCGATTGGCGGGACCGCGGCCTCGCGTCGTGGCGGGAGACAGATGATGAAGACGGTGCGGAGGGCGGTCGCCCTGGGTGCTGTGATGCTGGCGGCCGTGGCCGCCGCCGCGGTGGTGTCGGTTCCGGGAACGGCGCAGGCGCGCACGTCGGTGTCGGTCGGCATCGGCATCGGGCCGGTTTTCCCCGGCTACGGCTATTACCGCCCCTACCATTACTATGCCCCGCCGCCGCCGGTGGTGCAGTATTACGCGCCGCCCCCGGTCGTCTATGCGCCCCCGCCGCCGGTGGTCCAATATTATACGCCGCCGCCGGCCGCGGTTGGTGTCGATCCGGCGGGCCCGATCTATTATTCGCGCAGCGGCCAGCAATGCCGCGAATACCAGAGCCGCGCCATGGTCGGCGGCCGGTCGCAGCCGGTCTACGGCACCGCCTGCCTGCAGCCCGACGGGACCTGGCGCATCGTCAATTGAAGGCCACCCTCGCTCAGACGTCGAGCGGGACCGGATGCGGCAGTTCGTCGGCGTTCTCGTGGTGGATTCTGCAGACCTCGTCCCAGCGCGACAGGAAGGCGTCGAGCAGGGGCGGGTCGAAATGCAGGCCGCGGTTCTGGACCATGTAGGCGCGCGCCTCCTCCAGAGTCCATGATCGCTTATAGGGTCGGGTGGAGGTCAGGGCGTCGAACACGTCGGCGATGGCGACGATGCGGCCGGACAGCGGGATCCCGGCCCCGGCCGCGCCGTTGGGATAGCCGCTGCCGTCGAACTTCTCGTGATGGCTGAGCGCGATTTCCGCCGCCAGCCGCAGAAGCGGGATGTCGCTGTTCGCCAGGATGCGGTGACCCATGGCGGCATGCTGGCGCATCACCGTCATCTCTTCCGGCGTCAGGCGCCCCGGCTTCAGCAGGATCATGTCGGGGATGCCGATCTTGCCGATGTCGTGCATCGGCGCCGCCTTCATCAGCTCCTGCGCATAGGCGGCGCCGCAGCCGGCCGCTTCGGCGATCAGCCGCGAATAGAGCGCCATCCGCTCGATATGGGCGCCGGTTTCGGGATCGCGGTATTCGGAGGCGCGCGACAGGCGGTTGACCAGCTCCTCCCCCTGGCGCTGGAGGGCGGCGGTCACCCGCTCCACCTCGGTGGCCAGCAGGGCGGCGCGGTCGCGCAGCAGGGCGCGGCTCTGGCGCAGGGCCAGCAGGTTGCGCAGCCGGGCCTGCACCTCCGGAACGACGACCGGCTTGGTCAGGAAATCGTTGCAGCCCTCGTCCAGCGCCCGCACGCGGATCTCGACGGCCGTGTTGGCGGTGACCATCACCACCGGGACATTGTCCAGCCGCCCATCGTCGCGGATGTGGCGCAGGAGTTCCATGCCGTCCATGTCCGGCATCATCTGGTCCAGAAGGATCAGGTCGGGCTCGTTCCCGCGCAGCCACTCGACGGCGTCGAGCGGGCTTTCCATCGTGACCGGTTCGGCGTTGTCCAGCCGGCGGACGATGGCGGCCATGATGAACAGGTTGGTGCGGTCGTCGTCGACGATGAGGATGTTCACCCTGCGGTCTCCGCCTCCTGTTCGGCCGCCTTGCGGGCGGCGATCAGCCGCCCGGCTTCGGCGAGCAGAGCCCTCAGATCGACCGGTTTCTCGAAGGCCGCCTCGGCACCCAGCAGCCGGGCCATCCCCGGCAGTTCCATCCGCAGGCGCAGGCTGCCGCCGGTCACCGCGATCAGCGGCGGATGCGATTTCTGCTCCTTCAGCCGCAGGATCACCTCATACCCGTCGGCCTCCGGCATGATGATGTCGGTCACCACCAGATCGACCGGATGGACGGCCATGATGGCCAGCGCGGCATTGCCGTTCTCCGCCTCCAGCACGCGGTAGCCGGCGCGGATGAAGGCGATGCGCACCATCTCGCGGAAATCGGGATCGTCGTCGACCAGCAGGACGGAGCCGGCGGGAGCGGCGGCGGGAGCGGATTTCGGGGCTGGCTTGGGCCGCAGCTCGTAAAGTGTCATGTCCATGGTCGCCGCTTCCGTCTTCCGCCGCACACCGGCTGGTTGTGCCGGATGGAATTCGCTAAGCCTCACCATAAACGTCCACCCACGCGCGCACCCGTGGTGTCTGGGATAGCGGGGGCGGGAAATGGGATAGCGGGGATATTATCCTGCGGCCCGCGAAAAGCCGTGCCGGACGCGCAGGCGGAATATGACTGACGTGAAATATGGCAAAGCCACGAAAACTTAAGATTTCGGACGGCATAAGGGGATGTTGATACCTTAGGATGAGTTTTGGCCGAGGGTGCCGGAGGCTGGTTGATGAAGATCTTGGTGGCAGACGACCATCCCCTGTTCCGGGACGCGCTCGAGCTGTCGATCCGCCAGGCATGGCCGGATGCGGAGGTCGGCTGCATCGGTTCGTTATTGGAACTGCCGGCCGCCGGAAAGCTGGACGACGACGTCCCCGCTGCGGTCTTCCGCTACGACCTCATCGTTCTCGACTGGCGCATGCCGGGCGCGGAGGGGAGCGACCCGATCAGCGTGCTGCGCCGGTCGGGGGTCCATGGGCCGGTCGCGGTCGTGACCGGGGCGGAGGATGCGCTGACCGCGCTGGAGGTCCTGCGCTGCGGCGCCGAAGCCTTCCTGCCGAAGACCACGCCGCGCCGCATCCTGGCCCAGGCCCTGCGTCTGGTGGCGGAAGGCGGCAGCTTCGTGCCGAAATGCGTGGCGCTCGACCTGATGCACATGACCGACCTGTCGCTCGACATCGACGAGGCGGAGGAGGGCGAGGGACCGTCCACGAACGGGGAGGGGGCGCCGTCGTCCCCCCTGACCGACCGCGAGCAGCAGGTGCTGTCGATGCTCGCCACCGGCGCCACCAACAAGGAGATCGGGCGGCACCTGAGCCTTCAGGAGGTGACGGTGAAGCTGCACACCCGCCGCATCCTGCGCAAGCTGGGAGCACGCAACCGCACCGACGCCGTGCGCCGCGCCCAGCAGGCCGGCCTGCTGTCGCGCAGCCTGAACGAAGCGTCGCCCTGAGCCCACCGCCCGGTCCCCGCTGCCCCGACCGATCGGGTCGATGAGTGGCATCGTCGCGTGGGGGACCGCATAGGGGTGGTCCCAGCAGCATGAGCCCGCCCTTTCTGGTATGGTTACCCCGTCTTCGCTCCGTTGGCCCGTCCGCCCGGCTTCGTCCGGCGCCGCAGGGGCGGGCGCAACCGCAACCGCCGCATTTCGAGTCGCCGATGAGCCCATCCGACCATTCCCTGTCCGGGCCGCGAGCGGGCCGAACCATTCCCGCGGTTCCGGCCGGCATTTCCGGCAGCGGCGTGGCGGTGCCCGCGACTGCGGCGCTGGCCGGGGCGGCGGTGCTTCTGCTGTCCGCGCTCGGCCCCCTGCGCGAGTCGGTGCCCTGGCTGCTTCCCCTGATGGCGGCCGGCAGCGGTGCGGCGGGCGGGCTGGCGCTTCTGTCGATCCGGAGCGTGCGCCGCCGTCCTGCCGGAGACCAAAGGCCGCAGGCCCATCCCGAACCGGCTCCCTCCGCACAGGCCGACGTGCCGGACGCGGAAACCTCCGCCACGAACCCCGCCCACATCGCCGCTCTTGAGATCGCCGCCCTTCAGGAAGCGCTGCGGGAGTGCGGACGGCAGGCCAACGAGCGGCTGCGCAGCCAGCAGATCGCTGCGATGGATGCCCGGGCCGGCCTTGCCGGCGCCATCGTCCATGACATGAACAACACGCTGGGCGCGGTTGCCGGTTATGCCGACTTCCTCGTCTGCGACCTGCCGGCGGGCTCGCCCCAGGCCGACTATGCGGGCCGGGCCATCGCTGCCATCGACCGCGCCCGCTCCGGCCTCCGCCGGCTGGTGGCGGAAGCCAGGACGGAGCGGGTCCATCTGAAGCCCGAGCGGGCCGCGGCGGTTCTGGACGAGGCCGCGACGCTCCTGCGCAGCATGGCACCGACGTCGCCGAGCAGCCTTTCCATCCGTCATGACGCCGCGACGCCCGCTCCCATCTGCAACGCCGGCCTGCTGGCACGGACGCTGGCCGGACTGGCGGCGGAGATCCTCGCGGCCACCGGCAGGGGTGGCGATGCCCGGCTCTGCCTGCGCGCCTTCTTTCCGGCGGATGCGGACGATCCGGATGCCGATGCCGTCGCGGCCGGCTGGACCGTCCGCCCGCTGCTGACGCCGCTGCCGGGGCCGCACGCCCTGTTCGAACTGCGGGTCGACGGCCCGCCGCTGGCGGACGAGGTGCTGGCGGGGCTGGCCGATCCCCTGCTGGCCGCCCGCACCTGCTACCGCCGTGGTCAGACGTCCGGGACGGAGGACGCCCATTGGCCGGCGGCCCTGCAGACGGCGCGGTGTCACGATGGCGGCCTCAGCCTGCTGACCCACCCGACGGAAGGCATGGCGGTGTGGCTTCACATTCCCGCGTCCCGGTCCCCGGCCCCGGCGGCGCCCTTCCCGCGCGCGGCGAAAGCCCCGGCGCGGCACCATGTCGCGCCGACATACAAGATCCTGGTGGTGGATGCCGATCCGGCGTCCGGCGACCGGTTCCAGGCCGGGCTGGAGCGGCAGGGGTTCGAGGTTTCGGTCTGCGAGGATCTCCGCGAAGCGCTGGAGGTCGTCACCGACGAGCCGGGCTTCTTCGACGCGGTGGTGATCGGTCCGGGACTGAGCGCGCTTCCGGCAGGCCAAGCGCTGGCCGGCCGCCTGAAGGCGCTGCGGGCGGAGCTGCCCTGCGTCCTCTACGCCGCGGCGGGCCCCGCTTCCGCGGGGCTGGGCGCCGAGGCCGGCGGTCCGGCCGACCTGCTGCTGCCGCTGCCGGTCGATCTGCCGCGGCTGGCGCGCGGGGTGGCGGCGCTCGCAGCGGGCGGTCCGCGGTACGCGGACGATGCGAACGGTCCGCGGCACGCGGACGATGCGAACGGTCCGCGGCACGCGGACGATGCGGGAGAGCGGCGCTGATGGGCGGGCGCCTTCACCTGCATGGCTTCATCGCCGCCATCTGGACGGCGACCCTGGTGATCGCCGCCGGGCTGTGGGCGGCGGCCCTGGCGCTCGCCCATTACGACGATGCCGAGGCGATGGCGCGGGCCGAGCGCGACAGCGGCAACCTCGCCCGCGTCGTCGCCGAGCAGGCGACCCGGACCATGGCCGAAGCCGACCAGATCCTGCTGTTCCTGATCGACGACTACCACGAGCATGGCGACAGCTGGACTCCCGGCCTGACCCGCATCCTGCGCCAGGCGGTGGAGCGGTCGGGCATCCTGCTCCAACTGGCGGTGATCGACGAGCGCGGCGACCTCATCCACACCAGCGTGGAGGATGCGCCGGCCCGCATCCATCTGGCCGACCGCGAGCATTTCCGCGTCCACGTCAACAACCCGAATGCCGGGCTGTTCATCGGCAAGCCGGTGTTCGGCAGGGCGTCCGGCAAATGGTCGATCCAGCTGACGCGACGCGTCGACAATAGCGACGGCAGCTTCGCAGGGGTGCTGGTCGCGTCGATCGACCCCTTCTATTTCAGCCGCTCGCTGGAGGAGCTGGACGTCGGCCCCAACGGGGCGGTGGCGATCGTCGGCACCGACGGCATCCTGCGCGCCCGCTCGCAGATGGACGACCGCATCGTCGGCCGGGATGTCGGCGAATCGCCGGTTCAGCTCATGGCGCGCCGCCAGCCCACCGGGTTCCTGCGCGTCGCCAGCGTGATCGACGGCACTCCGCGCCTTCAGTCCTTCCGGACCCTGACGGCCTATCCGCTGATCGTCATCGCCGCCTTCGACGAGGCATCCTTCCTGGCCGATACCAGAACGCGGCAGCGGCTCTATCTGCTGGCGGCGGCGGCCTGCAGCCTCGTGCTGGTCGGCATGGGGCTGCTGGCGACGCGGCAGGCGGCGCGGCTGGCGGCACTGGCCCGCCAGCTGGCCCAGAGCGAGGAACGCTTCCGCGATCAGGCGGAGACCGCCTCCGACTGGTTCTGGGAGATGGATGCCGACCTGCGATTCTCGCATCTGGCGGGGCCGCTGGTGCCGCACGTCGCCAACGGCACGCTGCCCATCGGATTGCGGCGGGAGGATGTGGCCCTGCGCGAACCGGGGGATACCGCCAAGTGGGAGCGGCACCGCCAGCTGATGGAGCGGCGGGAGCCGTTCCGGAACTTCCGCTACCGGGTGATGACGGCGGCCGGCTTGCGCTATTTCAGCGTCAGCGGCCGCCCGATCTTCGACCAGGACGGCCATTTCCGCGGCTACCGCGGCTCCGCCACCGACGTCACCGAGCGGGAGCTGGCCGCCAACCGGCTGGCCTCCAGCGAAGCGCGCTACCGCGCCATGTTCGATGCGGTCGGCCAGCCGATCGTCACCATCGACGAGCATGGGACCGTCGACGCCTTCAACCACGCGGCGGAGCGGCTGTTCGGCTATCGCGCCGCCGAGGTGGTGGGCGGGCCGATGACCCGGCTGATGCCGAGCGCCGTCGGCGCGGTGCATGACGGGCTGCTGGCCACCTACCGCGGGAGCGACGCCTCGGCCCCGCGGTCGGAGATGCGGGAGCTGACCGGCCGCCGCAAGGACGGCAGCGAGTTCCCGCTGGAGGTGACGCTGGCCGGCTGGCGCGAGGGCGATCGCCGCTATGTCACCGGCGCGCTCCGCGACGTCACCGCCCAGCGCGAGATCGAGGCCAGCCTGCGCCGCGCCAAGGAGGCGGCCGATCAGGCCAACCGCGCCAAGGGCGAATTCCTGGCGACCATGAGCCACGAGATCCGCACGCCGATGAACGGGGTTCTGGGCGCGCTGGCCCTGGTGGAGGGGCCGAACCTGAACGACGACCAGCGTCAGCTGCTGGACGTCGCCAACCGGTCGGGCAACGCGCTGCTGCAGATCATCGACGACATCCTCGACCTGTCCAAGCTGGAGGCCGGCAAGGCGGAGGTCGAGCCGGTGGATTTCGAACTGCGCGCCGTGCTGGGCGACAGCATCGACCTGCTGGAGCCGGCCGCCTGCGGGCGCGGCCTGATCCTGACGCGGGAGGTGGCGCCCGCAGTGCCCGACCGCGTGCGCGCCGACCTGCGCCGCATCCGGCAGGTGCTGGTCAATCTGGTGGGCAACGCGCTGAAGTTCACCCACCGCGGCGGCGTCTCCGTGCGGGTCGGGCTGGACGGGGAATTACCGGGGGATGGCGCCTTCTTCCTGCGGTTCGAGGTGGCCGACACCGGCATCGGCATCCCGGAGGACGTGCAGCCGACCCTGTTCCGCCGCTTCACCCAGGGCGACAGCTCCACCACCCGGCGCTTCGGCGGCACCGGGCTGGGGCTGGCGATCAGCCGCGAGCTGGTGACGCTGATGGGCGGGCGCATCGGCGTCACCAGTGCCGAGGGCAAGGGCAGCACCTTCTGGTTCACCGTCCGCTGCGAACCCGCCGCCGATCCGTCGGCCGGCGTGCTCTCCGTGCCCTGCGCACCGGAACCGGTGCCGGCGGGCGGTGGAACGCCGGCCCACGGATCGGCGGCGGCGAGACTGCATGTGCTGGTGGCAGAGGACAACGAGATCAACCGCGACATCGTCGTCACCATGCTGCGCCGTGCCGGCCATCGCGTGACCGCGGTGGAGGACGGGCTGCAGGCGGTGCGGCTGGTGGAGGAGGGCGGCTTCGACCTCGTCCTGATGGATGTGCAGATGCCGGTGATGGACGGCGTCACCGCCACCCGGCACATCCGCGCCATGCCGGGCGAGGCGGCCCGCCTGCCGATCGTCGCGTTGACCGGCAACGTCATGCCCGGCCATCGCGCCGAATATCTCGCCGCCGGCATGACCGCCTATCTGACGAAGCCCATCGTGTCGGCCGACCTGTATGAGGTGCTGAGAACGGTCGCCGCGCCGCAGGCGGCGGAGGCCGGGGCGGAGGGCGGATCACACCGCGCCGAGCCTGTGCAAGCGGGGCCGGAGCGGTCTTCCCCGGCGCGGACCACCATCTTGCCGCCGCCCGTCCCGCCGCCTGCCCCATCCTCCGTCCTCCCCTCCGCTCCATCGCCCGCTGCCCCATCTCCCGCTGCCAGGGATCAGGAGCATTGGCGCACGGCGCCGCTGTTGGATGCCCAACAGG
This sequence comes from uncultured Azospirillum sp., assembly GCA_965650625.1. Classification (GTDB taxonomy): domain Bacteria; phylum Pseudomonadota; class Alphaproteobacteria; order Azospirillales; family Azospirillaceae; genus Azospirillum. The sequence continues at coordinate 24,170 of CBFGPE010000016.1, read as the reverse complement.
CCGACTCGCTGCGCTCGGTGATCGGCGACGAGGCCTGGGTCCAGACGGTGACCGCCTTCCGGCGGACGGTCGACGACAGCGTGGCCGCGATTCGCGATGGGGCCGGACGGGACGGGGCGCCCCTGGTCCGCGTGGCCCATACCCTGAAGGGAACCGCGGCCAACATCGGCGCCGTGCGGCTCAGCCGTCTGGCCTCGCTGCTGGAACAGCGGGTCCACAGCCTCGGCGGCTGCCCCGCCGGCGATCCGCTGGCCGAAGCGCTCGGTCCCGTCGCCGACGCCACGCTGGACGCGCTGTCGTCCCATGTCCAGCCGGCGGCCGGCAGCGAAGCCGAACATGCGGCGGTATGAAGAAATGAAATGTCACGCCGGCTATTACTTTGTTTCTGGCGGGATGTGATGTAATTTCTCAAGAAAAACAGCGGCATGCCGTCGCATGACTTTGGTATCATCAGTGTTTGCGGTGACGAAATGATCGGGAAGGTCTAGAGTGTGTGACGATCGGCCGCCGCCGATCATTCGTACTCTTAACCAGTGAAGTCCTCAACATGATGGCTGCCGGCAGCATTCTCCACGTCATCTCGATCCGGGCGAAGGTCGTGGCTGTCGCGGTGTTCGTCTTCGCCGCGGTCGGCCTGTCCTCCGTCCTCACCATGCGCGACATGGGACGGCAGACCGACCGCCTGTCCGATGTCCAGCGCGAGACTCACGAGGTGGTCGGCAGCGTCATTCCCCTGGTTTCGCTGGTGGGCGAGATCCGGTTCGACGTGGTGCAGACGCAGCAGTGGCTGACCGACATATCGGCCACCCGCGGGCTGGACGGGATGAACGATGGTCCGGAAAAGGCCGCGGATTACGCCCGCCGGTTCGAGGAGCACACCGCCAGGGCGACCGAACTGGCGCGGATGCTGAACCTGCCGCAGGTGGTGGCGGAGATCGAGCGCACCCATAAGGCCTTTGGCCCCTATTACGAGATGGGCCGGCGCATGGCGCAGGCCTATGTCGACGGCGGCCCGGCGGCCGGCAACCCGATCATGGGCCAGTTCGACAAGGTCGCCGACACCATGGGTGACAGTCTGGAGGAGCTGGGGGCCAGCGTGGTCGCCGTCAGTTCGGACCGGCTGAAGGAACTGACCGCGGACATCGAGGCGGTGCGGGAGTCGTCGGACGGGCTGCGCCGGACCCTGATCGGCGCCGGGCTGGCCATCCTGCTGATGGCCGCGACCTGCGCGGTGTTCCTGGAGGCGGCGATGATCCGCCCGATGGAGCGGCTGCGCCGCGCCATGGTGGCGCTGGCCGGCGGCACCCTGGAGGTCGAGGTCGGCCTGACCGAACGCCGGGACGAGATCGGCCACATGGCCGACACCGTCCGCGTGTTCCAGGAGGGCGCGCAGGAGAATGCGCGCCTGCGCGCCGCCCAGGAGGAGACCCGCCGCCGCGCCGAGGAGGAGCGGCGCCAGGCGCTGGAGTCGATGGCGGAGAAGGTGGAGCGCGAGACGCGCGTCGCCGTCGATCATGTTGCGGAACGCACCAGCCGCATGAGCAACAATGCCGGCGCCATGGCGGAGTCGGCGGTGCAGGTCAGCGACAACGCCCAGAACGTCGCCGCCGCCGCCCAGCAGGCGCTGAGCAATGCCGAGACCGTCGCCGCCGCGACGGAGGAGCTGTCGGCGTCCATCGGCGACATCGGCCTGCAGGTGTCGGCCGCCACGCGGGTGACCGGCCGCGCGGTGGAGCGGGCCGGGCTGGCGCGGTCCACCATCGAACGGCTGTCGGCTTCGGTCGAGCGGATCGGCGCGGTCGCCCGGCTGATCGGCGACATCGCCAGCCAGACCAACCTGCTGGCGCTGAACGCCACCATCGAGGCGGCGCGGGCCGGCGAGGCCGGGCGCGGATTCGCCGTGGTGGCGAACGAGGTGAAGAACCTCGCCAGCCAGACCGCGCGGTCGACCGAGGAGATCGGCTCGCTGATCTCCGAGGTGGAGTCGGTGACGGCAGCGGCCGTCGGCGCCGTCGGCGAGGTGTCGGACACCATCGACGAGGTGGCCGGAATCTCGTCCTCCATCGCCGCCGCGGTGGAGGAACAGGCGGCGGCGACCCAGGAGATCGCCCGCTCCGTCAGCCAGACCAGCGACGCGGCGAAGGAGGTGTCGGTGCGCATCGGCCGTGTCTCCGCCGAGGCCGACGCGACCCAGAGCCGCGCCGGAGAGATGCGGACGGTCGCCGTCGATGTCGCCGGCGGCATCGACTCCCTGCGCAACGTGCTGATCCGCGTCGTGCGCACCGCCACCACCGATGTCGACCGCCGCCAGCGCCCGCGCTTCGCCCTGTCGGTCGGCTGCGTGCTGGAGGGGGCCGGGGCGGCCCCGATGCGCGCCACCATCGCCAACCTGTCGGCGGGCGGCGCCATGCTGACCGGTGTGCCGGACCAGCGGATCGGCGGCGCGACCGGCCGGACGCTGACCCTGCGCATCGACGGGGTGGCCCGCCCGCTGACCGCCCGGATCAAGTCCAGCGAGCACGACCGGCTGCACGTGAAGTTCGACCTGTCCGACGCCGATCAGGAGGCGTTCGACCGCGAGGTGGAGCGCCTGACGCGCGGCCTGACGCCGATGGCGGCCGTGGCGTAGGCGGAAAGGTGGAGCGGCCCGTACTGGCCGCTCCGCGACAATCCTCGCCTCAGCCATGCCCGCCGCTCATTTCGCACCTGCGGAAATGACGGCCTGCGGCGGATTGCCTCAGCAGGGGTCCGGCAAATATCCTGACCTTGCCCCGGTTGCTTTCCGTCCCTCCCTGCCGCCGGGCCATTCCCGTCCCCATCCTGCGCGACAGCGGAGTAACGACCATGGCTTCTGCCGGCCATAACGGCGACATGCGTGCCGGGGAACAGCTGACCTCGGCCCATCCCGGCCTGGTGCTGCTGGCGCTCGCCATGGGTGGTTTCGCCATCGGAACGACCGAGTTCGCGACGATGAGCCTGCTGCCCTATTTCGCCCGCGGCCTCGGCATCGACGAGCCGACCGCCGGCCATGTCATCAGCGCCTATGCGCTGGGCGTGGTGATGGGTGCGCCGGTGATCGCGGTGCTGGCGGCGCGGGTGGCGCGGCGGACCCTGCTGATCGGGCTGATGGCGGTCTTCGCCGCCGCCAACGTGGCGAGCGCCTTTTCACCCTCCTATGGCTGGATGCTGGTCTTCCGCTTTCTGAGCGGGCTGCCACACGGCGCCTATTTCGGCGTCGCGGCCCTGGTCGCCGCCTCGCTGGTGCCGCCGCAGCGCCGCGCACAGGCGGTGGCGCGCACCATGCTGGGGCTGACGGTGGCGACCATCGTCGGCGTGCCGATGGCCAACTGGATCGGGCAGGCGCTGGGCTGGCGCTGGGGCTTCGGCGTCGTCGGGCTGCTCGCCCTGCTGACGGTGCTGCTGGTCTGGATCTTCGCCCCCAAAGACCGGCCGCACCCGGAATCGAGCCCGCTGCGCGAGCTTGGCGCGCTGAAGCGGCGGCAGGTCTGGCTGACGCTGGGCATCGGCGCCATCGGCTTCGGCGGCATGTTCGCGGTCTACACCTATGTCGCCTCGACCCTGATGGAGGTGACGCAGGTGTCGCCGGCGGTGGTGCCGGTGGTGCTGGCGGTGTTCGGCGCCGGCATGACCGTCGGCACGCTGGTCAGCGCCTGGGCTGCCGACCGCGCCCTGATGCCGACCGTCGCCGTCACCCTGCTGTGGAGCGCCGGGTCGCTGGCGCTCTATCCCTTCGCTGCCGGCAACATCTGGCTGGTGTCGGTGGTCGTCTTCATGATCGGCTGCGGCGGCGGACTCGGCACGCCGTTGCAGGCCCGGCTGATGGATGTGGCGGAGGATGCGCAGACGCTGGCCGCCGCGCTGAACCACAGCGCCTTCAACGCCGCCAACGCGCTTGGCCCCTGGCTGGGCGGCATGGCGATCGCGGCGGGATGGGGCTGGACCTCCACCGGCTGGGTCGGTGCCGCGCTGGCGCTGGGCGGTCTGGTCGTGTGGGCGGTGGCGATGCTGGACGATCGGATGACTGCCAATACGGAACTGGCGGCCGAGGCCTGCGCCGGCGACTGAACGGCCTTTCAGCGTCCCGACAGCTCCCAGGCGATGCGCGCCGGATGTTCGCCGAGGTCGAGGGAGCCGATGACGATCTCCCCCCGGCCGGACAGCGGCGCCACGTCGCCCAGCTTCAGCAGCCGTTGCTCGCCGTCCTGCGGCACCAGACGGGTGCCGTTGCGGCTGAGATCCTCCACGGTGAAGGCACCATCGCGCAGCCGCACCACCGCATGGCGGCGCGAGGCGGAGGCATGGTCCAGGACGATCCCGCAGTCGGCGGAACGGCCGATCACGACGTCTTCGCCGGCATCGCGCAGAGCCACCGTGCGGCCCTGGTAGCTGAGCGTCAGGCGGGGGGCCGGCATCGGCGGCGCCTGCATGTCGACGGTCATGTCCGTCGGCCGCGCCGCCGGCGGGGCGGCGAGACGCTGCCCCGCCACCACGCCGCTGCCGGTCACCGACACGCGCCGGTCGTCGGGGATGGCGGCGATCTTGGCGATCAGCCCATCCGCCAGCGCCCGCGGGATACCGGCGGCGCGCAGGCGGCGGCCCAGCCCTTCGCGCACCTCCTGGATGGAGGCGCCGGGGGCCGCCAGTTCCGCCGCGGACTTCACCCGGTTGAACTCGTCGGCGACGCGCTGGATGACGACGCTGATCTTCTTGTGGCCGTAGGGGCTGGCGCCGAGGTCGAGCAGATAGCCGAGCCGCCCCGCCGCCGTGTTGAAGCGGCCGGCGAGCCGCGTCATCGTCTCTTCGAAGGGCAGGTCGCTGCCGCCGGTCGCCCAGACCGTCTTGCCGCGGCGGGTCAGCGATTCCGCCATCGCCGGGCCACCCATGTAGCCGTCGAAGGCGATCATGCCGTCGACGATGGCGGAGAAGGCGCGGGCGTCGCTGGCCGCCCCGGTGCGGGTCAGCGGGGTCAGCCCATCCAGTCCGCCGCGGACGCGATGCAGCAGCGCTTCGCGCGTCCGGGCGAAGCCCAGCCCCGTCCCGTCGGAGGCCAGGGCGTTGGACAGGGCCAGAAGCGGTTCGGTGTGGGGCAGCCGGTCGTCCAGATCGCCGCGCAGCGCCGCCAGCAGCGCCAGGATGGCGGAGGCGAGGTCGGGCGAATAGCCGATCAGGGCGCGGATCGGCTCCCGTCCGTCGACGATCTCCGCCGCGAATTCGTCGACCAGCCGGGTGCTCTCGCCGTCCTCCTCCTGGTGCAGGCGCAGGACGGCGGTCAGCTTGGCCCCCCACTCGCGGTGCGGTTCCAGCAGGGTGCCGAAGGCATGGGTGACGATGCGGTCGCGCTCTTCCACCGGGCGGTCGACGGCGGCCAGCAGCAGGCCGGAAATCCCGCCGCGCATCAGCGCCTGGTCGAAGGGGGCCAGCGTGTCGGATTTCTGGGCAAGGTCCTTCAGCGCGGCGAACAGCCGGCTGAGCTGGTCGTAGCGTTCATGCGGCTTCAGCCCCAGCATCGGCGCCTGGAGGGTGGCGAGCCGGCTGATCGAGGGGTTGAACAGCAGCGCCTCGCGCTCGAAATAGCGCAACGGATAGTAGCGGTGCAGCTGCTCCGACGGAATGACGCCCTGGTCGTCCCAGTAACCGCGCAGCAATCGCAGCAGGGTCATCCGGCTGTCGAAGGAGAAGACCTGCAGCACGTCGGTGCAGAGGTTGGCGCTGTCGATCGGCGAGATGGTCGTCAGCTTGGCGCCGCCGGAGGAGGTCTTCTGGAAGATCGTCTCCTCCCGTCCGGTGCCGGTGACCTTCACCACGCGCACCACCGGGAACTTGGCAAGGCGCAACAGGAAGTTGGCACGTTCCGTCGCCGACTTCTCGTCGTCGAAGACGCCGTCGATGTTGGGCTTGCCGCCCTGTTCGACCACCACCTCGAAGCGCGATTCGCGCCGTTTGGACATCGCCATACCATCCCCCCTTGGCCTGCCCGATCCGGCATGGTGTCCGGCTACGTCCCCGTTCGCTATTTCCAGCGATTTTTCACCAAAATACTTTATGAACCTTAACATCAGAAGCGGAAAGACCCGAACCTTGACCGCAAGTTTCCAATCGGACTCCAGCTCGTCCCAACTGTCGCCCCGGCTGTCTCCGGGCCGCCGCCCGTTCCTCGGTCTGCTGGGTGGCCTGCTGGGGGGCGTGCTCGGGTCGCTGGCCCTGCCAAGTGGCGGAGCCTGGGCGGCGGGGCCGTCGAAAACCACCAGTGGTTTAGAAAGTGGTTCGGTCGGATATTTCCTGTTCGATCCCGACAGCGGCCGGGCGCTGGAGGAGCGGGCGGCGGACACCGCCTTCATCCCGGCGTCGGTGGCGAAGCTGCCGACGGTGGCGGCGGCGCTGGCGCTGCTGGGGCCGGACCACCGCTTCGCCACCCGGCTGCTGGGAACCGGGCCGCTGGAGGGCGGGGTGCTGCGCGGCGACCTGATCCTGCAGGGCGGCGGCGATCCGGCCCTGGCGACCGAAGGGCTGCTGCAGCTGCTGGGCGCGCTTGGGACCGCCGGTTTGCGGCGGGTGGAGGGGCGGTTCCTGTACGACACCACGCTGCTGCCCGAACTGGCGGAGATCGATTCCGGGCAGCCCTGGGCCGCGCCCTACAACACCGGGGTCGGGGCGCTGTCGCTGAACTACAACCGGGCCCTGCTGAGCTGGCGGCGCGGCGGCACTCCTGCCGGGCCGGACGCGCTGACGGTGGCCGATGCCGGGCGGCTGCCGCTGGACAGCGTCACGGTCCGGCCGATGGCCGCGGGCGGAGGCTTTCCGCTGTTGCCGGACGGGGTGGACCGGTGGCTGATGGCGCCGCCTTCCTCCGGCGAGGCGGGGGCCGCCTGGGTGCCGGTGGCGCGGCCGGGGCTGGCCGCCGCCACGCTGTTCCGCCGGCTCGCCGCCGATGCCGGCATCGCCCTGGCGGCGCCCGTGGCCGGCCGGGCGTCATCCGGGGCGGCGGCACTGGCGGTGCTGGACAGCCTGCCGCTGGCGGAGCTGGCGCGCGGACTGCTGCGCCATTCCAACAACCTGTCGGCCGAGATGATCGGGCTGGCCGCGTCGGGTCGGCTGGAGCCGTCCCGGTCCGAGGCGCCCGGTACCATCCTGGGGCGGTCGGCGGGGCTGCTGCAGCGTTGGCTGACGCGGCAGCCGATTGGAGCGGTGAACTGGAATGGCCTGCGGCTGGCCAACCATTCCGGGCTGGGCACCGGATCGCGCGCCACGCCGCGGCAGATGGCGGCGCTGCTGCGGGCCGGCGGACCCGCCCTGTGGGACCTGCTGCCGGGGGAGGAGGACGGCAAGGCGCTGCCCCCCGGCGTCCATGCCAAATCGGGCACGCTTGCCTATGTCAAGGGACTGGCCGGGCTGCTGACGGCGGCCAGCGGGCGGAAGCTGGGCTTCGTCCTGTTCATCGCCGACCCCGCCCGCCGGGCGGCGATGGATGCCGCGCTCGACCGCCGGGTGACCGCGATACCGGCGGATGCGCGCGTCTGGGCTGCCGATGCCCGCCGGTTGCAGGGCGAACTCCTGGAACGGTGGGTTTCCACCTATTGACTGACATAGGTCATAGGAAGGATGTTGGGACGTTCGATAAAATGCAGGCCAAAGTTGAAGTGGCCTTAATCAGCCTGTAATGGATTGATCGCCGGCCCGGCCGATCCATATCCGTGTACGACCGGCAGAGAGAATCCCAGACCCGATGATGACAGACCGTTCCTGCACCTCTACCGCGCGCAACGTCCTGCGCCGCCGGCTGGAACGTCAGGACGTGGCCGCCAACCGCTATCACGACCGGCGGCTGGGGGCGGAGGTCGTCAACATCGTGGTCGGCGGCTGCGTCGTCACCGACGATCCGAACGTCGTCATCACCACCACGCTTGGGTCCTGCGTCGCCGCCTGCCTGTATGATCCGGTGGCGGAGATCGGCGGGATGAACCATTTCCTGCTGCCCGACGCCGGGAGCGACACACTGTCGCTGTCGTCGCGCTACGGCGCCACGGCGATGGAGCAGCTGATCAACCGGCTGCTGTCCGTCACCGGCCGGCGCGACCGGCTGCGCGCCAAGCTGTTCGGCGGGGCCAACGTCAACCTGACCACGTTGCGCAGCGCCAACATCGGCCAGCGCAACGTCGAATTCGTGATGGAGTATCTGGCGACGGAGGGCATCCCCACCGTCAGCTGGGACGTCGGCGGCGCCAGCCCGCGCGCGGTGCGCTTCTTCCCCACCAGTGGGCGCAGCCAGCGCCGGCTGATCGGCGACGAGACGCTGCACGACATCGCCCGCAACGAATCGTCCTACATCGAGCATCTGCGCAAGTCGCGGATCGAAGGCGACGTCGAGCTGTTCTGATAAGCTCGACCGGCGGCGTTTCCCTTCCAATTTACCGAGGGTGCCGCCGACACCCGCCGTCCTTCCGCGGAGCCCTTCATGGCCGACACGCTGTTCCGGATCGCCACCTTCAACCTGGAAAACCTGGACGACGACACCGACGAGCCGCCCTTCGAGGCGCGGATCGCCACGCTGCGCCCGCAGCTGGAGCGGCTGGAGGCCGACATCCTCTGCCTGCAGGAGGTCGACGCCCAGCATCCGGTGAAGAGCGAGCCGCGGACCCTGCGCGCGCTGTCCCGCCTGCTGGAGGGCACGCGCTATGCCGATTACCATGTCACCGCGGGCGACGGCCCGTCGCCGGCCGACCGCCACAACCCGGTGATCGTCAGCCGCTGGCCGATCCGGGCGGCGCGGCTGCTGCGCCATCATCTGGTGCCGCCGGCCCGCGTGCGCCTCGCCACCGCCGACCCGGCGGCGGACACGGAGACGGAGGTCGGCTGGGACCGGCCGGTTCTGCATGCCGAGGTGGAGATGCCGGACGGGCGCATCCTGCATGTCTTCGACCTGCATCTGCGCGCGCCCATCGCCGCGCCGGTGCCGGGGCAGAAGGCCGGCGCCCAGACCTGGAAGACGGCGTCCGGCTGGGCCGAGGGCTTCTATCTCGCCTCGATCAAGCGGGCGGGGCAGGCGCTGGAGACGCGGATGGCGGTGGACCGGCTGTTCGACGCCGATCCCGACGCGCTGATCGTGGTGGCCGGCGACTGCAACGCCGACCTGGAGCAGACCGCCGTCCGCATCATCCGTGCCGCCTCCGACTTCACCGGCAATCCGGACCTGGCCGGCCGCGTGTTGGAGCCGTTGGAGGAGGCGATCCCGGAGGAGCGGCGCTACACCGTGCTGCATGCCGGCGCGGCGGTTCTGCTGGACCATCTGATGACCTCGCCGCGCCTGACCGAGCGGTTGCGCGACGTCGCCATCCACAACGAGGATCTGACCGACGAGGTCGACCATGCCGACGAGCCGTCGCCGGTCAGCTACCACGCGCCGGTGGTGGCGACCTTCTCGCTGTAGGCCGCCCCACCGTCAGCTGCGGTCGATGACGATCACCCGGAAGTCGTTGACGTTGGTGCGGGTCGGGCCGGTGACGACCAGATCGCCCAGCGCCTTGAAGAAGCTGTAGCCGTCGTTGTTGGCTAGGAAGGCCTTGGCGTCGAGGCCCATCTCCTCCGCACGGGCCAGCGTGTCGGGCCGCAGGATGGCGCCGGCATTGTCCTCCGTCCCGTCGATGCCGTCGGTGTCGAAGGCGGCGGCCCAGATGCCGGGCTGGCCGTCGAGCGCCACCGCCAGCGCCAGCAGGAACTCGACATTGCGGCCGCCGCGGCCGTGGCCGCGCACCGTCACCGTGGTCTCGCCGCCGGACAGGATCACGGCGGGCACCGGGGCCGGCTGGCCGTGCCGGGCGACCTGCCGGGCGATGCCGGCATGGACCTTGGCGACCTCGCGCGATTCGCCCTCGATGGCGTCGCCGAGGATGACCGGGGTGTAGCCGCGGTTGCGGGCGAGCGCCGCCGCCGCTTCCAGCGCGTCCTGCGGGGTGGCGATGATGGTGGTGACGGCATCGGCAAGCCGGGGGTCGCCGGGCTTCGGCGTCTCGTCCTCCGCGGCCTCCAGGAAGGCGGCGACGGCGGGCGGCGGTGTGATGCCGTACTTGGCCAGGATGGCGCGGGCGTCGGCGAAGCTGGTCGGGTCGGGCACGGTCGGGCCGCTGGCGATCACCGACGGGTCGTCACCGGGCACGTCGGAGACCAGCAGCGAAACGACGCGCGCGGGGTGGGCCATGGCGGCGAGCCGGCCGCCCTTCACCGCCGACAGATGCTTGCGCACGCAGTTCATCTCGCCGATGTCGGCGCCGCTCTTCAGCAGCGCCTTGGCGACGGCGCGCTTGTCCTCCAGCGTGATGCCGGGCGCCGGCAGGGCCAGCAGGGCGGAGCCGCCGCCGGAGATCAGGCACAGCACGAGATCGTCGGCGGTCAGCCCCTGCACCATGTCGACGATGCGGCGGGCGGCTTCCTGCCCGGCGGCGTCGGGCACCGGATGGCTGGCCTGTACCACCTCGATCCGCTCGGTCGGCAGGTCATGGTCGTAACGGGTGACGACGAGACCGGTGAGCGGCCCCGGCCAGTTGTCCTCCACCGTCTTCGCCATGGCCGCCGCCGCCTTGCCGGCGCCGATGACCACCGTGCGGCCCTTCGGCGGTTGCGGCAGGGCCGCCGGCAGCCGGGTCTCTGCGGTCACCGCGGTGAGGGCCGCCTGGAACAGGTCGTGGAGCAGGGCGTCGGCAGTCGTGGCGGTGGTGGTCATGGTCGCTCGGGCGTCGTGGGGTGCGGGGCGGGTAGAATGCACGCTAATGAGGGGTGGGCCAATGGTTTGGGCAATGAGGAATTGGAATGGGGGGCATCGTCCGCCGACGATGCCCCGCTCCCCTTCTTACTTCGACCCGACCTCGTGCCCGGCCAGCAGTTCCAGCGCGCGGAGCATGCCGGAATGGTCCCAGGCCGAGCCGCCCTGCGCCGCGCAGGCGTTGAACAGCTGCTGGCAGCTGGCGGTGTGCGGCAGCGACAGGTTCAGCGCCTTGGCGCCGCTCAGCGCCAGGTTCAGGTCCTTCTGGTGCAGCTCGATGCGGAAGCCGGGGGTGAAGTTGCGGTTGATCATCCGCTCGCCATGGACCTCCAGGATGCGGGAGGAGGCGAAGCCGCCCATCAGCGCCTGACGGACCTTGGCCGGATCGGCGCCGGCCTTCGACGCGAACAGCAGGGCCTCGGCCACCGCCTCGATGGTCAGCGCGACGATGATCTGGTTGGCGACCTTGGTGGTCTGGCCGTCGCCGTTGCCGCCGACCAGCGTGACGTTCTTGCCCATCTTGTCAAACAGCGGCTTGACCGTGTCGAAGGCCTCCTGCGGGCCGCCGACCATGATGGTCAGCGAGGCTGCCTTGGCCCCGACCTCGCCGCCCGACACCGGAGCATCGAGATAGGCGCAGCCCAGGTCATTGATGCGCTTGGCATACTCCTTGGTCTCGATCGGCGAGATCGAGGACATGTCCACCACGATCTTGCCCGACGACAGGCCGGCGGCGACACCGTTCTCGCCGAACAGGGCGGCGCCGACATGGGGGGTGTCCGGCACCATGGTGATGATGACGTCAGCGGCCGCCGCGACCTCCGCGCCGCTCGGGCAGGGGATGGCGCCCTTGGACGTCAGGTCGGCCGGGACCGGCTTGATGTCGTGGACGTAGAGCGTGTGACCGGCGTCCAGCAGGTGCCCCACCATCGGGGTGCCCATGATGCCGAGACCAATGAATCCGACCTTCATGACTGTGGTCCTTTCTCGCGTGATGTTGGGGGCGTTTCAGGCGTTCGCCGGTTCGGTCTTGTAGGGGGCGAACCAGCCGAGCCCCTCGTCCGTCGTCGTCTTCGGCTTGTATTCGCAGCCGACCCAGCCGCTGTAGCCGATGGCGTCCAGATGCTTGAACAGGAAGGGATAATTGATCTCGCCGGTGCCCGGTTCGAAGCGGCCGGGGTTGTCGGCCAGCTGGACATGGGCGATGCGGGCGAGGTTGGCCTCGATCGTGCGGGCCAGATCGCCTTCCATGATCTGCATGTGGTAGATGTCGTACTGCACGTACAGATTGTTGGAGCCGACCTTGTCGATCAGGTCCAGCGCCTGTTTCGTGCGGGTCAGGTAGAAGCCGGGAATGTCGCGGGTGTTGATCGGCTCGATCAGCAGCTTGATCCCGGCGCCGGCCAGCGCATCGGCGGCATAGGCGAGGTTGCCGACCAGCGTGCTTTCGGCCGCGGCGGCGTCGGCGCCTTGCGGCAGGATGCCGGCTAGGCAGTTGATCTGCTTGCAGTCCAGCGTGCCGGCATAGTCGATGGCGCGGGCGACGCCGTCGCGGAATTCCTGGACGCGGTCGGGCATGATGGCGATGCCGCGCTCGCCGCCGCCCCAGTTGCCGGCCGGCAGATTGTGCAGGACCTGGGTCAGTCCATGCTGGCGCAGCTTCTCGGCCAGCGCGTCGGCGGGGAAATCATAGGGAAACAGGTACTCGACCCCACGGAAGCCGGCATCGGCCGCCGCGGCGAATCGGTCGAGAAAGGGACGCTCGTTGTAGAGCATCGTCAGATTGGCGGCGAATTGCACCATGACCGAACTCCCGGTTACGCAAATCGGCCGCCGCGGATGGAGGGGCGGCCCTTGGGAAGGGAGCTTGACCGCCGCGCAGGCCCTTGAGCCAGTTCGCCGAACGGCTTTTTCACACAGCGGAAAGCGGGGTGCGCGAACGATCGGGCCGCAAGGGGGCGCTGGCGGCAGTCGCGGAACTCAGTTGACGCTTACGTCAACCTGAACTAGGCTTCGCATCATCAATCATCCGTATCGATGAGCAGTCTGCCCAGCGCCGCCAGAAGCGCGGGTTCCAAAACCGGAGGAAGCGTCCCGTGACCATGCCCTATCCGCATCTGCTGGCCCCGCTCGATCTCGGCTTCACGGTGCTGAAGAACCGGGTGCTGATGGGGTCGATGCACACCGGGCTGGAGGATCGGCGCCGCCATTTCCCGCGGCTGGCCGCCTATTTCGCCGAGCGGGCGCGCGGCGGGGTCGGGCTGATGGTGACCGGCGGCTTCTCCCCCAATGTGGAGGGGTGGCTGTCGCCCTTCGGCTCCACCCTGGCGCGGCATGGGGCGGCGCGGGCGCACCGGGTCATTACCGACGCGGTGCATGCCGAGGACGGCAAGATCGCGCTGCAGATCCTGCATGCCGGCCGCTATGCCTACAGCCCGCTGTCGGTGGCGCCGTCGCGCATCAAGTCGCCGATCACCCCCTTCACCCCGCGCGCCCTGACCGCGCGGGGGGTGGAACGCCAGATCCGCGCCTATGTCCGCTGCGCCGAACTGGCGCGCGAGGCCGGTTATGACGGAGTGGAGGTGATGGGGTCGGAAGGCTACCTCATCAACCAGTTCCTGGTGACCCACACCAACCAGCGCACCGACAAATGGGGCGGCTCGTACGAGAACCGCATGCGCTTCCCGGTGGAGATCGTGTCGCGCATGCGCGAGGCGGTCGGGCGCGACTTCATCATCATCTACCGCCTGTCGATGCTGGACCTGATCCCCGACGGCAGCACGTGGGAGGAGGTGGTGCAGCTTGCCCAGGCCATCGAGCAGGCCGGGGCCACCATCATCAACACCGGCATCGGCTGGCACGAGGCGCGGGTGCCGACCATCGCCACCAGCGTGCCGCGCGCCAACTTCGCCTGGGTGACGGGGAAGCTGAAGGGTGCCCTGTTGGATCGGGGGATATCGATCCCGCTCTGCACCACCAACCGCATCAACACGCCCGAGGTCGGCGACGCGGTGATCGGCGAGGGGCTGGCCGACATGGTGTCGATGGCGCGGCCCTTCCTGGCCGACCCGGCCTTTGTCGCCAAGGCGGCGGCGGGCCGGCCGGAAGCGATCAACACCTGCATCGCCTGCAACCAGGCCTGTCTGGACCACATCTTCTCCGGCAAGACGGCGAGCTGTCTGGTCAACCCGCGCGCCTGCCATGAGACGGAGCTGGTGATTACCCCCGCGACCAAGCGCAAGCGCATCGCCGTGGTCGGCGCCGGTCCGGCCGGCCTCGCCTGCGCCACCACGGCGGCGGAGCGCGGGCATGAGGTCCATCTGTTCGACGCGGCCGACGAGATTGGCGGCCAGTTCAACATGGCCAAGCAGATCCCCGGCAAGGAGGAGTTCCACGAGACCCTGCGCTATTTCCGCAACCGGCTGGCGGAGACCGGGGTGGCGCTGCATCTGGGGCGGCGGGTGACGGCCGACGACCTGACCGGGGCCGGCTTCGACGAGGTGGTGCTGGCGACCGGAGTGGTTCCACGCGACCCGAAGATCCCCGGCCAGGACCATCCCAAGGTGCTGACCTATGTCGACGTGCTGCGCGGCGCCAAGCCGGTGGGCCGTCGGGTTGCGGTGGTGGGGGCCGGCGGCATCGGCTTCGACGTCAGCGAATTCCTGGCGCAGGAGGAACCGTCACCCAGCCTCGATCCGGCGCTGTGGCGTGCCGAATGGGGGGTGGCCGACCCGGCCGAGGCGCGCGGCGGCGTCGCCGGCATCCGCCCGCACTTGACGCCGCCGGCGCGTGAGATCGTGCTGCTCCAGCGCAAGGCGACCAAGCCCGGCGCCGGCCTCGGCAAGACCACCGGCTGGATCCATCGGGCACAGCTGAAGATGAAAAACATCAAGGCGCTGTCCGGTGTGAACTACGAGCGCATCGACGACGAGGGACTGACCGTCAGCTTCGGTGAGAAGCGCGAGAAGGTGCAGACGCTGGCGGTCGACACCATCGTGCTGTGCACCGGTCAGGAGCCACTGCGCGAGTTGCACGCCCCGCTGGAGGCTGCCGGAGTCACCGTCCACCTGATCGGCGGCGCCGACATCGCGGCGGAGCTGGACGCCAAGCGCGCCATCGCCCAGGGAACGAAGCTGGCGGCGGGGCTGTAGGAGCATCCCGAGTCAGGTGGCCTGTCCGGCATGTCCCGGCAGGCTCATCGGCTGAACAGCGGGACACGGGCGAGATGGCGCTCTATGATCTCCCGCGCCTGCGTGTCATAGCCGAAATCACCCTTGTTCGTTTGCCATGCGTCAAGAATGGCGGTTCGTGCCTGATCTACCCACGAGGCCATGAGGCTTTCCTCGACATCGACCTTCCGGGCCATGCTCCGGAAGGTGGCGTCGGTCACGTCCTCCCACCGTTTCGATCCCCCGAGATTCAGCGCCAGCTTGTCATCCGGGTGATACTGGATCGTGGAGACCAGATCATATGCGGGAGATAGAGAAGCGCTTATCCCATCTGGATAGATCATGCTCCAGTTCTTGTGGTGCATGTCGCCGTTTCCTGAGGCAATCACAAATACGATGCGGCGGATGTATTGAGGAAGATCGTCTTCATCCCCTAACGCTTTAATCAACCTTGCCAATGTCTCGTAATTGTATTTTGAGTATTTCTGTTCCGGGTAGAGATCCAAAATCTGGGCAAAGTCTTCCATATGGAACCGCTTGTCGGGTGTCGGTCGGTCGAAACGGCGGATCGCCAGGGCGAAGGGTTCGGTGAGATCGCCATATGACGAGGGCAGGCCCGTCACGTCGGCAATGGGAACGAGTTCCATTTCGGGGATGGCAATGCCGCTGGCTTTGGCCCAGCGCATGGTCGCGTATTCAGTGCGTGGAACATCGCGAAAGCGCGCGTCAGGCAATTTGACGATCCAGTCGCCGCCGCGGCCACTAGCCGGGATCGTCAGTCCGCGTTCGGAACGACGGGCGGAAAACTTCAATTGCACTCCCGCCAGGGAAAAATGCCAAGTGTCGCCGGCCTCCTTTGCCAACGGCTCTTCCGGTCTCTCGTCGTCCGGCTCCATCCCCTCAATGTTGTCGAGGACGATGCGCACCGCGCCCGGCAGATCCTCACCGAGATGATGCAGCAGGAAGAACTCTCGTGCGGCGGGCACGCCAGCCTGCTTGGCGATCAGCTCGCGCAGAACGCCTTCGGGAAGCAGGTTGGAGAACCAGGGCGGCACCCGGGCGCGGGTGCTCCAGACCTTGTCCGGGTCGTCCAGGAAAATCTGGCCCAACACCGGCCTGGGATAGGCGTGCTTGTAGGACTCCAGGAGACGGAAATCGCTGCCGTCGGTGGCGCTGAGAGTGAGCCGGCCGACGGGCAGGTCGCCGAGCAGAACGCTGAGCGTCTTGACCATCATGCGTCCTCGTCGTCCGCCACGAGCGCCGCGATGGACGGTCGGTCATTCTCTTCCCAACGGGCGTGCCGGGCGAAGAACTGGTTGCAATGGAAGCTCAGGAAGTCCTCCCTCAACCAAAGGAAACTGTCGATGTCTCCATCGCGCAAAGTCTGTGCGGCGACTTCGGAGATGCCATGGGAGGCCAGCACGTCCGGATCCCGCACTTCGATCAACCGTTGACGTAGTTTTGGGCGATGGGGATGGATCAGGCGATTGGCGATGGATCGAAAGGCTCGGTTTGCTTCGCCGTGCTGAGCGAAGATGGGAGGCATGGGAAAGTCCGGCTCCTCTGCCTCGGCCGCCAAATCGATACTAAGGAGTTTGCCGTTATCCAAATCCCGAGGCCGCAGGTCCAGCATGGCCAGCGCCAGCAGCTTGCCGGCGGCGAAGCGGAAATTGAAGGCCTCATCGACATTCGGCAAAATGCCGGGGCGCCCCTTCACCAATTCGAGCAGTCTCTGCACGGAAGCTTCTTCGCTCCCTTCGACGATCCGATCCAAGGTGGCTCTGGTGGACACGGTATCGCCACGGTGGGTGCCGGTCAGGGCTCCACGCCACACCCAGCGTTCCAGCAGTTGCCTGGATCGTGCGCCGGGATCGGGGTAGAGGTGGAAGAACTTACCCAACAAAACGAAGGGCTGCTTATAAGGCAGGAGATCGTAGCGTGGAATTCCGACATCGTCTTTCAGGAACTGGATGACCCGCCGGGCAACGTCCGCGGTTTCCCGATAAGCGCGTTCCGCGTCGACATCGTCCAGACGAAGTGGCCCCTCGCCCTTGCCTTCGATGACGTCTTTGCCCTGTAGTACCCGCAGCAAGCGGTAGAGCAGCTTTTCCTCGACCAGCCCGAATCCCATGGGTGCCAGCTCGGAAACGATCTGGCGCAGGGATGTGGGGTGGCCATGGCTGCGCGCGCCGTTCAAGGCATCGAAGACCTGCTCCTGCCCGAGCGGGTGGCCGCTGGAGTTGGTGCGGCCGAAGATTTCGCGTAGGGTCTGCTCCCGTTCGGTGCGCACCAGATAAGCCGGGATTTCGTATTCGCGAATCCGTTTGCCTACGGTGAAGGCCCGCTCACGCCGTTCGGGCTGCTCGGCCGTATGCTGGAAGACCCACTGCATCAGCCGTTCCGAGTCCAGAACCTCGGTCATAGGAAGGTAACGGGAGGGATCGGTTGCACGATTCTTGGGGGGAGCAAGAAATTTCCGCTGATCCAGATCGAAGTAAAGGGCGAACTCGTCCCGATCCGGCTCTGGCGCCAGCAGCACCCGTGCCAGCGACATCAGCCGCTGTTGTCCGTCCACCACCCACAGGGCGTCGCTGCGCTTAGCGCCGCCGATGCGAACCGTCCCGAAGGCCACCTCGCCCGCTTCGGCACCGGTTTCCCAGAACAGCAGCGTGCCGATGGGGTAACCGCGCCACAGACTGTCCAGCAGCTTGGCCGCGTCGCCCCTGTCCCAACGGAGGCCACGCTGGAACGAGGGAATGCGCATCCGGCCCCGCCGCAATTCCCCCAGCAGATCTTCCACCTTGAACGCCCGCGCCTCCGGGCGGCGATCAAGGGAGTCGATGTCATCCCCGGCTGTGGCGTAGCGACTGTTGACCATTCAGACCTCAATCTCCAAGCGCGGTACGCCCCGCATGCCACCGGCCCTTGCGCAGGCAAGCACGGAGTGCGGCATTTTCCCGGCCCGGGTGCCGACCACCCGGAGTGGGGAAGTCTATAACATTCAAGGGAAAGACGGAATTTCCCCGGCACGGACATCCGGTCACCCTTCCTTCACCACGCCCTCTCTCCACAGCCATGGCGGGAGAGAGGGCGTCTTTGTCACACCCATGAGCGGACGCATCACGAGCGAAATTGCTTGCCGTTCCAGCTGATATATTAATATTCTGTGGCATTCGCTTCTGAGGAGGCTGGACGCCATGCCATCGGGCAACCCGCCGGCCAAAACCGGTTCCATCGCGGTCCCTCCGCCGACACTGTCGGCCAAGGCCGCTCCGCTCCAGATGCGCCCGCCGGCACGCCGGGACATGCGGCGCGGTCCGACCGCCGCCGATGCGATCCACCGCGACCTGCGGGCGGAGATCGTGTCGCTGAAACGCAAGCCGGGCGAACCCATCGCCGAAAAGCAGATCGCCGAGGCCTATGGCGTCAGCCGCACGCCGGTGCGCGAGGCGGTGCTGCGGCTGGCGGATGAGGGGTTGATCGAGATTTTCCCGCAGTCCGGCACCTTCGTCGCCCGCATTCCACTGGGCGCCCTGCCGGAAGCCGGCGTGATCCGCAAGGTGCTGGAGCGGGCCACCGTGCGCTTCGCCGCCGAACGCGCCACCCGCAGCCAGATCGCAGCACTCCACGCCTGCCTGGAACAGCAGCGCGAGGTCGATGCGGAGGGCGACGCCGACGGCTTCCATCAGGCGGACGAAGCCTTCCACGCCCAGATCACCGAGATGGCCGGCTATCCCGGCTTCTGGGGCATCATCCAGCAGGCCAAGGTTCAGCTCGACCGCTGCCGGCGCCTGACCCTTCCGGTCCCAGGCCGCATGCGCACGGTGATCGCCGAGCATGAGGCCATCGTCGAGGCCATCGCCGGCCACGACCCCGACCAAGCCGAACAGAGCCTGATCCGCCATCTGGACAATTTGCAGATCACGGTGGACGACGTGCGCAACGCCGCTCCGCTCTATTTCTCCGGCAGCCTGACCGACGGGGTCGCCGATTTGGCCGCCGATTTGGACGGAGCGCCCCGATGACGAGCGAATCTCGCCGCCGCGTCGGCGTCATCGGGCTGGGCATGGCGTCGGCGCCTCATGCGCAGAGCCTGATCGATCTGGCCGACCGGGTGGAGGTGGCGGGCTGCTTCAGCCCCTCGGCCGAACGCCGCGCCGCCTTCGCCGCCCGCCACAGGCTGCCAGTGGTCGACCGGCTGGAGGCTCTGCTGGAGGACCCGGCGCTGTCGGCCGTCCTGCTGCTGACCCCGCCCGACACCCATGCCGAACTGGTGGCGCGCTGCGCCGCCGCCGGCAAGCATGTGCTGCTGGAAAAGCCGCTGGACGCCACGCCGGAAGGGGCGCGGGCGGTGGTCTCCGCGATGGAGGCGGCTGGGCTGAGGCTGGGCGTGGTGCTGCAGCACCGCTTCCGGGCGTCGGTGGAGCGGCTGGCCGGGCTGATGCGCGACAGCGCGCTGGGCCGGCCGCTGACGGCGGCGGTTTCGGTGCGCTGGTGGCGCGACGCCGCCTATTACGCCCAGCCCGGCCGGGGGATGAAGGCGCGCGACGGTGGTGGCGTGCTGCTGACCCAGGCGATCCACACGCTGGATGCCTTCGTCAGTCTGCTCGGCCTGCCGACTGAGGTCGCCGGTTTCGCCGCGACCAGCGTGCTGCGGAGCCCGGAAATGGGTATGGACACCGAGGATGTGGTCGCCGCCGCGCTCCGCTACGGCAACGGCCTGCTGGCGACCGTCGATGCCACCACCACCGCCTATCCCGGCTATCCGGAGCGGATCGAGATCGCCGGCACCGAAGGGTCTGCCGTGCTGGCCGGCGACCGGCTGGAGGTGCAACTGGTCAGCGGTGAGCGCATCGTCGAGGGCCAGGACGGTGCCACGCTGGGCGGCGGGGCCGACCCGATGGCCTTTTCCCACCAGCATCACCGCGCTGTGCTGTCCGACTTCCTCGACGCGCTCGACCAGGGGCGCCGGCCGCGGGTGGACGGGCGCGAGGCGCTGAAGGTGCACCGGCTGATCGAAGCGCTGCTGGAGGCAGCGGAATGCGGACGAAACGTCACGGTCGGCGAGCCGGGGTGAGGGGTCGCCCCCCTGTCGCTCCGCCCCCGCCGGGGGTATGATCGATAAGGGGCGAAACAGATGATGGAGGGCGCCCGAGATTTCGTTCGCCGATGGCTTCGATCCCGATTGCTGAGCCCTCCAACATCTGATATATTAATATAACCGAACGCGAACGAGGACGGCTCCATGCCGCCGAAACCCCGCACGGTTCATGTCGGAACCGCTTTGGCCGTGGCGGATGCACCAATAAAACCAAGTGAGGAAACGAGCATGAAATCCTTTGTGACGCTGCTGGCCTCCACCGCCGTGGCCCTGATCGCCGGCCTGTCGGCGGCGAACGCCCAGCAGGTGACGCTGCGGTCGGCGGAAATCCATCCCGACGGCTATCCCACCGTCGAAGCCGTCAAGTATATGGGCGAACTGCTCGCCAAGGAGACCAACGGCCGGATCAACATCAAGGTCTTCCCCTCGGGCCAGCTGGGCGAGGAGAAGGACACGATCCAGCAGACGCAGTTCGGCGTCATCGACATGAACCGCATCAATTTCGCGGCGCTGAACAACATCGTGCCGGAGACCCGCATCCCGGCCCTGCCGTTCCTGTTCCGCTCGGTCGATCACATGCACAAGGTGCTGGACGGCCCGATCGGCGACGAGATCCTGAAGGCATTCGAATCGCACGACATGATCGGGCTGGCCTATTACGACTCCGGCGCCCGCAGCTTCTACAACAGCAAGCGCCCGATCAAGACGCTGGCCGACATGAAGGGGATGAAGCTGCGCGTGCAGCCGTCCGACCTGTTCATCGATCTGGTCAAGGCGCTGGGCGCCAACCCGACCCCGATGCCCTATGGCGAGGTCTACAGCGGTCTGCAGACCGGCGTCGTCGACGGCGCCGAGAACAACTGGCCGAGCTATCAGAGCTCCCACCATTACGAGGTCGCCAAGTTCTATTCGCTGACCGAGCACTCGATGGTGCCGGAAGTGCTGGTGATGTCGAAGAAGACCTACGACAAGATGTCGAAGGACGATCAGGCGCTGATCCGCAAGGCCGCCAAGGAATCCGTCGCCAAGATGCGCGAGCTGTGGCAGGCCAACGAGAAGAAGTCGGAGGCCATCGTCCGCGACTCCGGCGTCCAGATCAACGAGATCGACAAGGACGCCTTCATCAAGGCGGTCGAGCCGGTCTATGCCAAGTATGTCACCGACCCGAAGATGAAGGACCTCGTCGCGCGCATCCGCGCAGTCAAGTAAGGCCCGTCTTCCCCGCGCCGGCATCGTCCGGCGCGGTTTTCCCGTGCGGAGTCCCTTCATGAAAACCGCGCTCGACGCATTGTCCGGCCTGCTGGACGTCCTCAGCCGCATCGCCCTGTGGCTTGGCGCCACCGGCCTCGTGGTGATGACCGCCGCCGTCGGCTGGCAGGTCTGGGGCCGTTTCGTCCTCAACGACAGCCCGTCCTGGACCGAGCCGCTGTCGCTTCTTTTGATGCTCTGGTTCATCCTGCTGGTCGCCGCGGTCGGCGTGCGCGAGCGCTTCCACCTCGGGCTCGACCTGATCCGCGACATCGTGCCGGAAATCGTGCGCGTGGCGATGGACATCGCCAGCTTCCTGATCGTCGGCGCCTTCGGGGCGGCGATGGCCTGGTACAGCCTGGATCTGGTGATCGGCACCTGGAGCGCCACCATCCCGGTGCTGGAGATCCCGGAAAGCTTCACCTATCTGCCGCTGACCGTCTCCGGCGTCCTGATCGTCCTGTTCTCGATCGAGCGCACGCTGCACCTGCTGGTGGAGCGCCGGTCGCAGGCCGGGGCGGAAGCGCTGGCCCAGGCGCATGCCGTGTTGCCCAGCGCAGAATAACTGGGCGCGGAATAACGCGGACGCAGTCCAATCGGGCGCCGAATGGCAGGGCGCCGACCAGTCAGCACATTCAGAACTCGGCACAGGCCGGCGCGAAAGCGGCGGCGGCCCTGCCTTGGGGAACTCCGGTCATGGAACTCACCATCCTTTTCGGCACCTTCGTGGTGCTGCTGTTCCTGGGCGTGCCGATCGCCTTCGTGCTCGGCATCTCGTCGCTGGCGACCATCGTCTACATGGGCATGCCGCCGCTGATCGTCTTCCAGCGCATGGCGTCGGGCATGAACGCCTTCGCCCTGATGGCGATCCCCTTCTTCATCTATGCCGGCGAGCTGATGGTGCGCGGCGCCATCGCCGAGAAGCTGGTGCGGCTGGCGGCCGCCATGGTCGGCCATTTCCGCGGCGGGCTGGGGCTGGTCAACGTCACCGCCTCCACCTTCTTCGGCGGCGTGTCGGGCTCGGCGGTGGCCGACGCCTCGGCGGTCGGCGGGTTGATGATCCCGCAGATGCAGAAGCGCGGCTATGGCGTCGACTACGCGGTGAACATCACCGTGACCTCGGCGATCATCGCGCTGATGATCCCGCCCAGCCACAACATGATCATCTATTCGATCTCGGCTGGCGGCACGATCTCCATCGCCGACCTGTTCACCGCCGGCATCGTCCCCGGCCTCCTGCTGGCCGGTCTGCTGATGATCGCGGCCTATTACGTCGCCCGCAAGCGCAACTACCCGTCGGAACAGTTTCCGGGCTGGGGCGCCGTCGGCGGCATCTTCCTCAATGCGGTGCCGGGCCTGCTGTTGATCGGCATCATCGTCGGCGGCGTGCGGTCGGGCGTGTTCACCGCCACCGAAAGCTCGATGGTGTCGGTGGCCTACGCGCTGCTGATCACGCTGACGGTCTACCGCAGCATGAACTGGACCGATTTCGTCGCCGCCACCATGGGCGCCGCCCGGACCACCGCCATGGTGCTGCTGGTCATCGGCGCCGCCGCCTCCTTCGGCTGGCTGCTGGCCCTGCTGCAGGTGCCGACCGCGACCGTGAACCTGATGCGCAGCATCAGCGACAACCCCTATGTCATCTTCCTGCTGATCAACGTGGCGCTGCTGGTGCTCGGCTGCTTCATGGACATGTCGCCGCTGATCATCATCACCACGCCGATCTTCCTGCCGGTCATCAAGGCCTTCGGCATGGACCCGGTGCATTTCGGCGTGATCCTGATCCTGAACCTCGGCATCGGGCTCTGCACGCCGCCGGTGGGGTCGGTGCTGTTCGTCGGCTGCGCGGTGGGACGCATTCCGATCATGCAGGCCGTCCGGACGATCTGGCCCTTCTACATCGCCTGTCTGGTCACGCTGATGCTGGTCACCTACGTCCCGGCGATCTCCCTGGCGCTGCCGCACATGTTCGCGGATTGAGGCTGGCGACCGGTTTTCCCGCCTGCTGAACGACTTCTCTCCTGGACTGGGCCATCGGGATCTTCCCGGTGGCCCAATTTTTTTGCGCGTCGCGCCGACTCTAGCCCCGAATTGGAGGTAATTATGGGCGGGACTCCCAAATTCGGAAAAAAGAGTGGCAAGACGCTGCAACAGGCTGGGCCAGCCGGATGGTGTCGAAATCGATAGCGGCTGTACCGCTTGCGCTTCCGGAGAGAAAAAGGTCGCCCGGCCGGGGCTGATGCTTCCCAAGGAATGATCGGCTTATTGGACGTTGTTCTGTGGACATGATCCCGTACATCACAGACGAGCAAAACGATTTCCAACAACTCCCCAGAAAGGGGTTTTCATGCACGGGATCATTCTTGCCGACGCCGGTCTGTCCGACATCGATACGCTGATCGGCCGGCACGCGCCGGACATGACGGTGGTCCGGGTCGCCGCCGACGAGGACGCCGTCGCCCTGCTGGCCGAGGCGCTGGAAACGGCATCGGCGACCGGTGCCGCCGCGGTCCACCTGATCGCCCATGGCGCGCCGGGTGTGGTGAAGCTGGGGGCGATGCCGCTCGACACCAGCGCCCTGTTCGACCGCCGCTGGCCCGATGCGTCCGGCTGCGAGATCCTGATCCATGCCTGCGACGTCGGCGCCGGTGGCAACGGGCGCCGCTTCGTCGAGCGTCTGGCCGCCGTCACCGGCGCCCGCGTCGCCGCCGCCAGCCATCCGGTGGGCCATGCCGACCAGGGCGGCTCCTGGGATCTCGACGTGGTGACCGGCCCGATCCTGGCCGCCCGTCCGTTCGCCGGGGCGGAGGCCTGGCCGCACACTCTGGCCTACAGCGGCACGGCGACCAGCGGCAACGACACGCTGATCGGCGACAAT
>CBFGPE010000015.1:0-65909 GCA_965650625.1 uncultured Azospirillum sp. | reverse complement strand
GCCTCTATACCCGCTCGCCCTGCCGACCGCCACCACCCCGGCCTTTTTGCACCAACGTCATTTTGCTCGGCAAAAAAAGCATCGCCGACCGATGGAACGATGCGCTTTCCGGATATCATGGACAACCAGCGGACCGCATGCCCCCTTGGAAACCGTGGGCGAAACGCGGTGGCGCTATGACGCGGTAGCCTCCATTGAGAAGGGTGCATCACGACCCCTCCGTCCGAAGCGACTTCGGTGGCCGTCCCCGGCGACGTGGCGCATTGGGTGCCGGAAGCGGCCGATCCTCCACCAACCCTTGCGCCACCGCCTGGGCCAGCAGGTTCTGCACTGAGGAGACCGACCAGCGGCTCTCCCCGCGCGGGGTGCGCAGGTGCAGCCCTTCCAAGTGCCGGGCGATGTTGGCCAGCGTCGGGCTTTCCAGCGTCTTCACCGCCATGGCGACCAGCGTCACCAGATCGTCGCTGTCGCGCCGACGGGGCGTGCGCTCCAGCACCGCCGCATCCACGAAGCCATCCCGCGCCAGCCGCCGCACCGCGCGGGCCAGCGAGGCGCCGGTCCACGGCCCGCCGTCCGGCCGCCGTGCCCCGGCCCTGTCGAGGCTGCGCGCCACCGACTCCCACGGATAGGCCGGGCGCATGGCGCGCACGTGCGGCAGGATGGTGTCGGCCACCCGCAGCACGTCGGCATCCCGCCGCGCTTCGCGCGCCTCGCTCACCGCCCGCACCGCAGAGGGCGAGCGGAAGCGCAGGCCCGGATTGCCCCCCACCCTGCCCCGCTCGCGCGCCGCCTTCAGCCCCGCCTTGGTGCGCTCGCGGATCAGCGCGCGCTCGAACTCGGCCACGGCGCCGAGGATCTGGAGCGTGAAGCGGCCCTGCGGGCTGGTGGTGTCGATGGGGTCACCCAGCGACTTGAAGCCGGCGCCCTTGGCGTCCAGCGCCTCAATGATCTCCAAGAGGTGGGAGAGCGAGCGCGCTAGGCGGTCGATGCGCACCACCACCAGCACGTCGCCCTTGCGGCAGCGCTCGACCGCGCGCTTCAGCTCCGGCCGGGCGCGGTCGCCGCCGGACGCGTGCTCGCGCAGGATAACGGCGCAGCCGGCGGCGTTCAGCGCGTCGATCTGCGGGTCGGTGGTCTGCTCGTCGGTGGAGACGCGGGCGTAGCCGATCAGCGCCATGGAATCCTCAGCGGGGCGGTTTCGGTCATTTTACCAAAGTGGCGGACGGCACGTAACGGTCGTTTGGTAAAATATGCAGCAGGCCGGTCGGCCAGTACAGACAACCCCGCTTGTCGGACGCAATCCGCCGGCGTCGGCGCCAACGCCGCAGCGTCCAGGCCGCCCGCGGCCCGCCGGACGGGCACAGCGCAGGCAAATCCGCGGATTTCCGGGCGTTCCGGGCGCCGGCCCGCCGCCCCGTCCCCGCCGGCTTGAGCCCTCACAAAGAGAATTCACCATCATGAAGCTAAATGCTATTTTGCTTCCATATACGTCTCTACGGTCGCCGTGAAAGGATTATCCGTGCTCGGGTTTTCTGCCCTCGAAAAAGCCGACCCCGCTGTCCGCGCCGTCGCCCTCGAGCGCGCCACCCTGGCCGTCGCCCGCCTCGATGCCACCCTCGACGGCCATCCGCTGCTGCCCGCCTGGCAGCACTGGGTGCGCCTGGAGGCGGTGCGCACCCACGCCGGCCTCGACGGCCACCGCGTCGAGCCACAGCGCCTCGCCGCCTTCCTCGAAGGGCTGCGCCTGCGCATGCCGGACACGCCGGCCCAACACGAACGGGGCGCCGACCTCAACGCGCTCTCCCACGCCCTCCGCCTCTACGGCTTGATGCTGGCCGCCGCCGACCGCCGTCCGGCGCGGGACCTCGATGCCGACACCGATACCCCCGAGCACCGGCGCCTCGCCGAGGACGCGTTATGGGCGCTGACGCAGCCCACCCCCGGCGCCCGCCTGACGGCGCTGGCGCGGGCGATGCGGGCTTGGACCCTCGACGACCGCCCGCGCGGTGCGGTGCGCGCCGCCCTGCCGGCGGCGTTGCAGACCATCGGCGTGACCCGCACCCTGCTCCCCATCCTCGCCGGTGCCGACACCCTGCACCCGGACAGCCCGACGGACGCGGACGGCTGGGGGCTGGCCTTCGCCCGCAGCCTCGAGCGCGAAGCCATGGATGGCCTCGCCATCCTGCGCCGGCTCGAACACGCCTGGCGCGGCGCCCGCGCCGCCATCGGCGCGCGCCGCTCGAACAGCCGTTTGCCGGCCGCCGTCGACCTGCTCGCCGCCACGCCGCTGGTCGGCCCCACCCGGCTGGCCAGCCTGCTCGGCTGCAGCGTCCGCGGTGCCGGCCTGATGCTGGAGGACCTGGTGGCCTGCGGCGCCGCCGTCGAGGTGACCGGCCGCGGCTCGCACCGCCTGTACGGCCTGCCCGGCACCGAGGGCATCCGCGGCGAAACCGCCGGACCGCGCCGTTACGGGCACCGACGGGGACGGCCGCCGAAGGTGATCGTGCCGGAGCCGCTGGCCGCGACCGAGCTGCCCCGGCCACTTCCGCCAGTGCCCGCCCGTCTTGAGCGCTTGGAGGTGGATTACACAGCGCTCGACGCCTTGCTCGCCGACACCAACCGGGTCGTCGAACGCGTTCAGGCGATGCTGAAGAGGCGGTGACGGGCGGCAATTCCAGGCGCCGGGGGCTCGTCGCCGTCCGCGAGCCTCCCCCGATGCAGCCCAGATCAGGCACAATGTTCATATTAGCCGTAACGATTGTGCAGCGGTTCGATCGTCTCATAAGTCGATTACAACTTCCGCTTTCCGCTGAGCCTTTGGATGGTCGAGGAGATGCTGTGGCTGCGTGGTACTACGGTCAGACATGAAACCGTGCACCAATAGGGCCTGAGGTTCGGCGAGGAGATCGCCACCCGCAGGCCACCGGCGTGACCCGCGCCCTGCTGCCCATCCTCGCCGGTGCCGACACCCTGCGCCCGGACAGCCCGACGGACGCGGACGGCTGGACGCTGGCCTTTACCTATAGCCTGGAGCGCGAGGCCGCGGATGGCTTCGCCATCCTGCGCCGTTTCGAGCACACTTGGCGCAGTGCTCGCGCCGCCATCGGTTCGCGCCGCTCCAACAGCCGCCTGCCGGCCGCCGTCGATCTTCTCGCCGCCACGCCCCTGCTCGGCCCTGCCCGGCTGGCCAGCCTGCTTGGCTGCTCGCTGCGTGGTGCCGGGCTGATGATGGAGGAGCTGGTGGCCAGCTGGGCCGCCGTCGAGGTGACCGGCCTCGGCAGCCACCGCCTCTACGGGCTTCCCGGCTGCGAAGACATCCGCGGCGAGACTGCCGGGCCGGCCCGGGCACCGGCCGGGACGGCCGCCAAAGATCGTGGTGCCGGAGCCGCTGGCATTGGTGGAACAGCTGCTGCCCACACCAGCGGTGCCCGCCCGCCTCGAGCGCCTGGAGGTGGATTACGCCGCGCTCGACGCCCTGCTCGCCGACACCAGCCGCGTAGTCGAGCGCGTGCAGCGGCTGCTCAAAAGCCGGTGAGGTCCTCTCGGCTTCTGGACCGCCCATTCTGCCGGCGGCATCGCCGGCCGTCCCGCGGCTCTGCCCGCGGCGTGATACCGAGCTCGTCGTCTGGCGTTTGGTCCTGGAGCCTCACCGCCCACACCGGTACCGTGGCGTGGGCGCCCCACGGTCCGATAGCCGATGCCCGCCCGATGCCAGACCCTCCCCTGTTGGGGTTTCTGCGTTCCGGTGATCGAGCCCTTTCCTTTTGCGGCCCAGAGCCAATCCGAGGGGACCGCCATGGCCGCTTGGCGTCCGGCCAGGGTACCATGTCGGAATGAAGATTGAGAGCAGGAGAGCAGAACGTGGATCAGCAGCGCGAGCTTCACGCGCAGGCCCTGACGGACGTTGCGCAACGCGGAGACGATCATTGACCGCCTGAAGCAGCTGGTCGGTCTGGCGGAGATGGGCATAACGCCGGCGCCCTCCTCCTCGGTCCTCCCGTCTCCGACGCTGGACCCGGACCGCTGGCGCGAGAGCGTCTGGCGCAATGCCTCCCCCCACATCCAATGACCATCCCCCATCGGGCGGGCGCAACCTTGCCTCAATGCACCATCAGCACCGGAATGGTCGCAAGGCCGACCACATGGGATGTGGTGCTCCCCAACGTCCACTGCCGCAAGCGGTTCCGGCCGTGCCCGCCCATGACGAGCAGGTCGGCGCCGAATTGGGCCGCCATGGCGAGCAGGACGCTGCCGGTCTCCCGCAGGCTTGCCGGCAGATGTTCGGCCTTGGCCTCGACCCCCTGCATCAGCAGATAGTCCTGCAGCCGCTCCGTATCGGCGTGAATGTCGTCCCCCAATCCGAAGGTTCCTATGAGGACCTCCTGCGCATGGCGCAGCAGGGGCAGCGCCGCCACCATGGCCCTGGTCGCCTGAGGGCTCCCGTTCCACGCGATCATGATCCTCGACCCTATGGGCCGCACGGCCGAGAAGGGAGTCAGGATCACCGGACGCGCCGTCCCGAACAGGGCGGTGTCGAACATCGACCGCCACACGCTGTCGGTCACGCCGTCATGCCTGGGCTTGGCGAACAGGATGAGATCCGCGAAGCGGCCTTCCATCGCGATCGTCTTGTCGGCCGGCCCTTCGACCTCCCGCCAGACCATCTCCGGATCCCGGCCGACCGTCCCAGCTTGGCGGAGATGCCCTTGCATCCGCTCATGCGCGGTTTGGCAATCCCGCGCGATCTTCGCCTGGACCTCCCGTAGCGCGTTTTCCAGCATCGTGCCGGCAAAACCCTTTCCGAGCACCAGGATCAGGTGTTCCGGGCTGGCGCGCGCGTACAACACCTCGACGCGCGAACCGAAGATGCGGCCAATGAAGAGTGCGGCGTCGAGCGCGGCATCCATGCTGCCGGCCGCGTTGGACAGCGGAACAAGGATCTTGCGGTACATGGTCCATCCCTCCGGCTGACGGGACCGGAGCGTTCCCGACGGTCCCAGGGGCAGGATCGGACGTTCTCATCACTCCGGCGTTAATCCCGGTTAAGGTGCCACGCTCCACCCTCCGCCATTGTGCCCCGATACCAACGATGGAGGGCACCATGCACCCTACCCTGTCCGGCGGGCGGCACTTCGCCCGGTTCGTCGCGGTCATGGGCATCGCTGCGCTGTGCTCGTCGGCGTTTGCGCAATCGCGCCCAGAAAAGACCGCAGGGAAAGCCGACGAGCCGATCGGCCAATCCTCCTATTTCGCCAACTGCGCGGTGTGCCACGGCCGCACCGGTCATGGCGACGGTCCCTATGCCGATTACCTCACCAGGAAGCCGGCGGATCTGACCACCATCCGCGAGCGCAACAAGGGCGTCTTCCCGCTCGACTATCTCTACGGGATGATCGACGGGCGCGAGGCGATCGGGGCGCATGGCCCGCGGGAGATGCCGGTCTGGGGATCGGCGTTCCGGGCGGAATCGGTGCAGGACTTCTGGCCATGGGGGTCGGAACAGGTCGTCCGCGGAAAGATCCTGGAGCTGGTCTATTACATCCAGACCATTCAGGGCAATTGACGGCTTCGGCCCGCCGGTGCGGGTCGCGCGCCGGCCAGGAGGGGCGGCGGATACAGGCAGGGGCCCAGCGCATGTCTCGACAGATCGGAAAGCGGATCGTCGATCTGGTGCGACGCACGGCGATCGGATCGGCGGTGCTGGCGGGCCTCGGCGCCTGCGCCCTGAACGGCGCATTCGATTCGCCGAACGCCATCCCCACCCTCGCCCCCATGCTGGAGCGGGTGCTGCCGGGGGTGGTCAGCATCGCGGCAAGCGGCCAGTTCTCCGCCGAGGAGATGGCCCTGATCCGCGACCCGGAATTCCGCGCCATGCTCGGCCTGCCCAAGCGCATGCGGCCGGAGGAGGGCCGGTTCCTCGTCCAAGGGTCCGGAATCGTCATCGACGCGCCCTCGGGCACCATCCTCACCACCCGTCACCTCGTCGACGGCGCGGACGAGATCACCGTCACGCTGAAGGACGCGCGGAGCCTCCCCGGCCGCATCGTCGGCACCGACGCGGCCGGCGACATCGCGGTGATCCAGGTCGAGGCGCGCGACCTCGTGGCGGTGCCTTTGGGGAATTCCGACGATCTGCGCGTGGGCGATTTCGTGGTGGCGATCGGGAACCCGTTCGGCCTTGCCCAAACCGCGACACTGGGGATCGTCAGCGGTCTGGGCGCGCGTAATCCGACCGAGCCCGACGGTTCCTTCATCCAGACCGACGCCTCGATCAATCCGGGCAATTCGGGCGGGGCCCTGGTGACTCTCCGGGGCGAACTGGTCGGGGTCAACGACAGTCTGATCGGGTCATCCGTCGGCAACAGCGGCATCGGCTTCGCCATCCCGATTGCCAACGCGAACCGCAGCATCGACCGCCTTCTCCGGCGAAACGTCACCCGGCCTTGATCCGGATGACGTCGGCCGTCCCCCAACCGCTGTCCTGCGCGACTTGGTCCGTCAGGGATTGACGGTGCGGGCGGCCACATGTTCCTGCAGGAAATGGCACAGGACGAGCTTCAGCAGCGCGGTCCGTTCATGCCGGCCGTGCGCCTTCGCCTCGGCGATGTCGTCCTCGATCATGCGCCGGATTTCGCTCTGCCCCGCCTCGGTCGCGACCAGATAGCTGCCCAGTTCGGAGGCGACGATCTCCGGCAGATGCTCGTGCGTGGCGATTGCATCGATCTCCTCCTTCGTCAGTCCGCTCATGCCGACGCAGTCTTCGAAGGTGATGACCATGGCCCGTCTCCCCATCTGGCGGTTTTGAAGTTCGTCAATGGCGGTTCGCACCCCATCGCCGGCCTCCCCGAACGGCGTCCGTGCAACCGTATCGGGAGTATGGCGCCATTCAGTCATGGCATTCCGATGCCGGCCTTAACCGGCGTTAAGGCCGGGCTCTGCCTATGCTGCTGGGATAGGTGACACGATTGCCAAGCCAAGGAGAAGAGCCATGCCGATGGCCCAACTGAAAGCCGAAGAACGTGTCGCCTCCAACCGGTCCGACGCCGCGCCGGCAGCGGTGGTTCCGGCGGCCATTCCGGCGCCCCCACCCGGAACGCTGATGCGCAGCCCGGCCTATGGATTTCCCTATCTGCCCTTCAGCGGCGAGATCATCGACCGGCTGGTGCATGCGTGGCAGGGGCGTTTCACCCTGTCGATCTCGCCGGCGGCGGTAACGCTGGCCTTCGCCGACTGGGCGATGCATCTGGGCAATGCGCCGGGCAAGCAGGCCGTCCTGGCCGACAAGGCCATGCGCAAGCTGGTGCGGCTGATGGTCTATGCCGGTGCGGCCGCCATCGACCGCGATACCCCGTCCTGCATCGAGCCGCTGCCGGGCGACCGCCGCTTCGCCCACCCCGACTGGCGGCAGTTTCCCTACGCGCTCTATGCCCAATCCTTCCTGCTGGCACAGCAGTGGGTGCACAATGCCACCACCGGCATCCCCGGACTGTCGCAGGCCAACGCCCGCATCGTGCCGTTCGTCGCCCGTCAGCTTCTCGACGTGGCGGCGCCGTCCAACAACCCCTTCACCAATCCCGAGACCCTGCGCGCGGTCATCGCCACCGGCGGAATGAACTTCGCCTTCGGCATGGCCAACTGGGCGGAAGACGCCCTGCGCCTGATGACCGGACAGCAGGCGAAGGGCTTCGATGCCTTCCAGGTCGGCCGGGACGTGGCGGTGACGCCGGGCAGCGTCGTCTTCCGCAACGAATTGATCGAACTGATCCAATACGCGCCATCCACCGCGCCATCGGCCGGCTCGGTCCATGCCGAACCGGTGCTGATCGTGCCGGCCTGGATCATGAAATACTATATCCTCGACCTGTCGCCTGAAAACTCCCTGATCCGCTATCTGGTCGGCCGCGGATTCACGGTGTTCGCCATCTCCTGGCGCAATCCGGGGCCGGAGATGCGCGATTACGGCCTCGACGAGTACCGGCGGCTGGGGGTGATGGCGGCGCTCGACGCCATCGGCGCGATCTGCGGCACGGAAGACGGACCGCCGCCGGTGCACGCCTGCGGCTATTGCCTGGGCGGCACGCTGCTGACGATTGCCGCCGCCGCGATGGCCCGCGACGGGGACCGGCGGCTGAAGACGATGACCCTGCTCGCCGCCCAGACCGACTTCACCGAGGCCGGCGAACTGATGCTGTTCATCAATGAAAGCCAAGTCGCCTATCTGGAGGACATCATGTGGGAGGCGGGATACCTCGACACCACGCAGATGTCCGGCGCCTTCCAGATGCTGCGCTCGAACGATCTGATCTGGTCGCAGATAGTCCAGCAATATCTGCGCGGCCGGCGGCCCGAGGTGACCGACCTGATGGCCTGGAATGCCGATGGAACGCGGCTGCCCTACCGGATGCATTCGGAATACATGCACCGGCTGCTGCTGGGCAACGACCTGTCGGAAGGACGCTACAAGGTGGAGGGCCGCCCGGTCGCCCTGTCCGACATCCGGGCGCCGATCTTCGCCGTCGGGACGCGGCGCGACCATGTGGCGCCCTGGCGGTCGGTCTACAAGATCAACCTGCAGAGCGACACGACCGTCACCTTCCTGCTGACCGACGGCGGCCACAATGCCGGCATCGTCACCGGCCCCGACCGTCCCGACCGCCAGTACCGCATGAGCCAGCGGGGACCGGACGACCGCTATGTCGACCCCGACCTGTGGCTGGAGTCCACCCCTGCCACCACCGGGTCGTGGTGGCGTCCCTGGGCGGACTGGCTGGACCGGCAATCGGACGCGGAGCCGGTGGCGGCGCGGCCTGTCGGGTCTATGAAGCGCGACCTCGGCCCGCTCTGCCCGGCGCCGGGACAGTATGTCCTTGAACGGTGAGGCGGGCCCACCCCGCTGGCAGCCGCTTCTCCAGCTCCATCAGCACGAACAGCCCGGCCCCGACGGCGATCATCGCCACTCAGGCGGTGACTCCGACGGCGGCGGTGCCGAACAGGGGGACTTTGTTGCGCAAATCGGCGTGACGGGGGAGTCCATTTCGGTGCAGTGATGATCAGGCGACCTTGCGGGTGGTCGGCATACCCAAGCTGGTCATGATGTTCATGTCCTTGCAAGCAACAGCAGCCTCGGCTTTTTGCGTGGGCAGACTCCGGGCGCGGAGGCTGCGGCCAATCAGTTGCTTGTAGCGCATCATCGCCACCTCACCCAAGGAGCGGCGGCCGTAGCGGACGTCCCGCTGCCAGCCGCGCCGTCCTCGCTCGACGATCCTCTGGATGTGACGGTCGCGTTGGCTGGGAGCGCTTCCGGCCGTGTCGCTCGGCACCGCGGTGGAGCGCGGCGGGATGATCACCTCCGCCGCAGGGCTGTGGGCGGCCACGGCGCGGTAGACGGGCTCGCCGTCGTAGGCGCCGTCGGCCAACACTGTGCCGATCGGGCGCGCGATCTGATCGAGCAGTGGGCCGACCAGAGAGGCGTCACTTTCCTCGTTGCTCGTCAGCTCCGAGGCCAGGATCTCGCCGGTATCAGGATCGACCGCCAAGTGGAGCTTCCTCCAGCTCCGACGCGTTTGGCCGCCATGCTTTTCCAGGTGCCACTCACCCCGGTCGAACACCTTCAGCCCGGTGAAATTGATCACCACGCTGACCGGCCCGTCCGTCCTGGACAGTGCCGCCGCGACCTCCAGATCGACACTGCGCCGGGAGAAGGTCGTGTGGTCCGGCAGCCTCTCCGTTAGGCCGTAGCCCGAGAACCAACGGATCGCAATGTTGACGGCTGCCTCGCGCATGGGCGTCGTCACATTAACTTGAGCGAGGCAAGGAGAGGGGGCCTGCGGCTGCCCGCCGACGCCCATCACGCCGTCTTGCGGGCGCACGTCTCTTGCTGCCAGACGGTGAAGGCATCAGCCCCGGTACGTGCGATACTCAGCAACGCTCATGCGATGCCGACGTGGATGGCAGTGCTGGTATATGGGGCCATGGGCGGACAGGAATTGCTGAGCCTGCCGCGGTGAGGTGAAGCGCTTCATCCGCCGTTCGCGTTGGCGGGTTGTCTGGTGTGAATGGTCGGCGCGGTTATTGAGATAGCGACTTTGCCGGTGCTCCACTCCGGGGATGATCTTGGCCTTGGCGGCAGCGTACGACTTCAGTTTGTCGGTGACCACGACACGCGGCACATAACGCACGCCCTTCAGCAGTTTTTTGAAAGAGCGCTTGGCCGCCTTGGTGTTGCGCCGGCTCTGCACCAGGATGTCGAGCTCCACACCATCCTGGTCAACCGCGCGCCAGAGGTAGTGCTGGACGCCGTTGATCTTGAGGAACACCTCGCCCAAGTGCCAGCGATCGCCGGGCCGTGGACGCCGTCGGTGGAGCCGATTGGCGAAGGTCTGGGCGAACTTGCGGCACCAGCGCCGGACCGTCTCGTATGAGACCTCGACACCGCGCTCGGCCAGGAGCAGTTCGACATCGCGAAAGCTGAGCGGGAACGTGTGGTACAGCCAAACCGCATGCGCGATCAGCTCGGCGAGAAAGCGGTGGCGATAATGCGGATCGGGCTCGCGTCTCATCCCGCTACCATGCCCAGCGCACCTCCGGCTCGCCAGCCCCGCAGTTTATGTGACGATGCCAATGGAACCATCCGGGTTGGTGAAGGTGCTCATGCCCGGTAACCTGCCATGCTGGAATGTCCACCGCCAACCTGACAACAACAGTGTCACAGGCCAGCTGCTGGACAATCAACACACATCATACGGACCGGTCCGCCCACGCCCCGCTGGTGGCGATCCCCCGTGCCGCCGTCTCGATCAGCTGGTATTTCACACTGCTGACGGTGGCTTCCCGGAACCAGTTGATCAGGTCGCCCCAGGGATCGACGATCTTGGCGAGGCCGGAGACGAACGCGACGACCGCACCGACGTCGATGTGTCCCTGCACCACGTACCAGCCGCCGATGCCAAGAACCACCGCGACGCCGAGGTGGTGCAGCAGGTTCATCAGGAAGTTCATCCCGAACTTCAGCGTGTAGATGCCCATGTTCAGCGCGAAAACGGTATCGATGCGCCTGGGCTGGTCCCGGCTGTCGGCCACCGTGCTTCCGGTGCTGCCGATTATGTTGCTGCTGATCTGGCGCAGCGTCCTGATGCGCATTGCCGCCCGCCGGTTGATCGCCCGCTGGATCAGCGGCACGATGATCATCTGCGGCAGGAAAACCAGCGCGCTGACCAACGCGAATTCCAGCCGCAGATGGGCGATGTAGATGAGCACGCTGACCAGAATGCCGGTCTGGAGCAAGGGTTCGGACACGCTGATGCCGACGAAGTTGCCGATCGGTTCCGCTTCTGACAGGACCAGCGCGATTTCCACGCCCTCCTCTTCCTGTGAACCGTGCCGGCGCGGAACGCAGCGGGCCAAGTCGAGGATGGTCATGCGCAGATGCCGCACCGCCCTTTCGCTGACCCAGCCACGGTAGAGGTTCAGGATGAACTTGAGCACACCTTCGAGGAGCGCGATGCCGAAATAGGCGACCGACAGCCAGACGATCGCGGACAGCGATCTCGACGAAATGGCATCATTGACGATGCGCCGCTGGATCTCGAGCGGCCAGATGCTCAAAAGGAAGACCATCACGGAAAGGACCGCCAGCCCGACCTGATGCTTGCCGCTGTGGCGCCAGACATAGCCGCCGATCGACACAGGCAGCGGTCCATTGCCTTGTCCGCGAAGCGCAAATCCCGCGGCTGCCCGTTCTTCCATCATGCCGGCGCGCCTGACGCCGCCCGCCGCGGATGCCACCGGCCGACCATGGCAGCGCTGTCGAAACCGTTCTTCATGTCGCCCGTCTCCCTTGTGCGTTGCACCGCCACGCATCACTCGTAGCGCAGCGCTTCGATCGGCTGGAGGCGGGACGCCTTGCGGGCCGGGTAGAAGCCGAAGAAGACACCGACCACGGCTGCAAAGCCGACTGCCAGGAGGATCGCCGGCACGCTCAATTCCGTCTGCCAATGCGCCCAGCGCGCGATGGTGAAGGACACGGCGGCACCGACGGCGATCCCGATCAGCCCGCCCGTCAGCGACAGCGTCAATGCTTCGATCAGGAACTGGCTCAGGATGTCGCGGCTGCGCGCTCCGACGGCAAGGCGCAGTCCGATTTCCCGGGTTCGCTCGGTCACGCTGACCAGCATGATGTTCATGATGCCGATCCCGCCCACCACCAGCGACACCGAGGCCACCGCCGCCAGCAGCAGCGTCAGCACGCGAGACGATGCCTCCTGTGCCTGGGCGACCTCCGACAGGTTGCGGATCCAGAAATCATCGTCCTGTGCCGGCTGAAGACGGTGGCGCTGCCTCAGCAGGTCGTGGATCTGCGTCCCGGCGGCGTGCATGTCGGCACCCTCGCGCATCTTGACCAGGATGGCGCCCACCGCCCGCCGGCTCACCTCGCTGCCGCCCAGCACGCGGTTGCGCGCCGTGTTCAGAGGCATGACGACTGTGTCGTCCTGATCCTGCCCCTGCATGCTTTGGCCCTTGCGGTCGAGCACGCCGATCACGGTGAACGGCACCTTCCTGATGCGGATCAGTTGCCCGACCGGATCCGCGCTGCCGAACAGCGTGGCCGCCACGGTCTGGCCGAGCAGGGCCACCTTGGCCGCGCGGTCCTCTTCCGCCTGTTCGAAGGGCCTGCCCTGGACAACGCCCCAATCCCGCGCCGCCAGAAAGCCGGAGGTGGTGCCGATGATAACGGTCGACCAATTGAGATTGCCGTAGATGATCTGGGCGGTGCCGCGTACGCCCGGCGACGCGACCAGAATCTCGGGGATTTCCCGTTGCAGGGCCTGGGCATCGTCGTCGCTCATCGTCATCTGGGTGCCGAAGCCCAGCCGCACGCCGCCGGAGGTGATCGCGCCGGACACCACGATGATGAGGTTGGAGCCGAGGCTGTCGATCTGCTGGGCGATGCGCGCTTCCGCTCCGGCGCCGACCGCGATCATGGTGATGACCGACGCCACCCCGATGATGATCCCCAGCATGGTCAGCACGCTGCGCATCAGGTTGAGGCGCAGCGCCGCCAGCGCGATGCGGATGGCGGACAGGGTGGTCATGTCGCGGTCTCCATCTCCTGCCGGCCCGCCAGCATCTCCGATGCCTTGCGGGAGGGTGCGACCGGCCGGTCACCGATCAGCCTGCCGTCGCGGAAACTCAGCGTGCGCCGGGCGAAGGCGGCGATGTCCGGCTCGTGTGTCACCAGCACGACCGTGATGCCGCGCGCGTTGAATTCCTGGAACAGCGCCATGACTTCGACGCTGGTGCGCGAGTCGAGTGCACCGGTCGGTTCGTCGGCGAGGATCAGCAGCGGGTCGTTGACCAGCGCGCGGGCGATGGCGACGCGCTGCTGCTGGCCGCCCGACAGTTGCGAGGGATGATGCCATGCCCGCCCGGCAAGGCCGACCTCGGTCAGGCGGGCCAGGGCGCTACGCCGACGCTCCTGAGCGGACACGCCCGCGTAGACAAGCGGCAGCTCCACATTTTCAACCGCGGGCGTGCGGGGCAGCAGGTTGAAGCCCTGGAACACGAAGCCCACCAGGCGATTGCGCACCCCCGCCAGTTCGTCGGGCGCAAGGTGCGACACGTCGCACCCGTCCAGGCGGTAGAGGCCGGCACTGGGGCTGTCGAGGCAGCCGAGCAGGTTCATGAAGGTGGATTTGCCCGATCCCGACGGTCCCATGACAGCCACGAACTCGCCAGCGGCGATGCGCACCGACACGTCGTCCAGGGCGAGCAGGGGCACGTCCCCCAATCGGTACTCCTTGCTCAGGTGTTCGGTCTCGATCAGCCAGTTGCCCATGGTCGGGCTCCCCGGTGGAAGGCGCGCCCGTCAGCGGCGCGGATGTCAAAGACGAGGTCCGCCGCCCATGGACGGCATCGTGCCGGAGGCCGCAGCCGGGGTGGTTTCGCCAAGGATGACCCGTTCGCCGGCAGACAGCCCGCCCTCGACGACCTCCACCACGGTCCCGTCGGACGTGCCGAGACGAAGAGGGCGGCGTTCCGGCTGGCCGGAAGCGCCGAGCACCCAGACCTCGCCCGCCTGTGGCGATGGCGGCGCATCCGGTGGGGTGGCCTTGGCTGGGCGGTAGCGCAGAGCGGCGTTGGGAACCAGCAGCACGTCGTCGCGATGCTCGACGACGATGCTGACGTTGGCGGTCAGGCCGGGCAGGAGCGCCAGATCGGGATTGGGCGCCGAGATGACCACGTCGTAGGTGACGACGTTCTGTACGACCTGGGGTGCCTTGCGGATCTGGAGCACGGAGCCGGTGAAGCCGCGGCCGGGGTAGGCGTCCACGGTGAAGTGCACCTCCTGGCCCACCCGCACCATCCCGACATCCGCCTCGTCCACGGATGCGTCCACCTGCATGGCCGCCAGATCCTGGGCGATGGTGAAGAGCACCGGGGCCTGCAGGCTGGCCGCAACGGTCTGGCCGCGATCGACATTGCGCTGGATGACGGTGCCGTCCACCGGAGCGACGATACGCGTATGCTCCAGATTGATGCGCGCGCCGTGATAGGCCGCCTCCTTCTGCTGCACCAGGGCCGTCGCGCCCGCAAGGTTCGCCTGGGCGAGACTCAGCTGGGCCCCGGTGGACCGGACCATGGCCTGTTGGCTGACCTCCTGCGCGCTCAGCGCCTCGACATCGGCCCGGGCGGCGTCGCTGGCGGACTTGGCGCTGTCACGGTCCGAAGCGGACGCATTTCCCCGCTCGAAAAGCTGTTGGGTGCGTTCGAAACTGGTCCTGGCGTTGAACAGGAGCGCCTGCGATTTGCGCAGCTGGGCTTGGACATTGGTCAGAGCCGCGCGCGTGGCCTCCAGGTCGGCGGTTGCGCGTGCGACAGCAGCCCGCTGGGTTTCGATGCCAGACCGGGCGACGGCGAGGTCGCCGGCCGCCTGCGCTACCTGCGTCTCGAACACCGCAGGATCGATCCGGGCGATCAGTTGGCCGGTCTTCACCTCGGTGTTGAAATCAGCGAGCAACTCGCTGATCTGCCCTGAAACCTGGGATCCGACCTGCACGGTGACGACCGGATTGACGGTGCCGGACGCGGTGATCGATGCGGTGACCGCGCCGCGGGTCACCGATCCGGTCCGATAGATGGGGGCGGGGGTGTGGGTGCCCATCCCGTAATAGAGCAGCCCCGCCGTGCCCAGCAGCGCGAGCAGGATCCCCAGCAGCCAGCCGGCGTGCCTGAAGGCGCTTCGGCCGGGTGGGGCCGGAATGGTCGAGCGTTCGTGGCTCGATCCGTGATCGGTCAGCGGCAGAGTCATCGGCCATCTCCGCGGCCATCTCCGGAAGGACCGGGTCCACGGTCCATGCCATTGCCGCAGGCTATCCGTCAGGCGACTTGCGGCATTGACGTGCATCAAGATCGACGAAGCTGCATCGGGTTACCACAACAGGCGTACCGCCTGCCTGGGCGAGGGGTGAACCGTCAGTTCGATCGCCACACCGCCCTGTCGAGCTTGGCGCGCGTAATCAGCCGGCTGGAATTGGCCAAGTCGAAAATAGCGACGGAATCTCAGTACATGCCCGTGGTCTATGGACGTGCAGGCAGCCAGCCAACGTCGTTGCAGTGAGGACAACCTCTCCCGTCGCAGGTTGGGC
Organism: uncultured Azospirillum sp.; assembly: GCA_965650625.1. Lineage (GTDB taxonomy): Bacteria > Pseudomonadota > Alphaproteobacteria > Azospirillales > Azospirillaceae > Azospirillum. Next base: position 50,265 of record CBFGPE010000015.1, on the reverse strand, counting down.
AGATAACCCAGTCGTCAATGCTCCATCGGATGACGACTTCTCCTTCGCATCGGCCGGACGCGGTCTGGGTTATGCATCCATCAAAGACGGGGGCCAGCGCGTAGTAGGGTTTTCCACACGCAAGGCAAACAGCTATTGGCTGGTTCTTCGTGATCATTGCAGCCTCCAAGCATTCGGACTGCATCAGTAATAATTAAAATAACTCTGAAAGACGTGAGCGTCTACGAGCGACGATGTCGCAGGCCTTTGAATGAAAAATAAGCCTCTCGATTGACCGGAATCTTCACAAATGGAACGACGCACAATCTTGTCTTTCCTCCTGTTCAGTATTGCAGCATCGGTGTGGCTTTCCGTTCCAATGCCAGTCCTAGGGTGCCGCACGCAGATCGCGCTTGAGGATCTTGCCGATGATCGACGTAGGCAGGGCCGAGCGGAACTCGACCTTCGATGGCCGTTCGAAACGGGACAGGCGGGGAACAAGGAATGCGTGGAGGTCACTCTTAGACAGCGTGGTGCCGGGCGTCAGGACGATGAACGCCTTGACCGTCTGGCCGCGCACCGGATCCGGTTCACCGATCACCGCGACGTCGTTCACCGCCGGGTGTTCACGGATGGCCGCTTCGACGACGCGCGGGTAGATGTGCTGGCCACCGGCAATGATGAGGTCCTTCAGCCGGTCGACGATGTGGAGATAGCCGTCCTCGTCGAGAAAGCCGATGTCGCCCGTGTGGAGATGTCCGCCGGCCATCGCCTTCGCGGTCGCTTCGTCGTCGCTCCAATAGCCGGCCATGAGTTGGGGACCCCTGACACACACTTCCCCAACCCTGCCGACCGGTTGGGGCGTCCTGCCGTCCTCCACCGATACGATCTCGACGACGGTACCCGGCAGCGGCAGCCCGGCCGATCCCGGTTTGGTGGTACCTTCGTAGGGGGTGCAGGTGACGACGGGCGAGGCCTCCGTCAGGCCGTACCCCTCGACCAGCCTGCTGCCGGTCATCGCCTGGAAGCGCTCCTGCAGCAGCGGCGGCAGGCTGTCGCCGCCCGAGATGCACAGCCGCAGCGACGACAGATCATGGAGGGCTGCGGTGGGGCAGTCGATGAGCGCCTGGAAAAGCCGCGGGACGCCGGTCATCATGGTCGGGCGCTTGTTCTGAATGGTGGCAAGAATCTCCCGCACGTCAATCCGCGGCAGCAACACCAGCTCGGCGCCGAGCGCAATGCCGAAGTTCATCACCGCGGTCATGCCGAACACATGGAACAGCGGCAGTACGGCGAGGAGGCGCTCCTGTTCCGCGGCGCTTCCTGTGAGCCAGTCCCGGCACTGGCAGGCGTTCACGCAGAGGCCGGCATGGGTAAGGACCGTCCCCTTGGGCAGTCCGGTGGTGCCGCCGGTATATTGGATGACGGCCGGTGCATGCTGCGGATCGATGCCGACCGACGCACAGCGGCCGTCGTTGGCGAGCAGACTGGAAAAGGAGAGATGGCGTCCGTCATCCGGAAAATGGGCGATGTCCCCCCGGTGCAACAGGGGATACAGCCAGTTCTTCGGAAAGGGCAGGCTTTCTGCCAGGGAGGCGACGAAGATCCGGCGCAGCCGGCCCGGCCATCCGACCGCCGACAGGGTGGCCTGGAACCTTGGCAGGTCGAGGGTTATCAGGATTTCGGCGGCGGAGTCGGCGATCTGCCGCTCAAGCTCCAACTCGGCATTCAGCGGGTTGGCGTTCACCACCGTCCCTCCAGCCTTGAGGATGGCATAGAAGGCGATGACGAAATAGGGACAGTTGGGCAGCAGAAGCATGACCCGTGTCCCCTCGCCGACACCCAGTTCCTGCAGCCCCTTGGCGATCCGTTCGACCAGATCGAGGGTTTCACCGTAGGAATGGCGCCGCCCGAGGAAATCCATGCAGGACCGGTCCCGGTGGGTCGCGGCCGCCTCCTCGAGCAGTGCAGGCAGGGACCGCGCCGGCGGCGGGCGGCGCCAGTCCAATCCGGGAGGATAGCTGCGCTCCCAGGGGTAGGTGATCCCATGCGCGCCTGCCATGGCATCGGTGATGGACCTGTTCATGACGTTGGTTCCGAACACGGGTGTGCCGGACACAGCCTATCGGACCTGCCGGGACCGCCTCTTGATGCAGGTTAAAGCTGTTGTCCTGCCACCATTCCCCGAAGGATGTCTGAAGCAGACCGGGGCGAAGCCTCACTGCGTGCCGAGGATGCACAGCGGGGACTTGGCAGAAGCCTTCGCCTCATCCGGCATAGTCTCTGCGCTCTGTCTGCCTTTTCCTTCAGGGTCTTCTTCCGTGCCCTCCGATTCCGGCAGCGGCTTCGGCAGTTCGTCCGCGGTCAGGGTTTCGCGCTCCAGCAGGCTTCTTGCCCCTTGCTCCAGCACGGCGTGGTTCCTGCGCAAAATGTTGGAGGCGCGCGACGCGGCGGCCTCGACCAGGGTGCGGACCGCCGCATCTATGCGGCTGGCCGACGCTTCGCCGTAATGCCGGGGTTGCCAGAAGGCGCCCTGGGGTTGACCGAGAAGATGGCCCGGCTCGGTGTCATAGCAGACCGCCCCCAGCGTTTCGTCCATGCCGTACCGCATCACCATGCCCCTGGCGATGTCCGTGACCTTCGCCAGATCGTCGGCTCCGCCCGTCGACACCTCGCCGAATACGATCTGTTCCGCAACCCGGCCGGCCATCAGGACGGTCATCTTGTCTTCCAGCTCGTGGCGGCCCATCAGGAAGCGATCCTCTGTCGGACGCTGGATGGTGTAGCCGAGCGCCCCGATGCCGCGCGGGATGATCGACACCTTCTGGACCGGATCGGTGCCGGGGATCGCCATGGCGACCAGGGCGTGCCCCATCTCGTGGTGGGCGACGATGGATCGTTCGTGCAGGCTGAGAATACGGGATTTCTTTTCCAAACCGGCGACGATCCGTTCGATGGCGGCCTCGAAATCCCCAGTCGACACGGCGTCGGCGTCCCGTCTCGTGGCGATCATCGCCGCCTCGTTGACCAAATTGGCGAGGTCGGCACCGGTGAAGCCCGGGGTCAGAGCCGCCAGGTGGGCGAGGTCCACGTCCGGGTCGAGAGGTACCTGCCTGGTGTGGATCCCCAGGATTTGCGCGCGTCCGGATTTTTCCGGCCGATCCACCAGGATCTGCCGGTCGAACCTTCCCGCGCGGAGCAGGGCCGGATCGAGGATTTCCGGGCGATTGGTTGCCGCCAGCAAAACCAGCCCGGCACTGGGGTCGAAGCCGTCCAGTTCGGCCAGAAGCTGGTTGAGCGTCTGTTCCTTCTCGTCGTGCCCGCCCAGCATCGGCAATGATCCGCGCGCACGGCCGAGCGCGTCGAGTTCATCGATGAAGATGATGGCCGGCGTGCGCGCCCGTGCGAGCGTGAACAGGTCCCGCACCCTCGCGGCCCCGACACCCACGAACATCTCGACGAATTCCGATCCGTTGGTCGAAATGAAGGGAACCTTGGCTTCGCCGGCGACGGCCCTGGCCAGCAGCGTCTTGCCGGTTCCAGGCGGACCCACCAGCAGAATCCCCTTGGGCACATGGGCGCCCAGGCGCGAAAATTCCTGCGGATTCTGCAGGAACTCCACGACCTCCCGCAATTCCTCCTTCGCCTCGTCGACACCGGCGACATCGTCGAACCTGATGGAGACATCGGTCTCGGCGAACAGCTTGGCCTTGCTGCGGCCGATCGACAGCAGGCCTCCGCCCGCCCGCATGCCGGACATCCCGGCCAGGCTCCACACGGCGAACAGGATCAGGAGCCAGCCGAACCAACTGGCGATGCCCGATGCCCAGCCGGACCCGCTGATGCCGCTGAAGGGGATGTGACGGGCCGAGAGATCGCGGGCGATGTCGGGCGCGACACGGACGGTCTCGAACGTCCGCGACCCGTTGGGCAGAGGTTCGCTCAGCGTACCAGTCAGGGTGGTTTCGCCGACCATGACCTGTTCGATCTTGCCGCGATCCAGCAGATCCTGGAACTGGCTGTAGGGTATCGTTTGCGCTTGATGAACGCCGGGGAGCGCCCACAGCAGGAACAGCCCGACCCCGATCGACAAGGCAAGGGAAAGCCACAACAGCAGGTCGGCGCCGCGGTCGCTGTCCTTCCTGTCGTCCATGACACCTCCCGCTGCGGCCGGAGCCGCCCATATGCCTTGCCCGATACCCTGAAGGCTGCAGGGGCGTCCGCGTCCTGTCCTTTACTCAGGTTAAGGCCGGCACCGTGAAGCCGTGGATCAATGGCGCTATTCTCCCGATGCAGTTGCACGGATACCGTTCAGGGAGTTCGCCAAAGGAGTCCGGACCGCCATGGCCAAACCTGCTCCTCCCCAGCCAGCTACATCCGCCGAACTGGTGCCCGAGCTGAACGTCGGATTGCAGAAGCTGTGCTTTCTGATCGTCAAGGCCCGTGAATTCGACGCCAAGGTGGAGCCGTCCGATTTGGATGAGGGCTCCAACCCGAGCGATGACGGCATGCGGGCGGTGCTGGAGGATTACGCCGACGATCCGACCCTGGCTGAACTGAAGGACGCCATCGACGGCCTCGACGATGACGAGGTGGTCGATGTGATCGCGCTGGTCTGGCTGGGGCGCGGCGATTTCTCAGCGGACGAATGGGCCGAGGCGCAGGCGCTGGCCCGGGAACGCCACACGGCCCGTTCCGCGGATTACCTCATCGGCATCCCCAACCTGGGAGACTGCCTGGAGGAGGGTGCCGCCCAGCTCGGTTTTTCCTGCGAGGAATTCGAAATCAACCGGCTTTAGGACGGATCGGCGGCGGAATGGTTGAGACGCGGTTTCGGCATCCGTCGCGGTCCGGCGGGGCCAAGCGACGGGGCCGAGCCGCAAGCTCCACTCAGAAATGATCGCGCACGGCCGCGCGGATGCGGCGGATGTCATCGTCGACCTGCGCGGGCGTGGTGTGCGGCCCCAGATCGTCGAAATGCAGATGCTCGACCACCTTGATGCCGCACAGTCCCATGATCGCAACGTCCTGTGTCACCGTGAAGGCCTGTCTCTCACCGGTCGCTTCCAGAAAGGCCATCGGGGCGCCGGAACTCGTGACGATCAGCCCCTTGCGCCCATGCAGTTTGCCCTCGACCTCCTCGCCCCGCATCTCCCAGGCAAATCCGTAACTGAAGACACGGTCCACATAGCCTTTCAGCATCGCCGGCATGCCGGCCCACCAGATCGGAAACACGAAGGAAACCGCTTGGGACGCCGTGATGATGTCCTGCTCGCGCTGGATGTCTCCGGGTACCGGACCCGTGCCGGCAAGTTCCTCTTCCGAAAGAACCGGGTTGAAGCCCATGGCGTAGAGGTCGCGGACGGTGACCGCGTGCCCGCATTGCTCCAACTCATCCACATAGGCGCCCACCGCCTGCCGGATGAAGCTGCCGGACCGCGGATGCGCGAAAACGACGACGTGCTTCATGACACTCCTCCCGTTCCGGGCTCGCGCGGCGCGCGGCCGAGTTTCTGTTCCAGTTCCACGACCGCGCGCAGCGTCTTGACCACGCTGTCCGGCGTCAGGCTGATGGAGTCGATGCCGAGGCGCACCAGGAACTCGGCGATCTCCGGATAGTCCGAGGGCGCCTGTCCGCAGATGCCGCAAGGCCGGCCATTGCGCCGCGCGCCCTCCACGGCTTGGCGCAGGAAGGCCAGCACGCCGGGATCCCGCTCATCGAAATCGAAGGCGACCAGAGGGCTGTCACGGTCCACCCCGAGCGTGAGTTGCGTCAGGTCGTTCGACCCGATGGAGAAGCCGTCGAACCTTTGGGCGAACTCATGCACCAGCAGCACGTTGTTGGGGATTTCACACATCACGTAGACCTCGAGGCCGTCATGCCCGCGCTCCAGCCCGTGGCGCGCCATGGCGGCGATCACCCGGTCGGCTTCCTCCAGACGGCGGCAGAAGGGCACCATCACCTTCACGTTGGTCAGCCCCATCTCGCCACGCACGCGGGCGAGTGCCCGACATTCCAGCGCAAAGCCTTCCTCATAGGCGGGATGGGCGTAGCGCGCGGCCCCCCGGAAGCCCAGCATCGGGTTCTCCTCGACCGGCTCGAACCATCTCCCGCCAAGCAGGGAAGCGTATTCGTTCGTCTTGAAATCGGACAGCCGGACGATCACCGGGCGCGGGAAGAAGGCCGCCGCGATGGTGCCGACCCCCTCCGACAGGCGCTCCACGAAATAGGCGCTGCCGTCCGGGTGGTTGCGGGTCAGGTGGGCGATGCGGGCCCGCACGTCGGCGTCCTCGACACGCTCCGGGTGGACGAGCGCCATCGGATGGACCTTGATGGCCTCGTTGACGATGAACTCCATGCGCGCCAGCCCGACACCGTCCACCGGCAGCCGGCCGGTCTGGAATGCCTGATCGGGATTGCCGAGGTTCACCATGATGCGCGTCTGCGGCCGCGGCAGCCGGCCAAGATCCAGGCGCTCCACCCGGTACGGCACGGCGCCGTCATAGACCTTGCCGGTTTCACCCTCCGCGCAGGAGACGGTCACCGTCTGCCCATCGCGCAGGGCCTCCGTCGCGCGTTCGGCTCCGACCACGGCCGGAATGCCCAATTCTCTGGCCACGATGGCGGCATGGCAGGTCCGGCCACCCCGGTTGGTGACGATGGCGGCGGCCGTCTTCATCACCGGCTCCCAATCCGGCGTCGTGGTGTCGGCCACCAGAACCTCGCCCGGACGGAAGGCCGACAGATGGTGGGTGTCGGTCACCACGCGCACCGTCCCGGTGGCCATGCGCCCGCCGACGGCGCGTCCCGACGCGAGCACGGTCCCCTTCGCCTCCGAAACGAAGCTCTCCAGTTCCAGCACCGTCTGCTGGGAGGCGACCGTCTCCGGCCGTGCCTGGACGATGTAGAGGCCGCCGTCCAGTCCGTCCTTGGCCCATTCGATGTCCATGGGCTGGCCATAATGGTCCTCGATCCGGATGGCGTATCCGGCAAGCCGCAGCACCTCCTCGTCGGTCAGACAGAAGCGCTCCCGGTCGGCGTCGGGGGTGGGGACGGTCCGCGTCGGCTCGCGCGTACGGCCGGGCCGGTAAACCATCTTCACCTGCTTCTCGCCCAGCCGCCGCCGCAGCACCGCGCGGTGGCCTTGCCGGAAGGTCGCCTTGTGCACATAGAACTCGTCGGGATCGACCGCCCCCTGGACGACCGTTTCCCCCAGCCCATAGGCGCCGGTGATGAACACGGCATCGCGGAACCCCGATTCCGTATCCAGCGTGAACATCACCCCGGCCGAGGCGAGGTCGGAACGCACCATTTTCTGCACGCCGACCGACAGCGCGACCTTGAAGTGGTCGAAGCCCTGGTCGATCCGGTAGGAGATGGCCCGGTCGGTGAACAGCGAGGCGTGGCAGCGCCGCACCGCGTCGAGCAGCATGGCCTCTCCGGACACATTCAGATAGGTCTCATGCTGGCCGGCGAAACTGGCGGTCGGCAGGTCCTCCGCAGTGGCCGAACTGCGGACTGCGACAGTCAGTCCCTCCCCGTACTCGGCCAGCAGGGCGCGGAAAGCCGTGCGCAGCTGCGCCTCCATCGCCGGTGTGAGGCCGGCCGAGTAGACGATGTCGCGCGCACGGGCGCCGGCGCGGGCAAGCCGGGCCACGTCACTCTTATCCAGCCCGTCAAGCAGCGCGTGGAGGTCCTCCCACGCCTTGGCCGCGGTCAGCGCATCGCGGAAGGCCGCCGCGGTCAGGGCGAAGCCGTCCGGCACCTCGACCCCCAGCGGCTTCAGGTGCCGGTACAGTTCACCGAGCGACGCGTTCTTGCCGCCGACCAGGGCGACGTCGTCGCGCCCGAGGTCGGAGAACCAGCGGATGTATGCGGTGTCCGGCATATCCGGCCTCCTTGTTCCGGCTCCCCTGTCCCATCGGCGCAGCATGGCCGGGTGGCGGGTTCGCCTCGTGCTCGCGGGCGTGACGGGTCGCTAGCCGACGACATGATGCTTGCCGACCGGGTTGACCGTGGTCGCCTGCGGGCCTTGGGCGCTTTCCTTCTCGGCGATGCTCAGGCGGACCTCCTGGTCAACCTTCAGGGCGTCGAAGGACCCGTCCGCCACGCTGTTGCGGTGGAAATAGACCTCCTGCCCGTCCGTCGTTTCGATAAAGCCGTAGCCGTCTTCGGCGAACAGGCGGACCACGCGGCCGTGCAAGGGAACCACATGCGTCTTCACGTCCGTCCGGCGGCGGCGCGCGTAGTCCTCCAACTCCCGGCGGGCCGCGTCGAACGCGTCGCGCACGGCGACTCTCGGATTTTCGTGAGCGTGGTCCTCGGGCTTGGCGTGACGCACGGCCAGCTTTTCCCCCGGCACCGTCAGGTCGATCCGGACCGCATAGAGCTTGCCCTGATGCTGGTACCGGTGTGGCGCGTCGATGGTCACATGGCACGCCATGATGTGGTCGAAGAACCGCTCCAGTTTGGCGGCATGCTCCCGCACGACCGTCTCCAGGGCGGGCGACGGTTCCAGATTGTCGAAGGTGATCTGCACCGGGAATTGCATGGCATTCCTCCTGTCGGTTGCCACCTGTCAGCGGCCGTGCACCACCCTTGAGTTCGGCGTTCGCCAGAGTGTGCCAGCGAGCGGCGCGTTCCACGACCGTCACCTCGACCGTAAGGAGCAGACCAGCCACCTGGGATGCACAGCGCGCTGGCAGCCATTCTGGCGGCTCCAGGAGTGCCGGCGTTAACCTGGATCAAGCGGCGACCCGAAGTCTTGCGGTCTAATGATCCGAGCCAACAATCCCGCAGCCAGCCATCCAGGAGGATGTCGCCATGGAACCCTCAGGCATGAAGCCTCTGAGCCAGCGGCTTACTTCCGAGGACATCGTGGAGACGGTCGGCCGGATCGACAATGCAAGCATTGCCGCCATTCTGGAAACCGGAGCGAGCCGTGAGGAACTGCTCCAGGCATTTGCCTGGTTCTCCCAGGAGAGCGACACGATGGGAGAGGCGCACCATGCACTGTCCGGCCGTGTCGAACAGGTGTACTGCATCCTGATTGGCGACAGCGAGTTCCCGGACCCGCGATAGCGGCCGGCCGTTCGCCTTCGCAAGGGCTTTCGCCACTTCCAAGTCGGCGCGGCGCCGGGAAAACATGGTGTGATCGGGAACCGGAGGATCCGGGCCGGGCAGGCGCATGAGCGAGCCCGGCAAACCCTCTGTCTGACGCCGTGGACGGCCAAAGGCGAGGCGCTGCATCAGCCCGGCCTCGATGGCTATGTCCAAGTAGCGGGGAGTTTCCGTGTACGGCATCTGGGGCTCGGCTTCGGCAGGTGGCTTCTATACCCACTCCCCCTCCTGACCGCCGCCAGCCAGAAATTTCTGCACCTATTTTGTAAATTCCTATCATCTTGGGTAGAGCACAATCAATTCTGTATAGGTCATCGCATATTTGACTCAGATCAAATCATCCATCCTTCCCGGGGTGCAAGTTCTGTATACTCAGTGAATTTCCCAATCCTCGACGTCGTTCCATGACAGTTCTGTGGGGACGAACCATGTCGTCATCGCATGGCTTTTCGAAGAGCGAAGCACTCTACGCGGAACTCTTGAGTTTTTCTGTTGCGGCACTCGCAACCGGTTCGCACAGCGATCACGCTCTCCTGCTGCTGCACGAACGCTACCGGGAATCCGAAGACGGGGAAACAGCCCGGCGGACGTGGCTGCTGCGCTCGCTGATCAGCACCCCGGCCCAAACGCCGCTCGGCGTCGCCATCAAGCTGACCGTGGCCTGCCGTCTCGACGGCCACCTGGATGCCGCCCAGGAAGCGGCGGAAGGTCCCATCGGTAGCCACATCATCGTTTCCGCTCTGATCGACTCGCTGGCGCAGGCCGAACTGCTCCCCCGGCTGCGACCGGCAAACCCGAGCGAGCCAAGACATTAGGTAAATGCGAGAAAGGCGTCCCATGCGGTCCGAATGCCAATCCTGCCCGGTTCGACGCGACGGGCTATGCGCAAGCGCCTCCGACGCGCAACTCCAGGCGCTCGGCACCATCAAGCACCCGCTCTGGCATGTGCCTGCGGGCGGCTGCGTCTTCGCCGAAGGGGATGGCAGCGAGATGGTGTTCATCATTCGCCGCGGCTGGGCCGCGGTGTCCGTCTTCCACGAGAACGGGCGTCGCCAGGTGCTTCGCTTCGCCATGCCCGGAAGCATGGTCGGGTTCGAGACGACCGCCGACGGCTGCATGCCCTGCACGGTGGAGGCGCTGACCGATCTCACTGCCTGTCCGATCCCGCGCCAGTCGCTGATGCGGTTCTGCCAGACCGCACCGGAACTGACGTTGCGGATGTGGTCGCTTCTGGCGGCGGAGACGATTTCTGACTGGCGTCTGCTGGGCGGGCTCGGTACCTGCACCGCCGCCGAGCGGATCGCCCGCCTGCTCGTCGCGCTGTGCCAACGCCAGAACCGGGAGACCGGCGCCTGTGTGGATGACGCCCGTGTGGATGAGTTCGCGCTCCCGATCAGCCAGACGGTGATCGCCGACGCGACCGGCCTGACTTCGGTTCATGTCTGCCGGACCTTGAAGGAGATGCGGGCCGCCGGACTGCTGTCGTTCACCAAGGGGCGCCTGCGCGTGATGGACTGGCCGCGATTGGCCAATCTGGCGGAGATGTCCGAGACGCCGGCGCCCTCCTCCGCATTCCTGCCGCCGCCTCCGGGGTTGGAGCCGGACACATGGTGCGGGGGTGCTTGGCACAATGCATCCGGCCGATGCCATGGATCATCGCCCATATCATCGCCCATCGGCCCCTCGTGACAAGCTGGCCGTGACCGAATGGCCGTGACCAGGTGGCGTAGGCAAGACCGGCCCACGCCACCTGGTCCGCATCGCCTGAGAAGCCCCGCTCCCTGCAACTCCCCTCCCAGCCGGTCCGCGTCTCAATCGGCGTGCCAATTCACCCTGAGGAAGCACTCGCCCTCGGCGTACTTCCACGTCACTTCACCGTGGTGATGGTGAGCGAGCGCTTCGGCGATACGCCGGGGCAAGTGAAGATCTGTGGTCGTCACGTTGATCCCGTCGGCGTCGTCGTGGATGTCCATGATCCTGTTGAGCGGATGGTCGGCGGTCTCGAGTTTCTCCTGATGACGGACCTGCGCAATGATCTCGGGACGATGGGCTTGTACGAAGGCGCCGCTCATCGTCAGGATGCCGGCCGGGATCCGCTCCTCGATGCGCTGGCAGGCCTGGCAGACGGTCTCCGTCGCATCGGCGGGCCTCGCCCCCCACCGCCAGCGACCGTCCTCGTAGACCGCGTGGCAGCGTGAACAGACGCTGGGATCGGCGGGTTTGAGGTCCGATTTGTAGGGGTCGTGCTCCTTCTCCTGGATCAGCCGGTCTCGCCGTTCCGGTTGCAGGCGGTCGTCGATGGCCGAGCGGCGGTTCTGAGGTTTTTGTCCCATGGCCACGTACTCCCCGGTGAGCGGAAAGCGGTATACTCGCGCCCAGGCAAAACACCGCCTTAACCTGGATAAATCCGTTTGCGATTGACTGAAGATTCACCGTTGGGGTCGATCAGGTTAACCTGGATCAAGGTGGGCTGCGATTTTTGGCGCGACGGTACGGAACCTATCCTCCGCTGCAGGAGACGGTTCATGATCAAGCATATTCTTGTCCTGCTCGATGGTGACGCCGCCGACGAACGGGCGCTGAACGCCGCCTTTACCCTCGCCAAGCTGTTCCATGGGCATGTTGATGCCGTCCACGTTCGGCCCGACCCGCGGGTAGCCATTCCACCGGTTGCCGAGGGCTTCTCAGCCGACATGCTGGAGCGCCTGATCCGGGAGGCGGAGCAGGCGGACCAGGAACGGGCATCGCACGCAAGGCACAGCTTCGACACCGCGGTTGCGAACGCCGGCATTCACAGCGTCGGCTATCCTGACGCCGATACCGCCATCACGTCCGGTTCCATCACAGCGACTTGGCGCGAAATGGTTGGCCAGCCGGAGGATGTTCTCATTCAGCGTGGGCGCTGTGCCGACCTCCTCCTGTTCGCGCAGCCATTCGATGCTCCGGCCAATGTCCTGCGGCTGGAGACGGCATTGTTCGAAGCCGGTCAGCCGATCCTGCTGGCGGCACCAGGCATGGATGGAGAGGCGCTTTCATCGGTCGCAATCGCCTGGGACGGCAGCCGGCAAGCGGCAAGGGCGATCGCCGGGGCCATGCCGCTCCTGCGGCGGGCGCGGAATGCCACCATACTGACGGTGGACGGAAGCGATGACGTCAATGGTCCGACGGCCCCGATGATCACATGCCTTTCCGACCATCTGGCCTGGCACGGCATCTCCGTGGCGGTCGACGTCCTGCACAGGGATGGCCGCCCGACCGGCGAGTTGCTGACCGGACGGGCGAAGGAGATCGGTGCGGGTCTTCTGGTCATGGGCGGCTACGGGCACAGCCGGTTCCGGGAAATGGTCCTGGGCGGCGCAACCCGTCATGTGCTGGGGACCGCTCTCGAATGTTCGGTCCTGATCGCACACTGAGGCGGCCAGCAATTGGTAGTCCGCCATGGGAGGCATCGATGACGCACGACGGAATGCTGCTGTTCGATCTTGACCCGCATTGGCGGCATGGCCGCCGGATCGCCACACATCTGGAGATTCCCGTTTCCCCGCATGAGGAGAGGCGCTTCGAGGATGGCGAAATGAAGGTTCGCCCCTTGATCAGCGTCAGGGACCGCGACGTGTTCGTTGTCCAGTCCCTGCTGGGCGATGCTCATGACAGCGTGCATGACAAGCTCTGGCGGCTCCTGCTTTTCATCGGGGCCCTGAAGGATTCGTCCGCGCGCCGGGTGACGGTGGTGGCCCCCTATCTGGCCTACAGCCGCAAGGACCGCCGCACGAAATCCCGCGACCCTGTGGCAACGCGCCAGCTGGCGATCCTGTTCGAAGCGGCCGGTGTCGACCGGGTCGTCACGATGGACGTGCACAATCAGGCCGCGTTCGAGAATGCTTTCCGCTGCTGGACCGAGCATCTTCTGGCACGACCCCTTTTTGCCGATCACGTCAAGGCGACGGCGGGGAATGACCCGATTGCCTTGGTTTCCCCCGATGTCGGAGGCATGAAGAGGGTCGAACTGCTTCACGAAACGCTGGAGCACAGCCTTGCCCGGCCGGTCGGTCTGGCCTTCATGGAGAAGACCCGCAGTGCCGGAGTTGTCGGCGGCGGACAGCTGGTCGGCAACGTGGCCGGCTGCAGGGTGCTGATTCTTGACGATCTCATTGCGACGGGAACCACCATGCTGCGGGCTGCCGAAGCGTGCCGGACGGCAGGGGCTCTTTCGGTGATGGCACTGGCAACCCACGGCGTGTTCGCGCCAGGTGCCATCGAGATGCTGCAGTCGCCGGCTTTCGACAGCGTCGTGGTGACCGACACGGTACCGCCTTGGCGATTGGAGGGAGACATATCGGTTCGAAGACTGACCGTTCTGGACACCGCTCCGCTGTTCGCGGAGGCGATCGCCCGCATGCATGCCGGCGGATCGTTGAGCGATCTTCTTTAAAACAGATGGCGGATCGCCCGAAGTGGATGACCATCCGACACAGCGCGCGGATCGAATGCCGACGGACCAAGACTATCCGCTCGAATTGAAGGTGCAGTTCCTACAGAGACCCGATGCGTATTTCGATCGCCCCGGACAAGTCGAAGCAATCGAAACCCGACTTTCCTGGGTCTTCCTGACCGAGGGACATGCATACAAACTGAAGAAGCCACGACGGCTTCCCGAAGTGAACCTGTCGACGGTGGCGTTGCGCCACGCAAATTGTCTGACCGAAATACGGTTGAATCGTCGGCTCAGTCCGATGGTTTATCACGCCGCCCTTTGCCTTGCCCTTCGGCCGGATGGTGGCCTCAGCTTGTGCGAGCGGCCTGGGCCTGCCGATCGTGTCGTCGATTGGGTGGTTTGGATGCAGCGCCTTCCGATCGACCGGCGGATGGACGAATTGATCGGCTCCAACAGCTTGCAGACAAGCGACGTCCGCAATCTCGGGATTACGCTGTCGAGATTTTACCGCTTCAGTCGATCCGTTCCGATGCCGGCCGACAGGTACCTGGGCCGATTTGCCCAGGATGTTGAGAAGAACCAGATCGCGGCCAGAACCACACTCCCCGAAGGAATGGCCGACCGGGCGAACAAGGCTGCGATCTGGCAGCGAGGGTTCCTGAAAACACAACGCGGGCTGTTGCGGAAGCGGGCGGAAGGCCGGCGGATCATCGAAGCTCACGGCGACCTTCGCCCCGAACACATCTTTTTTACGGTTCCCCTTCAGATCATCGACTGCCTTGAATTCGACCGGGCGCTCCGGTTGCTCGATCCCGTTGATGAGCTTTCCTATCTCGGTCTTGAATGCGATCGCCTGGGAGAAGGGTGGATCGCCAGCCATCTTCTGAAGATTTACGAGGCGCGGAGCGGGGACAGGGCCGATCCCCATCTGGTCGCCTTCTATCGCAGTGTCCGCGCTTGTATCCGCATCCGTCTGGCCGCACACCGGCTGGCCGATGCCACTGCCGCCCAACGGAGACGGTGGTTGGAACGCATCGATCAATATCTCACATGCATCGAGAAACATTGACCCTATTCGGCCAGAGGATCGGAGGTCCGAACAGCGGCATCGATGGGATGCAACTCGCTTGCCCCCCAGATTTCGGTGTGGGCGTAACCGGACGCACGGACGGTGGTCGCCACCCTCATTGCCGCGTCAATCCCTGGAGCGGCGAAGATGTCGAGGAAGTCGTAGGGACCGAGAACGGCAAAGCTGCTTCGCCATTCGACATCCGGGCAGTTCTGGCCGATCTGTTCGGCGAGGTGCTGCCGGACCTTGTCGGTGGATTTCGGTGGAGCTTTCGTCCCCTGGATAAGCCGTGTCAGCATGATGAATGTGGCCATGGCGTGCCTCTCAATTCTCGTGACCGCAGGCTGGGCGGTCAGCCGGACAGCCGAGCTGCGTTCATGACTTTTCTTCGGCTTTCACAATGGACGCCAGGGGAGCGATCCTCGTTAACCGAGATCAAGAGATCGCTCAAAATTATCCGGCAGCGTCGAGGAGACCGATCACGTCGGAGTCATCCAGTTGGCGGAAGTCGCGGTAGAACGCTCCGATGGACATGAAAGAGGCGGGAGTTTCCAGACAGATGACGGTGTCGGCTGTTTCGGTGAATGCCGCAAGGCTGTCCGCCGGCGCCACCGGAACGGCCAACACGAGCGCCTTCGGCCCCTCCTTGCGCACCGCCTGAAGAGCGGCGAGCATGGTGGCACCGGTGGCAATGCCGTCATCGACCAGGATGGCGGTACGGCCGGCTAAGGCCGGCTGACGCCGACCTGCGAGATAAGTGGTGCGGCGTCGCTCCAATTCCTTGAGTTGACGACCTGTCTCCTCTTCGAGCCATGAATCGGGCAAAAGGAGGCCGACGTTGGAATTGATCACCGTCTCGATTGCCGCATCCCCACTTGCCCCGCAACTGGCAATCGCACCGATCGCCAGTTCCGGCTGGTACGGAGCACCGAGTTTGCGGACCAGAACGAGCCCGAGTGGGGCGTGAAGCTTCCTTGCGATCTCCACCGCCACCGCAACACCGCCGCGCGGGAGGGCCAAGACAACGGGCGCCTGATCCCGCAGGGGCGACAGCTTGTCGGCCAGTCGCCTGCCGGCATCGGTCCGGTCCCTGAAAAGGGCCGTGGTTCCGTCCTCCCCGTCCATCGCTGGCCAATGACCCATGTCCCCTCCTGGTGCTTCTTCAGGACAGCGGCTTCAGCCGCGCGCTTCCTCGGGCTTGCCATCGCGCCGGCCCTCTGCATTCCGAAAGCGCCGTTCCCTCGGATGGAAGGGCCGGTCCACCGATGCGCTGGCGGAGGCCTGTTCGGCCATGGTGCGGGACATGCCCTGCGCCTGTTCGATCACCGCGGTCGCCTCTTCCGACCAGCGCTTCAGGCGGTCGGCCATCCAGTCGTTCCAGAGAGAGGATCGTTCCGCCGCATCCTCCACCGTTCCCATCCGCTCCACGGTGGACAATGCCGATTGGAGATCGTCCTGGCGATGTTCCAGCCAGTTCCGGCTCATGGTCTCGAAACCGCCGAACAGGTTCGACTGCATGCGCAAGATTGCCTCGGTCCGTTGCAGAAAGTTGGTTTGCAGCAGTGTGTTGGCGGTCCATATGGGAAACGCGCCTTCCAATTGGGGGGAAGCCGGTGTGTTGATCGCGTGGCTCGTCATCGATACTCCTCCTCTTCTGCCCGGCATTTGCCGCCGGCCAGCCCAGGCTGGGCATCGCGGGATTTAGAAGAGAATCTTTTTCCCGGCCCTTAATCCACGTTAAGAACAACATGGTGCATTCGGACGGGAATACTTCTTTGGAGATTCCGAGGCCGAAATTGGCTGATCGGTTCGGCCTTCGGCGGATGGGAGTTCAGGAGGACAGGATCACGGACGAGATCTGGACGAAGCCAATCTCCGCCGTCCTGACGGAGCTGGGGACCACGAGCATCGGGTTGGCTCGGGCCGAGGTGGCTAGCCGCCGCAGACGATATGGTTTCAACCGCCCCACGACGCATCACCGCCGGCCGCTGTGGCTGGAGTTCCTGTCGCGTTTCCTCAATCCGCTCGTTCTGATCCTGCTGTTTGCCAGCGCCTTGTCGGCGGCCACCGGCAATCTCACCAGCTTCGTCATCGTCTTCATCCTGGTCATACTCAGCGTCACCCTCGACTTCATCCAGGAGATGCGGGCGGAAAACGCGATTGAGGCTTTGCGCCGGTCCGTCGCCATCCGTGTCCAGGTCCGACGCGATGGGGTCGAGATCTCGGAAGCGGCGGACCTGCTGGTTCCCGGCGACATCGTCCGTCTGGCGGCCGGCGATCTCGTGCCGGCCGATTGCCGTCTCATCGAGGCACGCGACCTGTTCGTCAATCAGGCGACGCTGACCGGAGAACCCTATCCGGTCGAGAAGCACGCCGATGCGCCCTGCCCGTCGGCCGGCGGACCAGCCGAGGCGATCAACACCGTCTTCATGGGGTCCTCCGTCATCAGCGGCAGTGCCACCGCCGTGATTTGCCGGATCGGCGACGCCACCGTCTTCGGCCGGCTGAGCGGCAGCCTGACGGCATCGCCACCGCCCACCGCCTTTGAACTGGGCATCCGGCAATTCGGGTTTCTGATCCTGCGGCTGACCATCTTCCTGGTCCTGTTCGTTCTGGCGGTGAATGTCCTGTTTCACCGTCCCTGGCTGGACTCGCTGATGTTCGCCCTCGCCCTGGCGGTCGGGCTGACGCCGGAACTGCTGCCGATGATCGTCACCGTCACGCTGGCACGCGGTGCGCTGCGACTGGCCAAGCGCCGGGTGATCGTCAAGCGACTGGCCGCCATGCACAACATCGGCGCCATGGACGTGCTGTGCACCGACAAGACCGGAACGCTGACCGAGGCCACGATCCGCATGGTCCGTCATCTGGATTGCCTGGGCGCCGAGAGCGAGCGCGTCTTCCGGCTGGCCTACCTGAACAGTTATTTCGAGAGCGGCATCAAGAGCCCCCTGGATGAGGCCGTCATCGCCTTCCGCAAGATGGATGTCACTGGCTGGGAGAAGATCGACGAGGTGCCCTTCGACTTCGAACGGCGTCGCGTCTCCGTTCTCGTCACAGACGGCACCCAGCGCCTGCTGGTGGTCAAGGGAGCGCCGGAGGACGTGCTGCGGCTGTCCACCCACTATGAAGCCGAAGCAGGAGTCGTGAGGCCGCTCGACCCGGCGGCGCGGGCACGCCTGGATGCCCTGTTCCAGACGCTGGGAGAGGATGGCTTTCGGGTGCTGGCCGTCGCCTCGAAGGTGATGGGGGCCGATCACCGGACCGCCACCCTGGGCGACGAATGCGAATTGGACTTCGCCGGCTATGCCGTCTTTCTCGATCCCCCCAAGGCGAGCGCCACCGCGGCGATCGGCGCCCTAAGCGGCGCCGGCGTCGCGGTCAAGGTTCTGACGGGCGACAACGAACGGGTGACCCGGCATGTCTGCGCGGAACTTGGCCTCGCCATCACCGGCCTGATGACCGGTGACGACCTGCGCGCGATGAGCGAGGAGGCCCTGCGCGCCCGTCTCGGCGAGGTCAATGTGTATTGCCGGGTGACGCCGCAGCAGAAGGAGCGCGTGCTGTTGGCCTACAAGAGGTCCGGCCGCGTGGTCGGGTTTCTCGGCGACGGGATCAACGATGCGTCCGCCATCCACTCCGCCGACGTCGGCATCTCGGTGGACAGCGCCGCCGATGTCGCAAAGGAAGCGGCCGGCCTTATCCTGCTCGACCACGACCTGTCGGTGGTGGGCGACGCGGTGACGGAGGGGCGCCGCACCGTCCACAACGTCACCAAATACGTTCTGATGGGCAGCAGTTCGAATTTCGGCAACATGTTCAGCATGGCGGGCGCCTCCCTGTTCCTGCCGTTCCTGCCGATGCTGCCGACTCAGGTGCTGCTCAACAACCTGCTGTACGACGCGTCGGAAGCCGGCGTTCCGCTCGACAATGTCGAGGCGGACGTGCTGAGCGCCCCGGTACAGTGGGACCTGCAGTTGATCCAGCGCTTCATGCTGGTGTTGGGGCCGATCAGTTCGGTGTTCGACTTCCTGACCTTCTATGCCCTGCTTCACCTGTTCGATGCCGACGAAGCGCTCTTCCAGACCGGATGGTTCGTGGAGAGCCTGGCCACCCAGGTGCTGGTGATCTTTGTGATCCGCACCCGCCACGCTCCCTGGCGAAGCCGTCCTCATCCGGTCCTGGCCGGGCTGACACTGGGCGCCGCCACCGTCGGCGCATTGCTCCCCCTCACCGCGGCGGGAACCTTCTTCGGCTTCGTCGCGCCGCCGGCCTCCTTCTACCTGTTCCTGTCGGCGGCGGTGGTCACCTATCTGGCCCTGGTCGAAGCGATCAAGCGGCTGTTCTTCCGCCACACCGCTTTGCAATCGAAGGCACGGCGCCCGCGCTCCAGACCATCCTGGCGAAGCTGATCCTCGCTGTCGCGTCGCCACCAGCCTGCAACACGGCCGTTGTTCGGGGCCGCCGAAGCAAGGCATCGACCGCCTTCTCCGGCGAAACGTCGCGCGGCCCTTAATCCAGATAAAGGCGGCCGGCCCCGCCGGGTGCTAAAAACCATCGCGTCACAAGGGTAATCCCAAGGGTAAACCAGGAGGATGCCATGAGCATGACTGAAACGAGCGCCGGCGAAAAGCCGAAGGAGCTCAAGACCACCGGCATGGCGGCTAAGGAAGTGGCGGAACGCAATCGTCATCCGCTTTTCGCCCTGCGCGACGAGTTCGACCGCCTGTTCGATGAGGCGTCGTCCATGCTGCGCTTCCCGTGGAGCCGCCGCCCGATATTCGGCCTGGAGCCGCTGTTGCGCAGCGACGCTGATCTGGAAGCGATCGTGCCCCCGGCGGAAGTGGATGAACGGGAGACCGAATACCGCGTCACCCTGGAAATCCCCGGCATGGACGAGAAGGACGCCGAGGTTTCCATCCAAGATGACATCCTGACCGTCAAGGCCGAGAAGAAGGAGGAGACGGAAGAAAAGGACAAGAACCGTTACTTCTCGGAGCGCCGCTATGGACTGTGCGCCCGGACCTTCCGGCTGCCGGCCAACGTGAAGGCGGACGCGATCACGGCCAGCATGAAGAACGGCGTGCTCACCATCGTGCTGCCGAAGAGCGAGCCGAGCAAGCCGACCAGGCGCACTATCGAAATCGCCAAGGTCTGAGTTCCCGGCACCGCCGGCTGCCGTGTTGGGCCGCGACATGGCAGCCGGCGCAAAGCATTTGAGCGGGAGACGGCCATGAACATCCATCCCGGTCCACTGTGCGATGGTGACAATCTTCTGCTTACGGACCTCTACGAGGTCGCCATGGTCGACGCTTACCTCGACCACGGAATGAACGGCACTGCATCATTCGAGTTGTTCGTCCGCACCCTGCCGAACCAAAGGAATTTTCTGATCGCAGCCGGCCTCGAACAGGCGGTTGCCTTCCTGGAGACGGCCAGATTTGCTCCGGACGATCTGGCATGGCTGCGCGACCATGCCCAGTTGTCGAACCGGACCGTGGACTATCTTGGAGATTTCCGCTTCTCCGGGGATGTGGACGCGCTCCCCGAAGGGACTGCCTTTTTCGCCCATGAACCGATCCTGCGCGTGACGGCCAGCCTGCCCGAAGCGCAGATGATCGAAACACGCCTGATCAACCTGATTCACCTTCAGACCGTCATCGCCTCAAAGGCCGCAAGGCTGGTACTGGCGGCGGACGGTCGCCCGCTGTTCGATTTCGGTCTGCGCCGGGCACACGGCGCTGAAGCCGGACTCCTGGCTGCACGATCCGCATACATCGCGGGCTTCGCCGGAACGGCAACCGCATTGGCCGGCCGGCGTTTCGGCATTCCGATCGTCGGGACGATGGCGCATTCCTTCGTGCAAGCCCATCGGCAGGAAGCCGAGGCATTCATCAACTTCGCCCGTTCACGTCCACGGAATCTGACTCTGCTGCTCGACACCTATGACACCGAGGCGGCAGCCAGGACCGTGGTGTCGCTGGCAGGCACGCTGGCGGTCGACGGGGTCTATCCGTCTGCCGTCAGGCTGGACAGCGGCGACCTTGCCGCGCTTTCACACCGGGTGCGTGCGATCCTCGATGCCGGTGGATTGAGCGGGACGCACATAGTGGCGAGCGGTGGATTGGACGAGTATGTGCTCGGGTCGCTTCTGACCGCGAATGCGCCCATCGACAGCTTCGGTATCGGCACCAGCCTGACCACCTCCAGCGATGTGCCCGCGCTCGACTGCGCCTACAAGCTGGTCGAATATGCCGGGTTGCCTCGGCGCAAGCGCTCGCCCGGCAAAGCGACATGGCCGGGGCGTAAACAGGTGTTCCGCAGCTACGATGCCGACGGCCGAATCCGGACGGACCTGCTGTCCGTCGCTGAAGCGCAAGAGCCGGGACGGCCGCTGCTGATCCCCGTCTTGCGGAACGGGCGCCGTGTCGGGGCACTGCCGGACCTGACGGCGATTCGCTCCCACGCTACGGCTGAATTGGCGAGCCTGCCGGAGTCGGTGCGCGACCTGACGCATCATGCGACCATTGAAACCGTTATTTCGCCCGACCTTGAAGCGCTCGCTGAACAGGCCAACAGCATCGGTCAAGTCCGACCGGACCATCCATAACGGCAAAACATCGGATTTAGACATCGCATTTCCGGGCGGCTCCTAACCTGGGTTAAACCCAGCCCCCCGGACACGGGCGTAACCTGCTGCGCGATAACCGCCATCATCAGCACCTGCTCGCCGGGCGGTGCGTTCGGGATGAGGTGCAGCCATGCCCTGGGAGACCATTCGCAAACGACCTGACGACAAGGCCACTGCCGTCCTGACGGATTACGATCAGGCCCGTGCCGCCTTCACCTGGTCAGGGGCGCGCGCCGATCTGGACGGCCTGCCGGACGGGGGGCTTAACATCGCATACGAGGCCGTCGACCGGCATGTCGCGCATGGCCGCGGCGACCGGATCGCCCTGCGCTGGCTGGCCAAGGATGGAACGTCCCGTGAGTTCCGGTATTGCGATCTCGCCGAGCACTCCGGCCGGTTTGCAAGTCTCCTGGGCTCGCTGGGCGTCGGCAAGGGCGAGCGCGTTTTCAGTCTGCTCGGTCGTCAGCCCGACCTCTATGTCGCCGCCCTTGGCACGCTGAAGAGTGGCTGCGTCTTCTCGCCCCTGTTCTCCGCCTTCGGCCCGGAGCCCATAAGAACGCGCCTGTCGCTCGGCGACGGCCGGGTGCTGGTGACCAGCGAAGCGCTCTACCGTCGCAAGATCGAACCCTGGCGCCACGAGCTTCCCGGATTGAAGCATGTGCTGCTCGTCGATGGCGGGGCCGGGCCGGGCGACGGTGTCTTGGATCTGCGGCGTGCGCTGCCGGCGGCGTCGCCGGACTTCGCCTATGCGCAAACGGCACCGGACGACATGGCTCTTCTCCACTTCACCAGCGGCACAACCGGCCGTCCGAAGGGAGCCGTTCATGTGCACGAGGCCGTGGTCGCCCACCATGTCACGGCCCGCTGCGCCCTGGACCTGCGGCCCGGCGACATCTTCTGGTGCACCGCCGATCCTGGCTGGGTGACCGGCACCTCCTACGGCATCATCGCACCGCTGACCATCGGCGCCACGCTGCTGGTGGATGAGGCGGAGTTCGATGCGGAGCGGTGGTACGGAATCCTCCAGCGGGAGCGCGTCACCGTCTGGTACACCGCCCCCACCGCCATCCGCATGCTGCTGAAGGTGGGCGCCGAGGTGGCGCGGCGCTACGACCTGTCGTCGGTGCGCTTCATGGCGAGCGTGGGGGAGCCCCTCAACCCCGAGGCCGTGGTATGGGCGCAGGAGACGTTCGGCCGCCCCTTCCACGACAATTGGTGGCAGACCGAAACTGGCGGCATCATGATCGCCAACTACGCCTCCGCCGAGGTGAAGCCGGGGTCCATGGGCCGCCCGATCCCCGGTGTGGAGGCGGCGATCGTCGAACGCACATCCGACGGTCGCGTCCGACCGGCGGAAGAGCCGATGACCGTCGGTGAACTGGCCCTGCGGCCCGGCTGGCCCTCCATGTTTCGCGGTTATCTGGGCGAGGAGGAACGCTATCGGCGCTGCTTCGCCGACGGCTGGTATCTGAGCGGCGACCTCGCCATGCGCGATGCCGACGGCTATTTCTGGTTCGTCGGCCGCGCGGACGACGTGATCAAGTCCGCCGGCCACCTGATCGGCCCCTTCGAGGTCGAGAGCGCGCTCATGGAGCATCCCGCCGTGGCCGAAGCTGGGGTGATCGGGGTTCCCGATCCCATCGCCGGCGAGGTGGTGAAGGCCTTTGTTGCGCTGAAGCCGGGCTGGACACCGTCGGACGCGCTGCGCAAGGAGTTGCTCGGGCATGGCCGCGCCCGGCTGGGTCCGGCGGTCGCCCCGAAGTCCATCGATTTCCGGGCCTCCCTGCCGCGCACGCGCAGCGGCAAGATCATGCGCCGTCTTTTGAAGGCGCGCGAGCTGGGCCTGCCCGAAGGCGATCTGTCGACGCTGGAAAGGGACGAGCGATGACCGACCAGTCTCCGGCCCCGCATGCGAAGCCGCGCCTGACCCGCGACCATCTGCTGGGTCTGCTGCGGCAGATGGTGCGCATTCGCCGCTTCGAGGAGCGGTGCGGCGAGCTGTACCAGCAGGAAAAGATCCGTGGGTTTCTTCACCTCTATATCGGCGAGGAGGCGGTGGCCGCCGGGGTGATGGGGTGCCTGCAACCCGAAGACGCCGTCGTCGCCACCTACCGCGAGCATGGACACGCCATCCTGCGCGGTGTCCCGATGACCGCCGTCATGGCCGAGATGTACGGGAAGGCCGAAGGCTGCAGCCGCGGGCGCGGCGGATCGATGCACCTGTTCGATGTCGGCACCCGCTTTTTCGGCGGCAACGCCATCGTCGCCGGTGGGCTGCCTCTGGCGGTGGGCATGGCGCTGGCCGACCGCATGCGTGGCCGGCCACGGGTGACCGCATGCTTCTTCGGCGACGGCGCCGTTGCCGAGGGCGAGTTCCATGAGAGCCTGAACCTCGCCGCGCTGTGGAAACTGCCGGTCCTGTTCGTCTGCGAAAACAACCTCTATGCCATGGGCACGCGCCTCGATAGGGCACAGTCGCAGACCGACCTGCACCTCAAGGCCGCCGTCTATCATGTCGCATCGGAGGCGGTGGACGGCATGGACGTTGTCGCCGTCGAGGCGACCGCAAGGCGCATGACCGACGCGATACGCGATGGCGCCGGGCCGCAATTCCTCGAATGCCGGACCTACCGCTTCCGCGCCCATTCCATGTTCGACCCCCAGCTCTACCGCGACAAGGCTGAGATCGACGATTGGAAGCGCCATGACCCCGTCGCCCGGCTGTCCGCCTGGATGCGGGAGACCGGCATGCTGCACGACGCCGATCTCCCCGCCATCGAACGGGATGCCGAGGCGGAGATCGAGGCGGCGGTCGCGTTCGCCGAGGCCGGGCAATGGGAGCCGGTCGAGGATCTGGCGAAGGACGTCTATACCCGCGAGGTGCATCCATGACCGATGCGGACATCACAGTGGCGGCGGCCAGCCGTACGATCACTTACCGCGATGCCCTGCGCGAGGCGCTTCGTGATGCGCTGCAGCGAGACGAGCGGGTCTTCCTGATGGGCGAGGATGTCGGATGTTACGGCGGTTGCTACGCCGTGAGCAAAGGCCTGTACGACGAATTCGGGCCGGACCGCATCCGCGACACGCCGCTGTCGGAATCCACCTTCGTCGGCGCCGGGATCGGCGCCGCGCTGAACGGCATGCGTCCGATCGTCGAGATCATGACCGTCAACTTCAGCCTGCTGGCGCTCGACCAGATCGTCAACAATGCCGCGACGCTCCGCCACATGTCGGGCGGACAGGTGAGCGTGCCGGTGGTCTTCCGCATTCCGACCGGGGCGGGACGGCAGCTCGCCGCGCAGCATTCGCACAGTCTGGAGGGCTGGTACGCCCATGTGCCGGGCCTGCGGGTGGTGGCGCCGGCCACCCTGGAGGACGCGCGCGGCATGCTGTGGACCGCACTCCAGGACCCCGACCCGGTGGTGATGTTCGAGCATGTGATGCTCTACAACATGGAGGGAACGCTGGATCCCGCGGCCGGTCCGGTCGACATCGACCGCGCGGCGGTCCGCCGGGCCGGCACGGACGTGACGCTGATCACCTACGGCGGCAGCCTGTTCAAGACGCTCGCCGCCGCGCAAGCCCTGGCGGCGGACACTATATCGGCAGAGGTGGTGGACCTGCGCAGCCTGCGGCCGCTCGATGGCGAAACTGTGTTGACCTCGGTCGCCCGCACCCGCCGGGCGGTGATCGTCGACGAAGGCTGGCGGACCGGCAGCTTCGCCGCAGAGGTCAGCGCCCGCATCATGGAGGGGGCGTTCTGGTCGCTCGACGCCCCGGTGGCGCGAGTCTGCACGGCCGAGGTGCCAATCCCCTACCCCCGGCATCTGGAGCAGGCGGCGCTTCCACAGCCGGCCGCCATCGTGGCGGCGGTCAAGACGCTGATGGGGGCGTGATGGGCATTTTCCGCATGCCGTCTCTGGGCGCCGACATGGAGGCGGGCGTTCTGGTCGAATGGCTCAAGCAGCCGGGCGATGCCGTTGCCCGCGGTGACATCGTCGCCGTGGTGGAAACGCAGAAGGGCGCCATCGAGGTCGAAACCTTTGAGGCCGGCGTGATCGAACGCCTCCTCGTCACTCCCGGCACCTCGGTTCCAGTCGGCACACCGCTTGCCCTGCTCACCGGAGCCGGCGAGAGCGTCGAGCTGCGCACCCCTGGGCCGCAGCCATCGGCGCCCCCTCGCCCGCCGACACGGGCGTCGGCGCCGCTCGCCCCGGTCACCCCCGCCCCGGTCACGACGGCGCCCCCCCATCCGCCGGCGTCGCCGGCGGCACGGCGGCTAGCGGCTGAGCGTGGCATCGCCCTGACCGCGGTTACCGGCAGCGGGCCAGGAGGTGCCGTGCTTCTGGCCGACGTCGAGCGGGCAGCCGCTACGCCGTCCGCCGCCCCGCAGGCGCGCGGAATGGATCTGGCGCAGATGCGGCGGGCGATCGCTGCGGCCATGGCGCGCTCCAATCAGGAGATCCCTCACTACTACCTGAGCACCACGGTGGCCCTGGCCAAGGCGAACGCCTGGCTCACGGAGCGGAACAACGGGCGCCCGCCCGAACAGCGGCTGCTCCTGGCGGCACTGCAGTTGAAGGCTGTCGCGCTGGCCTTGCGCCGCCTGCCCGAGTTCAACGGATCCTGTATTGACAGAGCGTTCCGGCCGGCCGAGGGCATCCACATCGGCGCCGCGGTGGCGATCCGCGGCGGCGGCCTCGTCGCGCCCGCGATCCACGACACCGACAAGCTGGCCGTGGACGAGGTGATGGCACGCCTGCGTGACTTGGTCGCCCGGGCACGCTCCGGACGGCTGCGCAGCTCGGAACTGGCGGATCCCACAATCACCGTCACCAGCCTCGGCGACCGCGGGGTAGAGGGGGTGTTCGGTGTCATCTACCCGCCGCAGGTCGCCATCGTCGGCTTCGGCAAGCCGGTCGAGCGGCCTTGGGTGGTGGATGGCCAAGTCGTTCCATGCCCCGTCATGACGTCGACCCTCGCGGCCGACCACCGGGTCAGCGACGGCCACCGTGGCGCCCTTCTCCTTGCCGAAATCGATCGTCTGCTGCAGGAGCCCGGATCGCTATGACGCCCGATGATGTAAGACGTGTGGTGCTGGAGGAGCTGAGCAACATCGCCCCCGAAGCCGACCTTGCCCTCCTCGATCCGGCGGCCGACCTCCGGGAGGCGCTGGACATCGACTCCATGGATCACCTGAACTTCGTGACGGCGCTGCACAACCGGCTGGGCGTCGCGATCCCCGAGGTCGATTACCCGCGCCTGATCACCCTCGATGGAGCGGTCGCCTACCTCATGGCCGATCCGGCGGTTGCGGCAAAAGCCGGGATCGCATGACGCGGACGGCGATGTTCCGATGGACGATTGGACAAGACACGAAGGCTCGCCCTCGCCGCTTGGAGTTTTCTTCATCCCCGATGAAGACGCCTACAACTTCGCTCTTTATTCCAAGCACGCCACATCCGTCACTCTGTTGCTTTTCTCCGCACAGAATCCGATTGACCCCATCGCGATCCAGCCCTTCGATCCCCGCCGCAACAAGAGTGGCCGTATCTGGCACTGCCGGTTGCCCGCGGCCACGGTCGACCGCGCGACCTACTATGCGTATCGCGTCGACGGACCGCGCGCGCCGGCCGAGGGGCAGCGGTTCGATCCCGAGAAGAACCTGCTCGACCCCTATGCGACGGCGATCTTCTTTCCGTCCGGCTTCAGCCGCGAGGCCGCCCGCCATCCCGGACCCAATCCCGGCCGTGCCCCCCTCGGCGTCCTGCATGCCAGGGCGTCCGGCTTCGACTGGGCCGGCGACCATGCCCCGCGCCATACCCACGACACCATCATCTATGAACTGCATGTCCGCGGCTTCACCCAACGGGCGAACTCCGGCGTTCCGGCCGACCGGCGGGGCACCTTCGCGGGCCTGATCGACAAGATTCCGTACCTGCGGGACCTCGGAGTCACGGCGGTCGAACTGATGCCGGTGTTCCAGTTCGATCCCCAGGAGGGAAATTACTGGGGGTACATGCCGCTCAACTTCTTCGCCCTGCATCACACCTACGCGGCCCACCCCGAGCCGGCCGGCCAGCTCGACGAATTCCGGACGCTGGTCAAGGCGCTGCACGCCGCCGACATCGAAGTCATTCTCGACGTCGTCTACAACCATACGGCCGAAGGCGACGAGAACGGCCCCACCTACAGCTTTCGCGGCGTCGACAACACCACCTACTACCTACTGGCCGAAGACCGCCGCTGCTATCGCAACGACAGTGGCACCGGGAACGTGCTGCATACGGCCAACCGCTATGTCTCCGGCATGGTCATGGACAGCCTGCACCATTGGGCGCGGCAGTTCCGGATCGACGGCTTCCGCTTCGATCTCGCCTCGCTGTTCACGCGCCGGGATGACGGCTCCATCGATCTCAACGAGCCGCCGGTGATCAGCGCGATCCAGACGCACCCCGATCTGGCGCGCCTGCGGATGATCGCAGAGGCCTGGGACGTGGTTAGCTACCAGCTCGGCCGCTCCTTTCCCGGAACCACATGGCTGCAATGGAACGATACCTTTCGCAACGAGGTCCGATCCTTCATCCGTGGGGATCGAGGGGTTACCGCCGGCCTGATCCGCCGGCTCGGCGGCAGCGACGACATCTTCCCCGACACGCCCGAGGACGCCTATCACGCCTATCAGAGCATCAATTTCGTGACCTGCCACGACGGCTTCTGCCTGTACGATCTGGTCAGCTACGACCGGAAGCACAACGAGGCGAACGGTGAAGGAAACCGGGACGGCCGTGACGACAACCGATCCTGGAACTGCGGCTGGGAAGGCGACGTGAATCTGCCCGAGGCCGTGGCCAGGCTTCGGCGTCGGCAGGCGAAGAACCTGTTTTGCCTGCTGATGCTGGCGAACGGCACGCCGATGGTCGTGGCGGGCGACGAATTTCTGAACACGCAGCGCGGCAACAACAATCCGTATAACCAGGACAACGAGACGACGTGGCTCGACTGGGATCTGCTGCGGACCAACGCCGACTTTCACCGCTTCTGCAAATCCATGATCGCTTTCCGCAAAGCCCATCCCACGCTGTGCCGCAGCCGCAGCTGGCGCGAGGATGTGACGTGGTTCGGAACAACCGGCAGCCTCGACCCTTCGGCCGACACCGGCACACTCGCCTTCCTCCTGCGCGGCGGCACGCAAGGCGATGTCGATCTCTATGTCATGATCAATGCCTCGGCGGCGGAGCAGGAGTTCCTGATTCAGGATACCGCGCCACAGGGCTGGCGCCGGGTGATCGACACGGCGCGCGACGGGCCCGACGACATCGTTCCCCTGGATAGCGCGGCACCGGTTCGGGAACAGCGCCACAGGGTGGAGGCGCGGTCGATCGTCGTGCTCGTCCGGCGCTGACGCGCTCCACTGAAGTCCGGCGCTCCTACCTCCAATATCCACCCCGGATGTGCATTGGCCTTAACCTCGATAAAGGCGTTGGCCGGATTCCTTTGGCATACTCTCCGAACGGATGAGCCCCGAGCCTTGGGAGGTCAGCCATGGCACCGATACCACATCTCAGCTACGTCGTTTGCCAGAACGAGAGTCATTGGACCGTCGGCTTCGCCCCGGGCGACGATTGCGGAAAATACCCATCGCGACGGGCGGCCCTGCTGTCCGCGCTGCATGATGCGGTGCGGGTTCGGGAACTGGGATATGATGTCGATGTCTGGGTCCGCCGAAAGGATGGGTCGCTGCGGCGGATCCCGGATCGGATCAATTTCGACAAATCCGTATCCGCTCGGACATGACTGCTCCGGTGCCCACCGCGCCAAGAGATCGCGCCATCCGACCCGTCTGCGGGAGCGACGGAGGAATCGCTTCAAATCACTGCGCCAAGCGCAGCAGATCCTGGCAGCCCACGGCCCTATTCACCAGCATTGCCGTCCGCGCCGGCACCTCATGACGGCTGCAGAATATCGGGCCTGCCGGGGCTGAGGTCTTCGCTCTCCGGCAACAGAAGACCTGCGCCTGCCGGTGCCGTGGCCAAGCGGCTCCGGACGATAACCCTGGAACAGGAAGCCCGGAGCGGGCGTGCGCCAGATCCTCTGGAGAAGATGGCCGCGCGCACCCGGGCCCGGGCGAACCGGATGAAGATCGCGACTACGACATCGAACAGGTCGGCCTTCCTTTTCCAGCGTTCGAGGCTTCTTATCGACGTGGGCCGCCGGGGCCACCCCCAGGACCCATCGGGCCGCCTCCAGAACCGGGTCCGCCGCCCGGCCCCATTCCCATGCCATGTCGAGGCGCCGGGGGAGGCTCATTTGGGAGGGTGACACCACGTTCCTGGGCACGAGCCTGCATCTGCCGATGATGCTCCAGGCGGAGGCGCTCGCGCTCCTCCGCTGTTTTGGCCTGCCGCATCTGGGATCGGTAGGCCGTCCTCTCCTGCTGCGTCATCAGTTGACTGCCGTAGATCGGCGTCTCGTTCTGAGACGAAGATTGTGCATAAGAACCCTGGAATGCCGTCAAGGACAAGGCGAGGACAATCGCCGAAGCTGTGAGAAAACGCATGATCCTGCCTCCATTTCGAAAACAACATCATCGACGCAGCTTCCTCCCAGGTGCTGCAGCCGGGCATTAACCTCGATCAAGTCCAACCCTTGGCTGGCAGGGGACCTCGCATGCCGCCCCTGTATCGGCGCAATACGGCATTGACTGCTTTTTCCAGAGCACCATGCGCCCCGCATACCATTCCGAGGCTTCAGCGCGCAGCGCGCTTGTCCACGACGCCGGGAATGTCCTGAGCCGGCCGCGGGAACTTGCCCTTGAGGGCATCCACGCCCTCCTGCGGCCGGGCGGCAGGCACGAGATCCTGACGGGCACGGCGGCGTTCCGCGGTCGATATGTTCATCTCACGGTCACGGGCCTCGACCAGTCCTGGCTGGGCCTCGCCGTCACGGTTGAACGACCATGCCAACATCGGAGGACCATAAGGCAGCCGATCGCCCGGTTGCGTGCCATTCTCAGACTGCCAGGTGTGCCAGGTCTTGCCGTAGCTGTTCATCTTGCTCTTCATCAGCTCGTGCTCGGCGATGTTGGGCAGGTTTGGCGCCACCAGCTGTCCGGACAGGATCTCACCGTTGTGGGGATGCCAATACTGGCGCTCCCGCCGTGGCAGCTGCTCGAACAGGCGCTCGGAGATGATGTACTCGACGCCCGTCAGATTGGCGCTCGCGGTGTTGCCGTCGAACAGCGCGCACTGGGCGAAGTCCTCGTTCATCTGACGGCAGAAATGGTGCGCCTCCATCTGGTGGTTGGGGTCGTTCTTCATGGGATGGAAGCCGACGAGGTAGATGTCCATGCCACCGACCGGCGCATTGCTCTGGAGCGCCGCCGCTCCGGCCTCGAGAACGTTGGTCTTCGTGCTCTCGGCGCTGCCCTGTGGGCTGACGGACGGCGCCACGGTGCCCATACCGGTGCAGGCGGCAAGCGTGCCGACGAGCGCAAGGGGCAAAGCGGTTCGCTGGATTTGCATGGCTGTGGTTCAATCCTTCCATCAGGATGATCGAGGTGGCTCAGGCGACATCTCTCCCGCCTATCGTCCTGGCCGAACGATCTTGCCCTGGAGTCGTTGGCTAGCTTTCGGCAGCCTCCAACGCGACATGAGCTCGCCGGCGCGGATTCGCCTCCATGGAGATCGCTTCGATCCGTCCGAAATCACCGCGCAGGGCCTTCAGCGCGGTGCGCTCGCGGCCGATCTCCGCCGTGGTGCGGATGCCGAGGCGCCGGAACACCGGAACCGGCGGGCACCAGCCCTGGAGGGCGTGCTGGAGAAGGAAGCCGGTCACGACGGCGGGCAGGACCAGGAAGCGCCGGTCGACGAAGGCGCCCAACAGCGTACCCGTCAGCGCAAGTGTCGCCGCGTTCGCCTCCAGCGTCCGCTCGATGTCCCACTCATGGTCGAGTTCGTCGAGACGGTGGGCGATGTGCTCCGGGTGTTCGGCATAGTGGCGCAGGCTCTCCTCGATCTCGGCGGCGAAATGGCGGTTGAGGTCTTCGGACGTGGCGTTTTCCACGCGGGATGCGGTGGCGGGCAGCAAGTCTCCCTCCTCTATCGGAAATGCTGGGCGGTGTCCCACCCCAACATTAGATAGAGCTGAAATGTTCCCGATCGGGCTCCGACCGCCTTTGCGTCCTGCCGTCCCGCGTCGGAAACGGAGGACGGCAGGACGCCAGATCCTCACTGCCGGCCCGTACCGATGCCGTCCGGCTGTCCGAAACCGCTCCCGACAGGGCAGGTCGCGGTCCGGGTGCGCTGCCTCCACTCCCACGAGACCGCCACTGCCGTCACAGCCGCGCCGACCGCGGCCAGCGGCAGCCGGTAAGGCTCGAAATAGGTGAGCAGCAGGTCCGACCCGAAGGCGAAGAGCAGGATCTTGTTGCAGGTCGGACAGGCGATGCCAAGGAACCCGAGCAGGCTGCCGAAACCGGCGCCGCGAACAGGACACCGCGGCCGCCGGATGGCGATATAGGCGCCGACCAGCACGGCCTGAATGCCCAGCAGCCATACCTCGAAGCTCTGGGTCGGCGTCATCCGTGCGAATACCGGGTTCGGCCACACCGCCGTGACCGTGCCGAGCACCAGGAAGGTGCCGATGGCCGCACCGGCGCGAGACCGCCAACATCGGTCGACGGGGCGGTCACGTCGGCGTTCATCCCTGCCCCCCGTTCTTCCGCTTCGCGCGAACCTCGGCGACGATCTCCTTCATCGCCTTCAGGTCCAGCCCGCCGGGAACGATATAGTTGCCGATGACAAAGCCGGGCGTGCCCCGGAGCTGCAGCATGGCGGCTTGCGCCGACACCTCCCTGAAAGCCGCGTCGATCTGCGCATCACGCTCCTTCAGGTCGCGCTCGGCCCGTGCCAGGTCCAGACCGGCTTCGCCGGCGGCTTTGCGGATCTTCTCATCGTCCAAACGGCCGGGGATGGTCATGAAGGCATCGTGGACCTGCTCGTAGCGGTCCTGCCAACGCGCGGCGAGCGCGAGCTTGGCGGCGTAGATCGAAGAGGCCCCGAACACCGGCCAGTGCTTGTGGATGATCCGGATGCCCTTGTCCTCGGCGGCCAGCTGCTTGACGGCCGGATGGGCCCGGCGACAGACCGGGCACTGATAGTCGAAATACTCGATCAGGGTGACGTCGCCCTGGGGGTTGCCGGCCACCACGGCGCTCGGCCCGCGTGCCAGCGCTTCGGGGCCAAGCTCGGCGACCATGGGCGGGGCCGCCGTCGCTTCGGCGGAGGTTGGCGCCACGAAGGAGGAGACTGCGACGGCACCGGCGCCCACGGCGACCGTTGAAGCCAGCAGGGCCGCGAAGATTTTGGTCGGGTGTGAAGCCATGATGGGGTGGTTCTCCAAGTTCGGGATGTGAGGAAGGTCTCGGGGGTTCAGGGAGAGGCCGTCGGCTGACGCACTGGGGAGAGGGCGCTTGACCGCCCCCGTCACCGATGCGCCCGCTTACCCGGCCGACCGGGCTCTGCGGAGGGCGTCGAGGACGACGCCCTCGGACAGCACCTCGGGCAGAACGACGCCATGCGGGGCGCCGGGGCCGTAGACCACGTTGAAGGGAATGCCGTAGCGGCCGTGCTGCGCGAGGTAGGTCATGATGGCCGCGTCCGGGCTGGTCATGTCAGCCTTCATTGCCACGATGCCATCGGCCGACAGGGCGCCCGCCACCGGCTCGCGCTCGACCACCATCTTCTTGTTGACGATGCAGGTGACGCACCAGTCGGCGGTCACGTCGACGAAGACGGTCTGGCCCTGGGCGACCAGCTTGCCGATTTCCGCCTGGTCGAACCGTCGCCATTGGGCCGACGACACCACAGCGTCGGACGCCGCCATCGCGCGGTGCCCGAGGAAGGCCGGAATGGCCAGCGTTCCGGCGAGCGCCGCCACTGCGAACGGCACGGCCGCAAGGCGCAGGCTCCGACCACCGCGCATGGCCAGCGTCATGGCGGCGATGACGACGACGGCGGCCACCGCGATGCTCCCGGCCACCGCCACCGAGGTCTGGGCGACGAGGACCGTGAGAAGCCAGACCGCCGTCCCGGCCAAAGCCAGGGCGAGCAGGTGGCGGAGGGCTCCCATCCACCGCCCCGGCCGCGGCAGCAGCCGGACCGTGCCGGGAATGGCCGCGACGAGCAGATAGGGGCTGGCGAGCCCGACCCCGAGAGCGCCGAACACGGACAGGATCTCCAGCGGACCGCGCGCCAGGGCGAAGCCGACGGCGGTGCCGAGGAAGGGCGCCGAACAGGGCGTCGCCAGCAGGGTGGCGAAGGCGCCCATGGCGAAGTGTCCGGCCAACCCATTGCCGCCGACACCACCCAGCACGGTCATGACCGATGACGGGAGCCGGATTTCGAAGGCACCCGCCATGCTGGCGGTGAAGGCGAGCAGGATGATGACCATGGCGGCGATGAAGACGGGCTCCTGGAACTGCATGCCCCAGCCGACCACCCCGCCCGCGGCCTTGAAGGCGGCCAAAGTTCCCGCCAGGACGAGCATGGCGGCGATGGCGCCCGCCGCCGTCGCCAGGAAGCCCAGCCGTACCCGGCGACGCTCCTGCCCCTGCTGCCGGATGACCGACATCAGCTTGAGGGAGAGCACCGGCAGCACGCAGGGCATCAGGTTGAGCACGCGAGGCCGCCCAAGAGGGCCACCGCCAGGAACGGGAGGAGATCGGCCATGCGGCTGGCGACCGCGGGCGCCTCGGCCGAGACGGTGACGGGGGCCTCGACGGCCCGCCCGCCGTCGACGACCGTCACGGTGAGCGGCTTGCCCGGCAGGGTGACGGGGTCGGGACCCGCCGCGATCGGCACGGCCAGAATTGCCGCTTTCCCACCACCCTCGAACGCCACATCGGGCTTGCCGAACGCCCAGTCGCCGCCCTCGATGAAGGCATCCGGTTCCGTCAATGGCGCGGTGACCGATGTCACGCGGACGGCCAGCGTCTTCTGCGCGGTGTCGGCCCAGAACCGCTCGACGGCCAGTCCCGAGGCGCTTCCGTCGCCGGGGACCTGGGCGGTGAACCGGGCGATCAGGTTTCCGGCATCCGCATCGGGTCCCGCCGCACCGGCGGGAAGCTCCAGCCGGACTTGGTGCGCGGCCGGAACGCAGATGTCGCTGCACACCAGCAGGTCGATTTTGCCGCGCAGCGAGATGGGGTCGCCCGGCCGTTCAGGCTTCACCTCGAGGGGGAGAACGACCTCGCCCCTGTAGCCGAGGGTCTCGATGCCGAGGGTGGAGAAGCGGTGCGGCGCGGGCCAGTGCACCTCGACCGAAGCGACATTCGTCGAGCCGGTCCAGTCCATCTGGGGCGGGATGCCGGCGTCCCCGGGGCTGCGCCAGTAGGTCTTCCAACCGTCCTCCAGGAGGATGCGCAATCCGGCGGGAACCGTCTCCAGGTTGCCCGTCGCGTTCACCGGGGAGAGGATCTGCGTGTGCGATGCCTGGCTCGCCGAGACCGGTCCGGCGGCCGCGTCGGCGGAGGCCGGCGCCAGCATGGCGACGAGGGTCGCTGCGATCGGCGCCAGCACGTGGCGCCGCATCAGGAGGGAGAGCATGTTATGGTCCGTGAGCTGGGTCGAGCCAACGGGCACCGCGCCCTGCGGGCGGCGGTGTCCGGCGATCCGGTCACAGAGGACAAGGGCGACAGGCGATGCCCGGTCGCGCGGAAGGCTCCGTAACCGCTCAGGCGGACGGACGCGGGGGAGGCAGGTCGGGGGTGGTGGAGATGCCGCGCGACGGATCGTCGGTCACGAAGCCATGCGCGTCGCCATCCGCGAAGGGCGGAGGGATAGCGAATGTGGCCGTGGGCAGGCCGCCGAAGACCGTGATGCATTGAACCGTGGAACACCGCGCCAGACCGGGCGCGTTCCCGTTGCGGCCGCAGGGCCGCCCGGTGTCGCGGTCGGTGGACACGAACTCCTGGACGATGGCTTGCCCCTGGTCCGCCACCGCGGTGACCGCATCCGACGTCTGGGCGAAGGCCGCACCGGGAAACGCCTTGACGGTGCCCGAACCGGCGGCGGCAACCAGCGCGGCCAGCATGAGCAGGCCCGTCACCAGTCTCCGAACCATGGTCGCCGTGCGATCCAACACCGTCTCCCTGCTACGCTCTCTTGAGGCTAACCGCGATATGGACGTAGCCGCACCCCGGCTCTGCTCACCCTTCCGCAAGCGGTGGCAGGATGCCGCGTCACCGATGGCGCCACTCTGGGGTCTGCCTGTTCGGATGGCAAGCGAATCCATTAGACATTAGGAAACTACGTTCCACCGGCTCCCCCCCGGCTTAGCCGGCTTGCCGATACCGATCTCTGTTTCCCTGGCGGAGGACAATCATCAGGGTCGCCCCGCATCCTTCATGGCGATTGGCTACCCCGCTGGCGCCGGATCAGTTTCTCGATCTCAAGCACCGCGAACAGCAGGACGCCCGCGGCCAACACCGGCAGCCCCTGCATCACGCCCAGCGGCCGGGTGTCGAAGAGCGCCTCCATGAATGGCGCGTAGGTGAAGACCAGCTGGAGCGCCGTCACCACGGCAACCGCGATCAGCACCGGCCGTGTCCCCAGCACGCCCTGGAAGGTCAGCGATGCCGTGCGCAGGAAGCGCACGCTGAACAGGTAGAACACCTCCATGACAACCAGCGTGTTGACCGCCACCGTGCGCGCCGTCGCCTCGTCGGCGCCGTGCCACAGCGCCAATTTGAACATGCCGAAGATGCCCAGCGTCATCAGCATCGAGACGAAAGCGATCCGCCAGACCAGAAAGCGCGACAGCAGCGCCTCGCCGGCTCGGCGCGGGGGACGGC
Organism: uncultured Azospirillum sp.; assembly: GCA_965650625.1. Taxonomy (GTDB): domain Bacteria; phylum Pseudomonadota; class Alphaproteobacteria; order Azospirillales; family Azospirillaceae; genus Azospirillum. Next base: position 14,173 of record CBFGPE010000015.1, on the reverse strand, counting down.
CCATCACGTCGCGCTCCGGCGGCTCGAAGGCCAGTGCCAGTGCCAGCCCGATGGAACTGACCATGTTCACCCACAAGATCTGCAGGGGCGTGATCGGCAGCGTCAGCCCGGCCATGATGGCGATGATGACGCTGAGGGATTCGCCGCCGTTGATCGGCAGAAGGAAGACGATGGCCTTCTTCAGATTGTCGTAGACTGTCCGCCCTTCATGCACCGCCCGCGCGATCGAGGCGAAGTTATCGTCGGCCAGCACCATCTCGGCGGCCTCCTTGGCGGCCTCGGTGCCCTTCCGGCCCATGGCGACGCCGACGTCGGCCCGCTTCAGTGCCGGCGCGGGCTCTGTTGCAAAGTTGGCTGACATCCTGCGGAATGGCCCGATCGAGAGAAGGAGCGGGGTCGTGTCGGATTTCAAGGGTCGCCACTTTGAAGGTGAGATCGTGCTCTGGGCGGTCCGTTGGTATTGCCGGTACGGGATCAGCTACCGCGACCTTGAACAGATGATGGCCGAGCGCGGGGTGAGCGTCGATCACACGACCATCTACCGCTGGGTTCAGAAGTATGCGCCGAAAATCGAGAAGCGACTGCGCTGGCAATGGCGCTGCCCGCGGTCGACCAGTTGGCGGGTCGATGAGACGTACGTGAAAGTCGGCGGCAAGTGGGCGTACCTATACCGGGCCGTGGACAAACACGGATACACGATCGACTTCTACCTCTCGCCAACCCGGAACACCGCGTCCGCCAAGCGCTTCCTCGCCAAGGCACTGAACGGCCGGAAGGATTGCGAAAAGCCGACGGTCATCAACACCGACAAGGCGCCGACCTATGGGGCCGCCTTGGCGGAGTTGAAGGTCGAGGGCAAATGTCCCAAGGACACGAAACACCGACAGGTGAAGTATCTGAACAATATCGTCGAGGCTGATCACGGAAAGCTCAAGCAGCTGATCCGCCCGGTGCGGGGCTTCAAGACGCTGAAGACGGCTTATGCCACGATCAAGGGCTTCGAAGTGATGTGGGCGTTGCGCAAAGGGCAGGCGTCCAGCTTCAACATCACCCGCGACATGCGCGGCGAGGCCCGTCTTGTCGAGCGCGCCTTCGGGCTCGGTCCCTGCGCTCTGGCCGAGGCCGCGCAATTCGTCGCCGAACAGCTGCAACAGCAGGCGCCTTGACCCCGGCGGTGATGCCGGCAACCGGCTTTACGCGCGTCCGCCAATACTTCGCAACAGAGCCACCTCAGCGATGTCGATATGAAAGAAGCCGATGGGGTAAGCCCTGAACTTCCTGCGGACCGGCTTGTCTCCTTCGACATCAGGCAGGCGGGCAATGCCATGGCGCTGCAGGCAGCGGTGCAGTGAAGACCGCGTCAGATGGGGGATCGTCGGCTGCAGGGCATAGAGGCAGTCATCGAGCGGCAGCAGGGTATAGCGCCGGAAAGCGACGACGACTGCCTCTTCTTCCACCGACAGCACCGTCGAACGAGGTGCCTTGGGACCGGTCTTCTTGTCGGTTACCGAGGGCCGCGCTTTCCACTTGGCAACCGTCTTCGGGTTGATCCCGTAGCGCTTGGCCAGAGCCCTCAGGCTCTCTTGACTATGTTGTATCGCTCGACGGATCGCCTCTGTCGTCGTGGCGCTCCCATGGAGTATTTGGCCCATAGTGCATCCCTCCATTCCTCCAGGTAGGATGCGCCATCAAATGCCGCGACTAAACACTGACGCAGCGCGTCGGGATCGACGCGCTGCTCGACACCGAGGATGACGGCCGGGTGGAGATGGACAGCAACGCGATGGAGCGCTGCATCGGGCCGAGTTGCAACCACATCCGGCTGCACTCCGGTCCCGATGGCGCACGCCCGATAAGATTGTCGCTCCACGACGCAAGCCGGGCCAGGAGAGGCCCCGGCCTAGCTTGCCATCGACGCCCCTATGAGTGCCAGTCCTAATTCATCTTGTGCGCGGCTAGGAGCTTGTCGTAGGTGCCGTCGGCTTTCATGTCCGCGAGGGCTTTGTTGAAGTCCGCCGCCAATTTTTCGACATCGGGCCGCTTGCGGCTGAATGTGACGTAGAGGCCGTTCTCAGACAACGCGCCTTTGGTCAGTGCCAATTGTGACGCGAGTTCGGGAATTTTTGTGTTGATGGTGTACTTCGTCACCAATTCATCATCAAGCGTCAGATCAATACGACCTGCCGCGACCTTTTTGAGGCTAAGGAGAGGCTCGGTTACGGGCTCGCGCGTGAAAAGATCCGAAGCCATGAACTCAGGGCCGTAGGTGGCGGCGCTCTGAACTCCAACGACTTTTCCCTTGAGATCGTTCAGGGAATGGAATTCGAAAGGCTCCCCTGCATTGTGAACAAACACGATACGGTTGGTTGCGAAAGGTTCGCTGAACTTCAAAAGGGCGTCACGTTCCTTGCTGTACCATGTCGATGGCAGGATGTCGTAATCCCCCGCCTGCGTGAGTTCCAGTGCACGGGCCCACGGCATAACGGTGACCTCGACGGTGTAACCCGCCCGCTTCATGGCCTGGACCACCAGGTCGTTCGAAAAGCCTTGCCCCGGCAACTCTGCATCGGAATACGGGGGCCAGCCGGCGAGCGCGGCCAGCTTGAGCACATCGCCGGCCATCGCGGAGGTGGCCGTGAACCAAGTGAGAGGCAATGCAATCAAAGCGGATGCTAGAAATCGCAACATGTGGCGTCCTTTTCATCACGATGGTTGATGGAATGGCCCTGTCAGCGAATGAACTCCATCATGCTTTTTTCGGAAGTTGGTTGGCGTGAAGGCATGCCATCCGTGCAACGTCTTTGGTGAAAGCGTAGAGAGCACCCTGGGGGAGCGCAATCAGTGGCGACCCGCATTTTCCCCGCACCCCAACCCTGCCAAGCCATGCTGATCGAAGATCGAAGCCGCCCAGCGCTCCATCGCCGCAAGCAGCAGGTTTCGCTACCTGATTGCAAAAGCGTATAGCTTTCGCTTTTAAACTCAACAAAAATTCGCCCCAACGCCGGCTGATGGTTCAGTTTATTAACAATTCGGGCCCAAAGTAAGCTGGTGAGCACCGGACGATCGCGAACCAGGGGGAAGAATGCCACGGCGACGGCCCCCTAAGACGACAAGCCGAATCTCCTTGCGGGCAATCGCAGTCAGGGCGGTCCCAATGGCTACAGCAAGCCCCTGAAAAGCGCCGGGGCATTTTGATGTTTTGTGTCTTCAGTCACGATAGGTAATTGCTGCGATGATGATCGGAAGGGAGATTTTATATCGACCAAAAATCCGTAGAGAATTTTTTAACGGAATTATCCTACATCTCTTAATAGCTGTCACGAAGCGAGCCTGGCGTTACTGCTCAGAAGCGAGGTATTGATTTAAGCAATCGCCATCCACTTACCGCTTCACGTCAGGCGCAACACCATCGAAAAACAAAGAGGAGGGGAGAAAATGAAGGCTCCATTGGCTTTTCTGATGGGATTGACCTCTATGGCTGCAATCGAGGCGCAGGCGCAGACCATTACACTTCTCTATAACGAGCGTCCGCCCTATCTTATCGGTGCCGATGGTCAGGTTAAGGGCATCACCGGCGAAGCGACCGAGAAGGCATTCCGCAAGGCCGGTATTCAATTCCTCTGGCAGGAAACCCCGGCAACTCGTCAGCTTGACACCGTGAAGCAGAACGAATCCGAGGTGTGCACCCCCGGCTGGTTCAAGAATCCAGACCGCGAAAGCTTCGCGCGATTCAGCAAGCCGATCTACCAGGACAAACCGAACGCATTGCTCGGCCGAGCCGATGACAAACGGTTGAGCGCTTATCCCAACGTCGATGCCCTGCTAAGCGATCAGAACATCCGGTTGCTGGTGAAAAAATCATACTCCTATGGTTCTGTGCTCGACAAGAAGATCAGTGAATTCCAACCGCAGAAGAGCGAGACTGGTTCTGAGAACGTGGTGATGGCCAAGCAGATCGCTTCGGATCGTGCCGACTACATGTTCGTATCGGCCGAAGAAGGCGCCTATATGCTGGGAAGTGACGAACTCAAGAATGAAAAGTTGTCACTTTATCCTATTGCCGGCATGCCGGAAGGCAGCAATCGGTACATCCTGTGTTCGATGAAAGTGCCGGAAGCCATCATTGCGCGCCTGAACGCGGCCATCGAGTAGATACCAGCGTCACAGCAACCATGGCCGGCACGAATAGGGTCAGGCAACGCCATGAGTGCGCCGCACGCGGCGGACCTCCGGAGCAGTGTGTCGGAGGTTCGTCACGAGCCCGGGATATGGCTGGAAAGGGACGGTTCTCCATGCCGAACATCATTACGCGTAGCCTATCAATGCGGGTGGTCACACCGATCGCCCTGGTGGTGACCGTTCTCGCGTGTTTCACCGTGGCCGGTGTTGCGGAGATGAATGTGAGCGATGGCAGGGCATCGCTTCTGGACCGTGCCGAGGTGATGACGCGGATCGTGGCGGGCAGCCTCGCAGAGCCGCTCTGGAGCCTGGACAAGGACGTCGCTACCGCACAATTGACGGTACTCGCCAGCGACCCGGACTACGTCGGCGGCAAGGTCGTCGATGCCAAAGGAGCTGTCTTCGCCAGCCACGGCAGACCAGCGACGGCGACCGAAACGGTTCTCGTTCGCAAGGTGGACATCACGCGGGTCGTCAAGGGAAAGGAAACCGTGCTGGGCACCGTCGAGGTCAGCCTGTCCACCGAACGGTCCGATCGGCAGGTCAGGGATCGCGCGTGGATGCTCGCGGGAATTGGATGCGCGGCTTCGCTTGCGGTGTGCGGCTTGTTGGCGTGGATCGTCCGGAGGGCCACGAAGCCCATCGAACGGCTGACCGATGTGATGGTGCGGTTGGTGGATGGCGACAGCACCATCGAGGTGCCGTCGCGCGAACGTAGCGACGAGATCGGCCGCATGGCCGCCGCGGTGCAGGTGTTCAAGGAGAACGGCATCGAGAAGCAGCGGCTCCAGGCCGAACAGGACGACCTGCGCCAGCGGGCCGAGGCTGACCGGCGCGCTGCCGTCTCGGGGGTCGCCGATACCTTCGAGCGTCAGCTCAGCGCGGTATTGGGCGAGGTCGGGACAACCACCGGCACCATGAACGATTTGTCCCAGATGCTGACCGGCACCGCCGAACACAACGGAGAACTCAGCGAGCGGGCGGCCTCCCGCGCCTCCATGGTTGCCGGTCACGTCGACGGCATGGCGGCGGCAACGGAACAGTTGGCCGCCTCGATCCGGGAGATCTCCGGCCAGGCACAGCGGTCGCAGACAATCGCCGGCGAAGCGTCGGAATGCGCGAGCCGGGCGGAGCAGCGGATCGGAGGTCTCGTCCAGGCAGCGGAGAAGGTCAACGCGGTCGTGGCGCTGATCAATTCCATCGCAAACCAGACCAACCTTCTAGCCCTGAACGCCACCATCGAGGCGGCACGTGCCGGCGAGGCGGGCAAGGGGTTTGCGGTGGTCGCCAGCGAGGTGAAGGCGTTGGCCAACCAGACCGCCAAGGCCACCGAGGAGATCGAGACCCAAGTCCGTGGAATCCAGGATTCCGTCGGTGCGGCGGCCGGCGACATCACCGAGATCGCCAAGGTCGTCAGCGGCGTCAGCGAAATCAGCGCGTCGATTGCGGCGGCGGTCGAACAACAGAACGCAGCCACAGGCGAGATCGGGCAAGGCGTCAACCATGCCGCCCAAGGCGTGCGCGACCTGATGAACGACGTGAATGCAACCACCAGGGCTGCCGAGCAGACGACCGAGGCAACCAAGCGCCTGTGCAGCGCCACGGAGATGCTGCGGCGCAGCGTCAATACGATGCAGTCGGATGTTGCGACCTTCATCCGTTCCCTCAGGACAGCGTAATATCAAACTCACGGGTCAGGACCGATGAGTCCGGTCTCCACGTCAGCCTTCGCGCCCTCGAACAAGGGGGCGCGAAGGCTGACAGAACCGGCTACGCCTCCAGTCTCAGCGCGGCACCGGCGACCGTGCCGGGTTGCAGTGCGGGTCCACCCACCGACCGCAGGCGCAGGCTGCGCCACGCCGGCTGGTAATGTCCGGTAGCCGTGGCTGAGATTACCGCTCCCCCCCTGAGCCGTTCCACGGTGAAGCGGATGACGAGCCCGGCACCATCCTTCCAGGCGGCGGTGTCACCGTCGTCTTCATAGAGCAGGATCGTGGTGCCCGCCGCATCGCCGCCCACATCGCCATAGGCGACGAGTTCGCGCTCCGTGTCCGCGGCTGGATCGACGCGCAGACCGGCGGCCGCCAGGAGCAGCAGGGCGCCGGCCCGCACGAACAGCGGCACGCGGCCGAGCGGAGCCGCCACCGTCGCGACCGCTCCCCCCGGATGATGCGTCCCGTCATGGAAGAGGTACCAGCCGCCGGGGTGGTCCGGCAGCCGGACCGAACGGCTGTCCGCCCCCGGCTCCAGCACCGGCGCCACCAGCAGGTCGGGGCCGAGCATGAAGGCGTCCTCGGTCGCCACGGCGCCGGGATCGTCGGGGAAGTCATAGAACAGCGGGCGCACCACCGGCTCGTCCGCCTCCGCCGCCCGCCACATCCGTGTATAGAGATAGGGCATCAGGCGGTAGCGCAGGCGGATCGCCTCGCGGATCGGGTCGATGACCTCCGGGTGCATCCAGGGCAGCGTCGTGATGCCGTCGCTGTTCCAGGAATTCATCACGAAGCGCGGCCAGAAGGAACAGAACTCGACGAAACGGCAGAGCAGCTCCGGCCCTGGGCTCGGCCCGTGGAAGCCGCCGACGTCATGTCCGATGTCGAACATGCCGGACAGGCTCATGTTGAGCCCCTGGGTCAGGTTGAAACGCAGCGTCTTCCAGGCGGTGGCGTTGTCGCCCGACCAAGTCTGGCCGTAGCGCCACAATCCGGCCGGGCCGCCGCGGGTGATGGTGTATGGCCGCTTGGCCGGCGTCCAGGCGGCTTGCGTCTCATATGCCAGCTTGGTCATCAGCAGTGCCTGGGCGGGGCGTGCCAGCGCCTGCGGGAAGGGCCGGCCGTCGCCGGCCGCCATCGCATCCTCGTCCCAGATCTCGTACTCGTTGTTGTCGTTCCACACCGACACCATGCCGGGCGCCAGCAGCGCCGTCTCGATCCCCCGCCGCCACCAGTCCCGCGCCAGCGGGTTGGTAAAGTCGAGATGGTAGCCGAGCCCGTCCCAGAACTGCGCCACCGCCGGCTTGCCGGTTTCGCCGTCGTTCACCAGCCCGCCGACCGCCGTCACCTCCGACAGGCGCGGATGGTCGTCGAGCAGGCAGGGCTTCAGATTGGCGACCGGGCGCAGTCCGGCAGCGTTCAGCTTGGAGAGAGTCGAGGCCGGATCGGGGAACTTGTCGCGGTTCCAGTGGAAGGCATAGCGCCGGCCGCCGATCATGGTGTAGCCGGAGCCGAAGTGGAAACTGTCGCAGGGGATGGCGTGCTCGGCGCAGCGGTCGACGAAGTCGGCGATGCGGGCGTCGGCATCGGCGGCGTCGGCGATGGCCATCGAGGTGGTGGCAAATCCCAGCGTCCATTTCGGCCCGAAGGCATGGCCGCCGGTCAGCCGCGAGAAGGCGCGCACCACGTCCGGAACGCCCGGGCCGGCAAAGACATAGGCGTCGAGGTCGCCGTCGTCCGCACGGTAGGAGCGGAACAGGCCGTGGTAGTTGTCGATGGTCGCGCCGAGGTCGATCTCGGCGGTGGCGAGGTTGTCGTAGAAGACCCCGTGCGCGCCCACAGGCCCGGCGACCAGCAGGAAGGGGATCATCTTGTAGAGCGGGTCGCTCAACTCGGCATCGAAGCCGCAGGGATCGACCGCGTCGACTCGGAAGCGGCGGCCGGTGCGGTCCAGCGGACCGGCCTTGTCGCCGAGCCCGTAATGCCGCTCATCCCCGCCACGCTCGACGAAATGGGAGAAGGCATGGGTCTGCCGCGAAACGAAATAGGCCTGGGTGCGGCGGTCCTGCAGGAAGGGCACCTCCTCCCCCGCGCGGTACCAGGCGACGCCGAAGGGCTCCAGCGTCACGACGGCGCGGAGCTTCGCTCCCCGCAGCGTGACAGTGCCCTCGCCTTCCTCGATGTCAGCCGGGGGGCAGGCGAAGCCGCTCAGATCGTCGCGGTCCCGCCCTGCATAGGACGGATCGGCACCACCGGGCGCCACCGACCAGCCACGGTCGAGGCGGTAGGCTCCGTCGCGCCGCATCAGGATGCGGCCGACATCATCTTCGACGAAACCGATGCGCAGATCGGCGCCATGGTCGAGTTCGAACAGGGCATAGATGCCGTCGCGCCCGCGGAAACGGGCACGGGTCAGGGCCTTCATGAGGGGCTCCGGGCGAGAATGGGTTCGGGACGGCAGGCAAGGCCGGCAGCGTCGAAATGGTGGAGATGCTCGCGGCGCAAGCGCACCGGCAGCAGGTCGCCGCGGGCGTGGCCGCTCTGACCATCGCAGCGGATGGTGATTGCGGCGTCCTTGGGACCGGCAGCATAGAGGAAGGTCTCGCCGCCGAGCTGCTCGACGAGGTCGACCCGGACGGTCAGATCGGCGTCGGCCTCATGGCAGGGCTCGACATGCTCGGGCCGGATGCCCAGCGTCGCCGCCCCACCCGCTGCTGAATTCTTCACAAAGTCAGCCGGCAGCAGGTTCATCCGCGGCGAGCCGATGAAGCCGGCGACGAAGAGGTTGGCCGGGCGGTTGTAAAGCTCCAGCGGCGTGCCGATCTGCTCGATCCGCCCGCCGTTCAGGACGACGATGCGGTCGGCCAGCGTCATCGCCTCCACCTGATCGTGGGTGACGTAGATCATCGTCCCGCCGATCTCGGCATGCAGGGCGGCCAACTCCTTCCGGGTCGCCACCCGCAATTCGGCGTCCAGGTTCGACAGCGGCTCGTCGAACAGGAAAATCTTGGGATCGCGCACGATGGCCCGGCCAATGGCGACGCGCTGGCGCTGGCCGCCCGACAGGGCGGCGGGCTTGCGCTGGAGGTAGTCGGTCAGGCGCAGCATGCGGGCGGCGCGGTCCACCCGCGTCGCGATCTCCGCCTTGCCGATCCCCATATTCTCCAGCGCAAAGCTCATGTTCTGGTGAACGGTCATGTGCGGGTAGAGCGCGTAGGACTGGAACACCATCGCCAGCCCGCGTTCGGAGGCCGCGGTCCGCGTCACCTCCACACCGTCGATGTGGATGTCGCCCGCCGTCACCGTCTCCAGTCCGGCGATGACGCGCAGCAACGTCGATTTCCCGCAGCCCGACGGGCCGACGAAGACGACGAACTCGCCGTCGGCGATGCTGAGGTCGATCCCTTTCAGGACGGCGGTGCTGCTATAGTCCTTGTGGATGCCGCGAAGCTCCAGTCCGGCCATTTATTTCATCCCCGTATTCGCGATGCCGCTGGTGATGAAGCGCTGCAGGAAGGCGAAGACGAGCGCCACCGGCAGCAGGGTCACCACGGTCATGGCGAGCAGATAATGCCATTGCGTCTGCAACTCGCCCTGGAAGGCGTTGAGCGCGATCGGCAGGGTGTGGACCTCGGTCTTGGTCAGGACGGCCAGCGGCCACAGGAACTCGTTCCAGCGCCACATGACCGAGAAGATCGCCAGCACCGCCAGCGCCGGCATCGACAGCGGCATGACGATGCGCGCGTAGATGCGCCATTCCGACGCCTTGTCCATCCGCGCCGCCTCGATCAGGTCGCGCGGAATGGTCAGCATGTACTGGCGCAGCAGGAAGACACCGGTCGGGGTGGCGGCTCCCGGCAGGATCACCGCCCACAACGAGTCGACGAAGCCCAGCTTGGTGACCACCAGATAGACCGGCGCCAGGATGATGGTGATGGGGATCATCAGGGTGCCGATCACCCCCAGCATCGCCAGCTTCTTGCCGCGGAACTCGTAGACGGACAGCGCGTAGGCGGCCATCGAGTTGATCACCAGCGTGATGATGGTCGCGACCACCGTCACCACCAGCGAATTGCGCAGGAAGCGCAGGAAATCGAACTGGGTCAGCGGGTCGGTGTAGTTCTCGACCGCGAAGGCCATGTGGCGCACCGGTGTCCGACGGTCGGCCGGCACGCGGATCGTCTGGCCGGGCGCCGCCGGATCGACCATCTGGGCGACGATGCCGACGCGGCGGACCTGCGCCAGTTCGCGGACCGAACCGTCCTCCATCGTCACCCGGAACAACGGCAGCGGCTGCGGATAGCCCGCCACCGACACCTCGCTCTGCGCCATCGGCAGCAGCGACGGCGGGAATTCCAGCAGGGCCGACGGCGTCTTGAAGGACGACAGCGCCAGCCAGAGCACCGGCCCGAACATCAGCAGCACGCCCAGCGCCAGATAGGCATAGCTGGCGACGTCGGTCCAATGCCAGAAGTTGCCGCCACGACGCGCCAACAACAGGCGACGGAGTTTTCCGGTCATGATGCCCTCCGCCGGGTAAGGAAAAGCTGGATCAGGGTCAGGACGAACAGCACCGCACCCAGCAGCACCGACGCCGCACCGGCCAGCCCGAAATTCTGCACCTGATTGGCGAAGGCGGTGGTGTAGATGTACTGGACGACCATCATCGTCGCCGTGCCGGGACCACCGCCGGTCAGCACGAACACCTCGTCGAACACCTGCACCGAGCGGATCAGCACCAGCACCAGAACGACCAGCAGGTTGGGCCACAGCAGCGGCAGCGTGATGCGGTGGAAGACACGCCAGGGGCGGGTGCCGTCCATTTCCGCGGCCTCATAGACGTCGCGCGGGATCGCCTGGAGGCCGGCGAGCAGGATCAGCGTGTAGAAGCCCATATGGGCCCATACCGAGACGAACACCGACCAGAACATCGCCCAGCCCGGATCGACGAAGAACAGGATCTTCTCGCCACCCGCCGTCGTCAACACCGCATTGAGCAGCCCGTCGCGCTGCAGGATCCATTTCCAGATCAGCGCGACGACGACTGGCGACAGCAGGACGGGGAAGAAATAGACCGCCCGGAAAAAGCCGCGGCCGCGGATGGGCCGGTTCAGCACCAGCGCGGTGATCAGCGAGAACAGCACCATCGCCACCATCTGGAAGACGGTGAAGGTCAGCGTGTTTCCTACCCCGCGCCAGAACAGATCCTCCCGGCAGCTCGCGGCCTCCAGATAGGATCCGCAATCGAGCAGGCGGGCGTAATGCTCCGCCCCGACATAGGGCCGCTCCGCCGGGAACAGCGCCGTCCCGCCCGTCACCGAGAAGACGATGTTGATCCCGATGGGCAGGAAGACGAACAGCCCGAAGAAGACGAGGTTCGGCAGCAGGAAGACATAGGGCATGCGCGCAGCGCCGATCAGGCGCTGCACCGCCCGCATCGGCGGGTCGGTCAGCCGCATCAGGGCGTTGGCGCTGCCCGTGGTGACGGCAGCCGCGGCGGCGGACGGACCGCGCGCGGGGGCACCGTGCGATCTCATGGTGTCGGTCATGATCCACCGCCCATGGTTGGGGCCCAAGGTTGCGGGCCCAGGGTTGGGAGCAAAGGCCGGGGGTTACTGCTTCTTCTTGCGCTCGGCGATCTGCTGGGCGACGTCGGCGGCTATCCGCTGATAGGCGTCGTCCGGGGTCGTCTCGCCGACCACCACCTGGCCGAGACGGCTGATGGCGGCGTTGAAGACGATGCGGCTGCTGGGATTGCCCTGGATGCGGTAGGCGACGGGATCCAGCTTGCCCACCGCATCGCCGAACACTTTCAGCGCGGCCGCGGCCTGCGGTGAGGCGGACTTGTAGGCGATGCCCTTCTTGGCGAGGCCGAGATGGCCCGGTACGAACAGCGTACGAGCGTAGAACTCGGCGGCGACCTCCTCGCTGGCGAGATAGTCGAGCAGGCGTGCCACCTCTGCCGGATGGCTGCTGGTCTTCAAGGCGACCAGGGCGGCGCCGCCCGGCATTCCGGAGCAGTTGGCCGGACCGCAGGGCGTCGGCACGGCGACCCAGTCAAAAGCGTCGCCGATGGTCTTATCGAACTGCGCGATCTGCCAGGAGCCGGATTCGTAGAAGACGACCTGGGCGTTCTTGAATTCCTCGTTGGCGCCGCGATAGGCGGTGCCGGACACCGCTCCCCACAGCTCCTTCGACATCACGCCGGACTTGTGCCAGTCGGCGATCAGCTTGGCGGCGCGCTTGAACCCGTCATCGACCGGCTTCAGCTCGCCCCCGGTCTCGGCCATTTGTGCTCCTTGAGAGACGGCAAGGCCGAAGAAGCGGTGGCCGGAACGATCGAAAGCGACCGGGAACGGCGCCTGCACCTTGTCGGCGACCGTCTTCGCAGCCTTGGCCCAGTCCTCCCAGGTGGCATTGGCGCCCGGCATGGCGACGCCGGCCTGTTCGAACAGCGTCTTGTTGACAAAGGGGCCGGTCACCGTCAGCTGCGTCATGTAGCCGGGGATCGCGGTGGTGTTGCCCGGCACCCGCATCCACTGCAGGAACGGTCCGTAATTCTGCTCCCAATAGGCCGCATCCTTCAGATGGGGACGAATGTCCATCAGGTAGGGCGCCAAGCCGCCCATATCGGTGATGCGGGCCAGATCCGGACCCTGGCCAGAGGCCAGCTGCACCGGCAGAGTCTCGTTGATCGCCTTGAAGGGCACCTGGTCGAGGACGACCTTCACGTCCTTGTTCTTCTCCTCGAACCGGCGGAGCAGGTCGTTCATGACCTCGCCCTCGTTGCCGTCGGAATACCACATGATGCGCAACGTGGTTTCGGCCTGGGCACCGGCAGACCCGAAGGCGCTCCCGAGGACCGACAACGCCAGCGCACAGCCGGCCATCCATGCTGCCTTTTTCATTGCGTTTCCTCCTTGGGGTCGCTTCCGGACCCTTACTCGGCCCCTGTCCGGACCTGTTTTCTGCCAATACCGGCAGCTCGACGCAGGCGGGGAATTCCCGGCTCCGCTCTTCGGACTTGAATATGGCAAACGTTTGCCTAAACTGTCAACGGCAATGCTCGGCACGCAAATGGAGGGGGTCATGAACGATCGGCGCCGTGAACCGGGACAGGCGGCGGGCCAGACTTCCGGACAAATCTCCTTGGTCGACATCGCGGCCGAAGCGGGAGTGTCCGTCTCCACCGTCTCGCGCATCGCCAACGGTGACCTGAGGCGGGCATCCGCGACGACGGTGGCGAAGGTGCAGCGCCTGATCGCGGAGCGCGGCTATCGCCCCAACCCCGTCGGCCGAAGCCTGCGCGGGGGAGACAGCCGTCTGGTCGCCATGCTGGCGCCCAATCTCGACAACCCAGCCATGGCCGCCATCGCCGCGTCGACGGAGGCAGCCCTCCGCGCTGCCGGCTATGTGATGATCCTGTGCGACACCCATGACCGTCCGGACCTGCAAGACGAGTATCTGCGCGCGATGCGGTCGCGCTTCGCCGAGGGGTTCATTCTGGTCAGCGCGGTCGCCAGCCCCGAGCTGGAGGCATCGCTGGACCGGCGCGAGCCGATCGTCTTCGTGAACCGGCGCAACCCCTATGGCGGCGGCCCCTTCATCGGGATCGACAACAGGCAGGCCGGGGCCGACGCGGCCGACCATCTGCTGGCCTGCGGCGTGCGTTCACCGGCAGTGATCCACCCGGCGGAACTCTCCTCGACCATCCGGGAACGGGTGGAGGGATTTCTCGACCGGATTCGAGAGCGGCAACCGGATATGATGGTGCGCCGTTGCGACGGGGCGGGCGCAAACCATCTCGACTGCGGCTATGCTGCCGCATTGCGGCTCGCCGCCGATGGCGGTTGGCCTGACGGCGTCCTCTGCCCCAGCGACCTGATGGCCTACGGTCTCTTCCGCGCGGCCGGCGAGCAGGGGACTCGCATTCCGGAGGATTGCTGCCCGGTCGGCATCGATGACAACGATCTCAACGCCTGGATCGCCCCCTGGCTCAGTTCGGTCAAGATTCCCTACCACGACTTCGGCGCAGCGATTGTGGCCAGCCTGCGCGACCTGCGGGCGGGCACCCGGGTAGGAGAAGTCCTGCTGCACCATAAACTGGTTCGGCGCCAGTCCGGACCACGGGGGTGAATTGCAGATGAGTGGGCGCCGTCAACTTGTTGACCACCCAGTTGCCGGAGTGGGCCGTGCGGGGTATGGGACGGCATGACAACGCGCCCCGATCCCCGCTACGCCGGCTAGCACTGTCCCGCCGAGATCATTGTGACGGCAGTCTG